>NZ_JBVKBA010000010.1:0-286405 GCF_055639175.1 Streptomyces sp. NPDC107546 | reverse complement strand
TCTCTCCTACCTGGCGCGGCACTACGTCATCACGACGCCGAACCGGGCCACCGTCCTGCGACTGTTCCCTGCTGACTCCCTCGGCAGGGCCTTCGTTGTCCTCCAGCGCGCGTGTTCAGACGCACCATAAGAAACGGCGTCTAAGGCTGGGCCGTCTCTGGGCCGTCCGACAGTGACCAACGTCGACAAGCGACGACAAATAGCGGGCACATCAGCGTAAGTCAACCGAACGCCCAGCAATCTCCGTCGACTTGGGCGGCCTTTGAAACCAGTTCTTCGGCTACTGATCGCGCTCGATGGAGCTTGACTCGCCCACGAAGGCTCCACCGACCACTTGAGCCGCGCGACAACACGCGATAGCCATTCCTTGACCCGTTGTCACTGACAGCGGAAGACGAAAGGTACTGATTTGGGCCTCTTCTTGGTGTATGTGCCAGCGTTGGCGAGTTTGGGGCTGGGAATTTTCGGGTTGCGCGACGTGCGGATCCTCAGGAGGAGAGGAGTTCGAACCGAAGGTAGATGCGGCGGTACGAGCTGGAACGCAAACATTTCTTCAATCGATGTCGTTTATCAGGACGAAAGAGGAGAAAGCCACTATGTCACGATCGCAGCCGAGGATCTTGGACTCGTGGGGGATGAATCCGTCGTTCGAGTTGTTTACGACCCTCTGAAGCCGAACAGGGCGACGACTGAAAGGATTCTGAAGAAGTCGATATGGAAGACACAAGAGGGATATCTGATGATCGTTGGTTTGTGCATAGCCGCAGTGTTGACCGCGGTGATCGCAGTCGATGCCTCTCACTGAGGTGCGCGCCGGACTCCCGCCCTGACGCTTGCGTCGGGCAGTAGGGAAGTACAGCATCAGAAACTCTGACATCCACGGCACTTGTAAAGCGATGGTCGACGCGAGTGCTGCACAGCACCTACCACCACCGGCGTCCCGGACGCTCACGCGCCATACGTGAGATCTCCGCCACCGCTGGCCTCGATCAGCCAAGACAGCGAACCGCTGCCGAAGGGCCAACCGGTGGTAGCTACCTCAACCCAGCCCATGCCCGGCTCGTCCGACCCCGCGTCCCACCACCACCAGCTGCGGTCGTCGCCCATCCCCTCCTCGGTCGGGTCGAAGTAGTAGAGCCAGCCTGACAGCGTCCAAGGCCCTTGACTGAACTCCGCCTTCTGCTCAGGCGTCATCGCCTGCCACTTCCGGAGCCAGGCCTGGGCGTCGAATGGCAGGCCAGCCCCCGACTCCGCGTGCTCCGGCGCGCACCGCTGCACGAACCACGCCGGCAGCAGCTCCGGCCACCGCTCGAAGGCGGGCCAGTCATCCGTCCGCTCGACCACAGACGTCAGCACAGCACGGGCATCAGCGATGACCCGTGCCGGATCTTCGGCGGCGAACCGGACCCGCACGAGAAACGGTCTCTGCTGACTGTCATCAGCTCCGAGACCGGACCGCAGACGCCGAAGCTCGCCCTTGATGATCTCCACGGCGAAGAAGTGTGCACTGCCACCAGCGTGGCCGCACGCGAAAAAGCCAGTCGAATGCGTGTCGAAGTCGGCATGCGAGGCTACTCCAGGCCGTACATCTGCCCAGGTCAGTGGCCCACTGTGGGCAAACCAGAAGTGCGCCTTCTAAGCGCTTGGCCGCAGGTTCGAGTCCTGCCGGGGGCGCCAGTTTCCGCCCTCCCTTCGGGGAGGGTTTTTTGCTGGTCAGGGCGGGTGCAGCCCCACACAGAGGTGCGCCGGACACTCCCCCGGTGATCGCGAGGAAGGCCCGGCGCTGTCCGGCTGTCACCGGGTTTCTGCGGGTGGCTGCGGTGAATACGCGGAAAAGTTCTCCGGGCGGCCGTCAGCCAGTCTCCGACAGCGCGGAGAGGCCGACACAGCGCCAGGATCACTCCTCGACGTTCCGGAGCTGTCTCGAGATGCACAGGGCAGCTCTGACCGTGCGGTCACCCGGCGGCGGGCACGGCGCCCTCACCGAAGGCGGCAACGTCCTGTGGCGCTATGTCCCTCACGGAGGCGGATGAACCGCACCGGATGCCGCCAGGCCCCCCGGTCCTGGGCGGTGTCCACGTCAATCTCTGCCACTCGCAGGGGGGTAGCACACAGGTCATATCAATAACAACGGAGAGTTCCCATGAGCGATATAACGCCTCCGCCCACCGCCGGGCCGGTCCGGCGCCCTGGTTCGACGCCAGGCGGGGCCGACGTCGGTGGCGGGACCTCGACCACGGGGTGATGCTGGTCTTCCGGGAAGCCGACGCGCCGCGGGTGGACTGCTGCCGACACAGGGTGACGGTGACGGCGGTGCCCTGGGCCCGTCACGGCACTGGACACACCTACGCCTTCGACCAGCAGGCCGCCTGGATGGCCTCGGAGTGCTCCAAGAGCGCCACCGGGCTGGGGCTCCCGAGCTTCTGTGGTGGGTTTCATGCTTCGGACGATACCTGGATTGGGCTTGACAGCCCAGTCCCGGACAGCGTTAACTCCAGGAGTGGGCCGACAAGCCCAAAGCGACCGTCGGCACCAACCCGTACGGGAGCCCGGCAGCACCGCGTACACGGCGCCTGCAGTGAACCCCGACACACAGAGAGAGCAAGAAGATGAGCGACAGCAAGCTGTCCAGCGAAGATCCACGTACCGGAGCAGGGAAGATCAACAAGCTCATCGCGCTCGTCACGGCTGTGGTGGCTCTCCTGGTGGGTTCCGTGGCTTTGAGCTCCGGAGCATGGGGTGAGAGTCGCGAGCATGACTCCTCGGCACTCCGCCCGACGTCGTCTTACCCGCAGTCTCAGCCACCCGCTGGTTTTCGGTCCAAGTTCGCGGAAGTGAATGGATTCCGTATGCACTACGTGCGGGGTGGTAAGGGCTCACCTGTGGTGATGATCCACGGGTTCCCCGAGGACTGGTCCGAGTGGCGCAAGGAGATGGTTCCGCTCTCCAAGAACCACACCGTGATCGCCGTCGACCTGCGTGGTGCCGGCCAGTCCCAGGTCACCAAGAGTGGCTACGACGCAGTGCAGTTGTCGAAGGACGTACATCAGCTGCTGACACAGCTGAAGCTCAACAACGGCGTCCAGGTGGTCGCCCACGACATCGGTATGTGGGTCGCCTACGGCTACGCGGCGCAGTACCGCTCGGAGGTGCGGAGCATGGCTGTGATGGAAGCTCCCGTCCCGGACAAGAGCATCTACACCTACGCCGCGCTCAACGCCGACCCGAACAGGCCCTCGCCGTGGCACTTCGGCCTGTTCCAGATGCCTCTCGCTGAAAAGCTCATCGCCGGTCACGAGCGCGTCATCGTCCACGACATGATGCTTGAGTACGTGAACCGCGACAAGTCGCCGTTCACGGCGTCGGACTTCGACTACTACTCCCACTTCCTGAAGGAGCCCGGCCGTGCGACGGCCTGGATGAACGTCTACCGTGGGCTCCGCACGGATGTTCAGCAGAACAAGGAGTTCCTGGCCCAGGGCAAGCTGAAGATGCCCATCCTCGCGATCGGTGGTGAGTACTCCTTCGGTTCCGGAGTCCCCAACCAGTGGCACGAGTACGCCGAGAACGTCCAGGGACGAGTCCTGGCCAAGACCGGCCACTTCGTGAACGAGGAGAGGCCGAAGGAAGTGACCGCCGCACTGCAGTCCTTCCTGCAGAAGTAACTCTCACCATCCAGGGATGAGCAACGGCCATCCCCGCGGACGGCAAGGAACAGCTCCGTAGACAGGATCGCGCCGGTGGTCACGAAAGTCTCCACCGGCGCGATCCCGTGCCGCAACGGTCGAGGGACCGGATGAACAGGGCGTGGTTCACCGCCCGGTCAAGCCCGAGGCCGCGGTCGCGGCCGGCCGGGCCTGGCCGGCTTCAACTTCCCCTCTACCCCACACAATCTTCAGCGCGCTGTTGCCCGGCAGTCCGGAGGCGGCCTGGACATCAAGTACTCACTCAAGCAACACGGAAGGGTTGAACCCATGCCCCTGGCGCTTCTTGCTCTCGCCATCGGTGCCTTCGGCCTCGGAACCACGGAGTTCATCCCCACGGGATTGCTGCCCCAGATCGCCACCGACTTCCACATCAGCATTCCCACCGCCGGACTGCTGGTCACCGTCTACGCCCTCGGCGTCGTGTTCGGCTCCCCGCTGATGACCGCACTCGGCACGAAGATGTCCCGCAAGCGGATACTGCTGCTGCTGATGGCCCTGTTCGTCCTCGGCAACCTGCTGTCCGCGCTCGCCCCCAACTTCGGGCTGATGCTCGCCGGGCGCGTCGTCACCTCGCTCGCGCACGGCGCATACTTCGGCATCGGCGTGGTCCTCGCCACCGAACTGGTCGCCCCGGAGAAGAAGGCCAGCGCCATCGCCATCACGCTCACCGGCCTGACCGTCGCCAACGTCGTGGGCGTCCCGCTCGGTACCTACATCGGCCAGGCCGCCGGCTGGCGCGTCACCTTCACCCTTGTCGCCGCCCTCGGCGTGATCGCACTGCTCGCGCTGGCCAAGTTCGTCCCCGCCATGCCCCGCCCCGAAGGCGTCCACCTGCGGCACGAGATCACCGCCCTGCGCAACCCGCAGGTTCCCCTCGCGATGGCGATAACCGTGCTCGGCTTCGGCGGCGTCTTCGCCGCGATCACGTACATCGCCCCGATGATGACCCGGGTCGCGGGCTTCTCCGAGGGCTCACTGACCTGGCTGCTGATCCTGCTCGGCATCGGCATGGTCATCGGCAACCTCGCCGGCGGCAGACTCGCCGACCGTGCGCTGATGCCGATGCTCTACGTCGCGCTCGGCGGACTGGCCGTGGTGCTGGCCTTGTTCACCTTCACCGCACACAACAAGATCCTCGCGGCGATCACCATCATGCTCGTCGGCGCGTTCGGGTTCGCCACCGTGCCGCCACTGAACAAGCGTGTTCTCGACCAGGCCCACGGTGCCCCGACCCTGGCCTCCGCCCTCAACGTCGGTGCTTTCAACCTCGGCAACGCTCTGTCCGCGTGGCTCGGCGGCCTCGTCATCTCCGCCGGCTTCGGTTACACCGCCCCCAACTGGGTCGGCGCACTCATGGCCGCCGCCGCCCTCGGGCTCGCCTTGTGGTCCACCGCCCTGGAGCGCCGCGGCCGGCGCACCGCCGTGACCGCTGACCCCGGCCCGGCGCCGAGCCAGCTCACCAAGCGCTGAGCCGCTGTCGCACCCGACGAGCCCTTCGAGGACCAGGCTCAGCGCGCCGGTACCGGTGACACGAACCCGGCCCGGGAAGACGGTCCTGGCAGACAGAACACCAGTGCCCCGCACAAGCGTGACGGCTCGTGCGCGGCACTGGTAGTCACGGAACCGCACAACCTGCTCGGTGAACTGCACGCGTCTCTTCATCGAGGCAGGACCCTACGGACAGGACGCGGGCCCCTGCAGCGAATATCGGTCGGGGCCTACCCGCTTGCAGGTAGCTCAGAGGAAGGAGCAGTGCCAGTCGCGTGCCAGACCGCGCGGGGGACCAAGGGGAACAGCGCGCACTGGCCACGGGTGCGACCAGGACTCCAACGCCACTCCACTCCAGGTCAGCACAGCAACTGCCCCCAGACGACCCAAGCTTCCCAAGCTGAAGGTTCAGGCACCGTCATCACGTGCCGGCCGTCGCAACTTGTTCTGGTCGACGGCACTGGCAGCGTGGTGGAGACCGGTGGCGGTCAGCGAGGCGCACGCGCGCCTGGTCGGTCGGGCGCGCCCACCGGCGTGGCTGACTGTCGACGGCTGAGGTTCGTGCCACAACCGTGCCAGATGCAGGGGTCAGCCACGGTTAACACCGGTCCTCTGCGGTCGAGTAGCCGCTCGCTTCTTCGGCCAGCGAAGCCGCAGCTCAGGCGCGAGATCACCCAGCCTCTCTCCTAATGCGGTGATGTAATCCCTCGCGGCCTGCCGCTCGTCCGGGCTGCGGCGCTGGGGCGCCGGTCCCGGCCGAGCGGCAGGCCGAAGAGCGCACGGGAGAGCATCAGGGCAGCGAAGAGCCCCCTGCACCAGTGCCAGGGCACGAGGTCGCAAGGGGCCAGGTCGTCTGAATGAGGACCGCGTACGGATGAGGCGCAACCGGCGTCCGAGGCGCGGTTCAGGCAGCAGACGCTTCCCGTCGGGTGTTCATAGGCGGTTCATCCGCTGGGCCATGACTCTCCGCTTCCAGCCCTGCCGTGATCAACTGCGCTAGCACACCGGCCGCTTCAGGGTGGACGGTGCCCAGCTGCACCAACCCGTCGCCGAAGACGTTCACGTCGGCCACCAGGCCGGGGAAGTCGGAGTCCAGCCCGAGAAGCACCAGCTGATCGGCCAGAGTGCCGGCACTTCGCCGTGCGCGGTTCCAGCCGCGGACGTAGGGCACGCCGGGCGACAAGTCTTCCGCGCGCTTGGCCACCACTCCTCGCCGGTTGGTCATGACGTCAGGTCCTTCCCTTGCGCTCGTTAGCGTTGGTCGGTGCATGTCCGAGGCCGCCGCGGTCCACCCCGAAGCCGCTTGCCAGCGCCAGGCGCAGGAGCTCTGCGAGGCGTTCGGCCGTGTCGGGGGACACCCGGCCCAGCTCGACGAGGCCTTGCCCGAAGGCGTTCAAGTCCGCGCGCAGATAAGGGAAGTCCTTTTCCAGGCCCGCGCGTACGAGGGCGTCCCGTAGTTCGGTGGTCGCGTTTCGGGCCGCGTACCATCCGTCGCTGTCGAGGGGCGACCAGGTGGCAGAGTCGTGCCCGCTGGTCGGCTCACCCTGCATCGGTGGTCGTCTCCTCAGGGAGCGCAGCGACCGCCGCGTACGGAGTCGGGTACTGCTCGCCGAAGCGATCGATCCTGGCCAAGAGCTCCGCAGAGGCCACCAGCGCGGTCGCGAGGGCGACCGGCCGCAGCGGGTTAGCCTCCGGCCGGCGCATCGGCGCGCGAAGCCACTGGTAGCGGTCACCTGAAAGCGGGATCGGGCCGGGCACTACGACCGCGGAGCCATGGCCGAGGTACCGGTACGGCGGCGGGGAGGGAGTTTCGCGCTGGAGGTAGTGCGTGAAGGCGTCGCGACTCTGTGAGCCAAGGAAGAATCCGACGCGCTGCGCCTTGCGGTCGACGACCGACGGACCGAACGGCAAACCACTGCGCAAGAGCCGGTCGAACATCTCCAAGCCGAGGCGCTGTTCTACGCTCACCACGTCGAAGAAGCGGCCCGTCGCGAGCAGGCACGGCATCCGAGGATCATCCGCCCAAACCTGTCGGCACTGCGCCGGGTCGTCCGCCGCCGCAGACAGCCACTCCATGCCACGCCTGGTCATCCTCTGCACGTCGTCTCACCTTCAATCGGACTACGGTGCGGCGCCGATGCCGCCGTATGTCCAGACTTCCGGTGAGGCCCCTGGCCAGGGCAGATGACGAGAGGTGACGGAGGATGACACGTCCACGCACGGTGCGTCATCCCCCGTCCTCCTCCTTCCTTGCAGACGAGCTCCGGTTACTGCCTGCACGAAACGACGACCAGCACGTACATTCAGTAACGGAACTCCGAGTTGTCGCACTGGCATCACGCAGGGAGTGAAAGGCCGCCTTGAAGCCGACCAGTGTCCGCTTACGTGAGGCTCGCACGGGCCGGGGCTGGAGCCAGCCACGACTGGTAAGGGAGTTACGTCAAGCCGCCGCCCGACGCGGCCACCAGCTCCCCTCGGACGCCAGTGTGAAGCGGCGTATCGCCAGTTGGGAAAACGGCCACAGCACCCCGGACGACTTCTACGGCCCGCTCCTGTGCGACGCTTTCACCACCAGCGCGGCCGAACTCGGTTTGAGTCACGGGCAACTCGAAGACGGCGCCTTGCTCGACGCCGCGTACCCCGCCAGCCCTGATGACGCCATTCGGACGGTCGGCCAACTGTGGCGTGCCGATCTCAACCAGTACGACCCGTTGCTCACCGCAGCGCCCTCCGAGCCCGCCTGGAGCGAGGCATCCCTCCGGTGGTTGGTAGCACCCGAGCCGGGCATCCCCCGGCCGCGTACCGAAGGCACCCGAGTCGGTCTCGGTGACGTAGCAGCCGTAAAGACCACGGCGGACATGTTCGCCCATCTTGACGACAGGTTCGGCGGAGACCACGCGCGTCACTCGGTCATCCAGTACCTAAACAACGATGTGGCCCCACTCCTGCGAGGCCGGTACACCGAACAGGTAGGCCGGGCCCTGTTCTCCACCGTGGCGGAAGCGACCCTCCTCGCTGGCTGGATGTCCTACGACGCCTGCCACCACGGACTCGCCCAGCGGTACTTCCTCCAGGCCCTCCGGCTCGCCCAGGACGCCAACGACCGCCGACTCGCGGGCAGCATCCTGTCAGCGATGAGCCATCAGGCGACGTCCCTGGGGCGGTACACCCAAGCCGCCACTCTCGCCCGGGCCGCGTTCATGGGTATCTCTCCGGTGGCTACGCCGACGTTGCGCGCACAGTTCCATGCGATGGAGGCCCGAGCCCTTGCGCGTACCGGCGATGTCGCTGCCTGCGAGGCCGCCCTGAGCGCGGCGACCAAGGCCCTCGAAAGCCGGAATAACGACGACGAGCCGGAGTGGATCAGCTACTTCGACGAGGCCGAGCTTGCCGCCGAGGCCGCACACTGCTTCCGTGACGTGAACAGCGCCCGCCGAGCCGTCGCCCACGCCGAGAACGCCATGAGCGGCAGCCACGTACGCAGCGACTTCTTCGCGACCATGGTCCTGGCCGACGCCCACCTGCGGGCCGGGGACGTCGAGGAGGCTTGCCGCGTGGCACTCGACGCGCTGGATCTCGGAGAACAGCTCAAGTCGGCGCGATGCATCAGCTACCTCGCCGAGTTCCGCCGGAGCCTCAGCGAGCCGGCCGAAGCAGCGCGGCACGTGAGCTTGCAGAGCAGGCCCGCGAACATAAGTTGTGGATCGCTTCCGAGCAGTACGAGTGACCATGAGCTACCGGCCTCAGCCGGACACCCCGCTCAGAAAGGGCCCCACTCCTGGCGTCCCTCGCCCGTCCGCAGGGACCGTATCCGCCGAGCGAACTCGGCGGCAGAACGTTCGCTTGTTCCGACCTGGTGACCGACCCATGCCACCATCATCAGCTCCCGGAGGTCGGCCAAGGTCTCGTAGCCAGGCCAGTTCATGAGGTCGAAGCCGTACCGATGGACGAACTCCGCGTATTCCGTCTTTGAGTGCCACCCGTAACGGTCGTAGTAGATCGCCGTCAGGACGAGGTCCCACTCGCGTGGAGCGAGCGCGAAGCCGTCCAGGTCGATGAGTACCGCTTGCCCGTCCCGGTGCCGGAGGACGTTCCCAATGTTGGCGTCTCCGTGGATCATGCCGAAGGGAAGGACGAAGTCCAGCCGGTCATAATCCTTGGAGAGCCTGGCCGCTCGCTCCTCGAGGAAGGCCCGGTCCTCCTCGGCCACGCCGTCCAGTCCGTCGAGGGACGCCGTCAGCTTTGCCATCGGATCGAAGTACGGCAGGCCGAGGGACTCAGGTTCTTCGAGCCAGTGCAGGCGACGCAGCAGGTCGGCCAGCTCGCCGAGCGGCGCGTACTGCTCGTGCTCCTGGACGCTCTCCCAGAAGGTGACCACCAAGCCGCCGACGACCAGCGGCTGCCTCACCGAGGCCGGCACTCGGGCGGCCGGGAAGTCCTGTGCCTCCAGCCACCGTGCCACCTTCACGGTCCGTTCCATCTCCGCCAGAACCGCGGGATCACGGGCGATGCGGACGATGCCCCGTAACGAGGCCAGGCGGTAGACCGCGTTCGACCCCAGCCGCAGCAGCTCGGCGCCGCGGGAGTCGAGTCCGGCTGTCGCGCACGCCTCGCGGAGCACGGGCGCCAGGCCCTCCGCCGTGAACTCCGTGCTGCCGTCGACCGGCCCCCCACCGCTGCCCGAGATCATGCTTCGACCATACGGCCCGGAGCGACCGGCCGACAGGTGGCCCGCGTAATAGGGACGTAATGATCTTGCTCGGCGTTCACCTTATAGAAGCCTCCGCCGCAGGTCAGGCCACTGATGGCGTCCCGTTCTCACCTGGGCTCCGGAGCCGTGTGCGCAGGTTCGAATCCTGCCGGGAGCACGGGAGCACTCTGTATGAGGTGCCCAAAGACCCCGTCACCAGCAAGTTCACTGGGTGCGGGGTCTTGTTGTTCGTGCAGGCGGATGCCGCCGGAAGCACCCGTTTGCCAGTGATCACGTTGTAATAGCGTGTTGACCTCGGAGGGCTCGCGGCAGGTCAGAAGGCATCCGCGCGGGTGGTCTCGGCGCCGGCGGCACAGGTTCGCCCTCGAAGCCCACCTGGTGCCGCCGTTAGCCCACCTGGTGCCGCCGTTATGGGATGGCCCAAGCTGGCCCGCATGGATTGGTTGCCACTGCTCTCCACCCTGGCCGGGGCCACGATCGGCATCGTCGCCACTCTCATCGCGGATCGGAATCGGTGGAAGCGCGAGGATGTCAAAGAAGCTCTTCGGCTGCGGCTCGACATCTACACGCAGTACACGACCACGGTGAAGGTCCTCGGTGAGACCCTGCGGGCCTTGGCCGAGCGAGCGCACCCGTCCGACGACGAGCGGGTGCTTGCGCTGCGCGAAGCCTTTCGGGACTCAGGCATAGCCATTGCATCAGAACGGATGTGGCTCATCGCGCCCCACCCCGTCGTCCAGGCCTCCAACAGCGTGTTCCACTGCCTGCGAAGCATCTGCGACGGCTACGTCCACGGCACTGCTGTCAGCAGTCCAGAGGATCGCGCCCGCTGGGAGGCCCGCGGCAAAGCAGCCGCCAAGATGCGCAAGCTCATGCGTGAAGATCTCGGCGTCGGCCCACTCACCGAACGCCACAGCCCCTTTCTCAACGACTACGACAACCCCACGGCGCAGTGATCGTGACCGTGGCACCATTCGACCTCCGCCACGCAGGCGTTTCCCAGTGGCTCGACTCGAGCCATGCGGCATCTGATGCGGCTCCGGGCCGCAGTGATCGAAGGGGAACCCCCGATCGCCGACGACACCGTGATCCGACGATGGATGAGTACGCGTACCGAGCTGACCCCGCCGGTGCCGCACGGTGACTACGGCCCGCAACCTGGTTCGAGACCAGGCCGATCGTGCTGGTCCGGCCATTGGCCAGGGCGCGCGCGCTGGCATCGGGCCGGTACCCCAGCTCGTCGATGACCTGCTGGACCTTGGGGCGGATGTCGTCCGACACGGGGCGCTTGCCGCTCAGCGCGTAGGACACGGTGTTCCGCGAGACACCGGCCCGCCGGGCGATCTCACCGATGTTCACGGTGACTCCTTCCTCGAACCGGTTCGACACTCCGCAAGAGTGAACGGCTGCCGGTCGTCAGGGGATGGAATGAGGTACGGGGCGAGGACCGGCCGTCGAACCGGTTCGCGTGAAGCGAGGGCAGGAAGGCGACGCACGTCTGTCAACACTTCGGACTCACACTGCCGTAGCCCCGTCCAACTCCCGGAGAACGCTGTGTCGGAGGGATTGCTGGTCGCCCGTCCCGGTGCTAGCTTCGCCGAACCGGTTCGATGAGGTGATCAGCCGGCAACCGCGAGCCCGCCTGCTCCACAGCCCCGAAGCACGGGCCGGGCTTCCCGGCTTCCGCTCAGAGTTCCCCGCTCTTCGACGCATGCGAACGAACCGGTTCGACAGTCTGCTCACTCATGGGATTGAGGACGCGATCGATGTCATCCGCTGACAGCCCCGCCTGGCCGCGCCGGGCCCCGGCCGCCGTGGCCGTGGCTCTCGGCGCGGGCCTGCTGACCACGCCTGCCGCCCCCGCGCAGGCGGCGGACCCGCCCCAGCCCACTGCCCACTACACCTTCGACCAGGACGACCTCGCCTCCGGCAGGATCGCTGACAGTTCCGGCAACGGGCTTACGGCGAGCCTGGTGAACGGCTCCACCGCCCAGTCCGTCGCGGGCGCGGACGGCGGCAGCGCTCTGGCCCTGCCCGGCGGCGCGCCCGACTCCCATGGCGCGTACGTACGTCTGCCCCGCGAAGTACTCGGGGACGCGGTCGACCTGACGGTCTCCGCCCGCGTGAAGTGGAGCGGTGCCGACTCGTCCTGGCAAAGGATCTTCGACCTGGGCACCGACACCACGAAGTACCTCTTCACCACCCCGTCCAACGACGGCGGGGTGCTGCGCACCGCCGTGACCACCGGAGGCGGCGGCGCAGAGGCTCAGGTGAGCGGCCATGCGGCGCTTCCCGCGGACCAGTGGCGAACCGTCACCGTCACCCTCGACAGCTCCGCCCAGCGCGTCACCACCTACCTCGACGGCGTCGCGGTCTCCTCCGCCGCGACCGGTGTCAAGGCCAAGGATCTCCTGGACAGTTCGGCAACAGCCGCCGGTTACATCGGCAAGTCCTTCTACCCGGACCCGCTGTTCAAGGGCGCGATCGACGACTTCACCGTGTGGCACACCGCGCTCACCCCCGCGCAGGTGGCCGGCACGGTCGGGCAGGTGCCCGCCCTCCAGCAGCTCTCGCAGACGTCGTTCGAAGTCCGTACGACGACGGGGACCTCCCCGACTCTCCCGGCCGCCGTCCGCTCCTCCTTCTCCGACGGCTACGACCGTGACACCCCGATCGCCTGGGACGCCGTACCCTCCGAGAAGTACGCCAGGCCGGGGACCTTCACCGTGGCGGGAACGGCGGCCGGGCGCGCGGTGAAGGCAACCGTCACCGTCGTCCGCGAGGGACAACTGGATGTCGACCTCGGTTCGGACACCGGCGCCTTCCACGGCGGCGCCTCCGGCACCCTCTACGGTGTGTACGGGCCGGACGTCCCCACCAACAACCTCATCGAGGGCATGGGCCTGCGCACGGTCTCCACGAAGGCGCAGGACGGCCCACAGCACCCCGGTGCCGACGCGCTGGAGGTGGTCGGGCCGCTGGCCGACTCCACCGACGGTGACGTGTACATCTACATGACCGACATCCACCGCGGCTTCCCGTACGAGTGGCCGGGCGACACGCCCGAGGACAAGCTCAAGCGCTACGAGGAGAAGATCGCGGGGCAGGTCGACCAGGTCCTGCGGCTACCGGCGAAGTACCAGGACAACGTCGTCTTCGTGCCGTTCAACGAGCCCGAGGGCAACATGTTCGGCACCGGCGAGTGGAGCTACGACAAGGTCGGCTGGCTCAACGACCCGCACGACTACTTCGCCGCCTGGGACGAGGTCTACAGGCTCATCAAGGGGAAGATGCCGAAGGCCCGCATCGCCGGCCCCAACACCAGCGTTCTCTACGACCAGGTCAAGGGCTTCCTCACCCATACCCTGGCCGCCGGCACCCTCCCCGACGTCATCACCTGGCACGAGCTGAGCCATCCCGAGGCGGTGCGCGCCAATGTCGCCAAGTACCGGGCGTGGGAGAAGGAACTGTTCAAGGGCACCGGTCGTGAGGGCACCCGACTCCCGGTCAACATCAACGAGTACGCCTTCAACTACCACACCTCCGTCCCCGGCCAGATGATCCAGTGGGCCTCCGCGATCGAGGAGTCGAAGGTGGACGCCGACATCGCGTACTGGAACATCGACGGCAACCTCTCCGACTCCGCCGTGCAGGCGGGCCGCGGCAACGGCCAGTGGTGGCTGCTGCACTCGTACGCCTCGATGAGCGGACACACCGTGAAGGTGACACCGCCGTTCCCCGGCGAGAACTACACCATGCAGGGCGTCGCCACACTCGACGAGGACAAGCGGCAGGCGCGGCTGCTGTTCGGCGGATCCACCGGCAACGGCCACATCACGTTCGACAATGTCCCGAGGACGGTCTTCGGGGACCGCGTGCACGCCTGGGTCCGGGAGATCGAGTGGAGCGGGCAGATCGGCGACTCCTCAGGCCCGAAGCTGCTCACGGAGACGAACCTCGAGGTCGGTGACGACGGCAAGGTCGTCGTCGACTTCGGCGACGGCGCGCTGCCGAAGCTGAAGGAGTCCTCGGCGTACGAGATCGTCCTCAGCCCGGCCGGGAAGGCGAAGGGCACACAGTCCCCGCCCGTGCGCTGGCAGGCGTCGTACGAGGCGGAGGACGCCGCCCACACCGGGTCCGGCTACTCCAGGAACGGCCCGGAAGGCTCACCCCGTGACGTGTCGAAGTTCTACACCTCCGGTGGCTACGACGTGGGGGGCCTGCGCACCGGCTCCGACGTCACGCTCGGCTTCACCGTGGACGTGCCCGAGGACGGCGCCTACGACCTGAGTGTCTTCGCCAACTCCCTCAACACCTTCGACAAGGTGAAGGAGCAGGGCCCCGCCAACGTCTTCCTGCGCGTGGACGGCAGGGCGGACAGCGAGCAGGAGCTCTACCTGCCGCTGGGCTACAAGTGGGTGGTCTGGGACCACACCGACACCAAGATCCACCTCACCAAGGGCAAGCACACTCTCACGCTCGCCGCGAAGAGCCTCGACGGCAAGCGCGCCACCCAGGGCGACGCCATCGTCGACCGCCTCACCCTCTCCCTGCCCGCACCTTCGGCCGCCACCCAGGTGTACGAGGGTGAACTGGCCTGGCTGGGCGGCGGGGCACGGCCCGTCTACGACCTGTCCGAAGACGCCGGAACCCCCGCCACCGGCTCGGGCGCGGCCCGGCTTCCGCGAGGTGCGACGGCCACGTTCTGGGTCTACTCCCCCGCCGAACGGGAAGCCACCCTGAGCATCGACACCCTCGGCGCCGCCAACGCCCGGCTCTCCGTCAACGGGCATGAGGTCACGCACGTGATCCGGGGCCATCGAAGCGTGGCGGTCTCCCTCTCGGGCGGCATCAACAAGGTGACAATCACCGGCGGTTCGTCCGCCACCCTCGTCGACCGCCTCACGGTCACGCCGACCGAGGGCACCCTCACGGCACGTACCTACGAGGCGCAGGACGCCAGGCTCGCGGGCTCCGCCACGCTCACCCCGCTCTCCCTGGCCACCGACGGAACGGCGATCACCGGCATCGGAGGCGATCCCGGCAACGGCAACACCGCGACCTTCACCGTGGACGCCGACCGAACCGGCCTCTACGCGCTCCGCATCCGCTACTCCAACCCCGAACAGTCCGAAGCCACCCACTACAACCCCGACCCGCTCGCCCGCCACGCCGACATCACCGTCAATGGCGGCGACATGCGACGCGTCAACTTCCCCCACACCTTCCACCAGAACAACTTCTGGGAGCTGACCGTCCCGGTCCACCTCACGACGGGACGGAACACGATCACCTTCCGCTCCGAGGAACTGCCGAACTTCGACGGCACCACCTACGCCTCGGACACCTTCCCCGGCATCCTGCTCCGCTCCCGCTACGCACCGCTGATCGACCGGATCACCATCGCGCCCTACGCACGGAAGCTCCGATGACGTGATCACCATCGGCGGGCCGGCCGCACGGAGCCAGTGCAGTTGAGTCACCGCCCAGCTCCGGCCGGCCCGCCGGTGCCCTCGGCGCGTCGGCGCGTCGGCGCGGTGAGTTTCGTAACGGCAGCCGATTCACCGGTCATCCGATCGATCCCACCGGACTGCCACACGCGCCATTCTCACAGCATGACTGACACCCCCCGCCCCCATTCCACAGAACGTGAGCCCGGCCCCGAGCCGGCCGACGGACCGGTCGGCGCGACTCGCAGGACCGTCATGGCCGCACTGGGCGGTGCGACCCTCGGAGCGGCCGCTCTGGGTCTCACGGCCGCGCAGGCGACGGCAGCCGCAGACCGGAACAACGCGGCCCAGCGCCCGGCCGGGCCGGCCGCCGACTGTGTCCTCACGCCCGAGCAGACCGAGGGGCCTTACTACCTGGACCTGGAGACGGTCCGCAAGGACATCACCGAGGGCAAGCCCGGCGTGCCGCTCACCCTCCGCGTCAAGGTGATCGACACCACGACCTGCTCCGCGCTGCCCGGCACGGCGGTCGACATCTGGCACTGCGACGCTCTCGGCGTCTACTCCGGATACGTGGCAGGCGGCTCCACCCCGGACACGACCTTCCTGCGCGGTGTGCAACTGACCGACTCCACCGGCGTCGCGGAATTCACCACCATCTACCCCGGCTGGTACGTCGGCCGTGCCCTCCACATCCACGTCAAGACACATGTCGGCGGCACTGTCACCGGCGGCAGGTACCAGGGAGGCCATGTCTCCCACACCGGCCAGCTCTACTTCCCGGAAACGTACAACAGCAGGGTCGCCACATTGACCCCCTACCGCAACAACACCGCCACCCGCACGCTCAACGCCAGGGACGGCATCTACCGCAACGGCGGCTCCTCCACCCTGCTGACCCTCACGCAAGTCGGCAGCGACCTCGGCAAGGGAGTGACCGGCACCGTTGTGCTCGGCGTCAAGCCTGACGCCGTGCCCTGATGCTCCCGCCGGAGCGGTAGCCGGTCCCCTGCGACGGCGCCGGCCACCGCCGCTGCGGCGGTCCACCGCCCAGGCCCACGCCCGCCGCTCGGCGTCGCGTGTCGGCGTGGGCATGGGCGGCGCGGAATCGGGGATGACCGGAGCATGGCATGTGACGTGTGCGGCGCACCGCTGACCGGTCGACCGCTGCGCGGTCGACCGGCTCGCTACTGCTCCGGCGCATGCCGACAACGGGCGTTCAGACAGCGCTCGGCCCGCCGGGATGCCCGCGGGGCGCAGACGGGCGCGTCACCGCCCGCACAGAGCGCCGCCTCCCCGACCGCCCAGGGCCGCGGTCTGCCGCGGGCCCTCGACTCCTTCGTGGGCCGACGGGCGGAACTGTCGCGGCTGCGCACCCTGTTGAGGACGTCACGGCTCCTGACCCTGACTGGTACCGGCGGCGTCGGCAAGACGCGGTTGGCTCTGGAGTTCGCCAAGGGCCTGCCCGGCCGCCACGGGCGGGTCGACCTGGTCGAACTCGACGCGCTGCACGACGGCACCGCGCTCGCACAGTCCGTCGCCGCCGCGCTGGACGTGGGGGAACGGGCGGGACCATCCGGTGTCGACGTCCTGGTCCACGCGATCGGCGACGCCCGCCGGTTGTTGATCCTGGACAACTGCGAGCATCTGGCCGAGCCGTGCGCCCGGCTGATCGCGACCCTGCTGAGTCGCTGCCCCCGGCTGCGGATCCTGACCACCAGTCGAGAGGCCCTGCGGGTGCCCGGGGAGACCGTGCTCCGGGTCGGTGAGCTGTCGCTGCCGCCGGCCGATGCCGGAGACGACCCGGTCGTCCTTCTGCGGGCGGACGCCGTCCGGCTGTTCGTCGAACGGGCCTCGAGTCGCTCACCAGGATTCACCCTCCACCGCGGAAACGGCCGGACGGTCGCCGAGATCTGCCGCAGGCTGGACGGCCTGACGCTCGCCGTCGAGCTGGCGGCACGCCGGGCCGGAAGTCTTCCGCTGAGTGACATCCTGGCAGGACTGGACGACCAGATGTCCCAGCTGTCCCTCCTGACAGGCGGACACAGGACCGGGCCCAGGCGCCACAGCGAGCTGGCCGCGGCGATCGACTGGAGCCACCGACTGCTCGATCCGGCCGAACAGGCGGTCTTCCGGCGTCTTGCGGTCTTCGTCGGCGGTTTCGACACGGTTGCGGCGCGGGCGGTCTGCGCCGGTGACGGTATCGCGCCGTCGCAGATACTCGGCATCCTGTGCGCCCTCGAGGCCAAGTCCCTGATCGCCCGTCTCCCAGGAGACGCGCGGACCACACGATTCAGACAGCTGAGCGCCATCCGCGCCTACGCCCTGGAGCGCCTGCTCACGTCCGGCGAGCTGCACGTCACCAGGCACCGGCTCCTCGAGTGGCTGAACGGGCTCGCAGAACCGGCCGGTGACGAGGTGTTCCCCGACCAGGCCGGCAGCCCACTGGCCGTGGAGCGGGACAGTCTCGCGGCGGCCTTGGCCGGCACCACCGTCCGCGACGGTGCCTCGCACCCACGGCTGGAGCTGGAACTGGCGCGTGTGCGCTACGAGCAGGAACAGCCGTCAGCCGCCCGCGCGCTGCTGACGGGCCTGCTGCGGGAAACCGGCGGCCGAGCGCTCGGCGGAGCGGTACCGGCGCTTGCCGCGCGCGTGGCCTGCCAGCGGGCCGACCTGGCACAGGCGCTGCGCCTCGGTGAGCAGGCGGTGGCCATGGAGCGCACGCGCAATCACCCCGCCGGACTGGCCAACGCCTTGGACGCGCGGGCCGCGGCACGGCTGTGCCGAGGGGAGTTCGCCGCGGCCGTCGCGGATCTGCGCGAGGGCCTTGATGTCGTCGCCACGCTGGGCAGACCCCAGGACACCGCGTGGTGCACCCATCACCTGGCATGGGCGCTGCTGCAGGCGGGCGGGGAACTGGAGGCCGACATGCTCATGTCCCGTTGCCTACCCGTGCTCAGGGAGCAGGCCCCCTGGAGCCGGGTCGCGGCCGCTCTGCACACAGCGGGCGCCGTGCGGCTGGCCATGGGGCATCTGGAAAGTGCCGAGGCGCTGTTCGCGGACGTGCTGCGGATCGTCCCCGAAACGAGTTTCCACGCGCTCTACCCGGTGGAGGGCCTGGCTCTCGTGGCTGCCGAAAGCGGTGACATGCGGCGAGCCCTTCTGCTGTACGAGGCGAGCGCGCAGGCACGCCGCCGACTCGACACCGTGTCCGAGGCTCCTTGGCGACACCAGGTGGAACGCACGGTGGCTCGCGCCAGGACAGGGCTGCCGGCAGCAGCTCGGGAAGCAGCCGTCAGTGGCGGTCGCCGACTGCGCGGGGATCGGCTTGTCGCGTACGCGCTGCGGACAAGGGGCGAGGACCACCGAGCGACGACCGACACCGTAGAGGTCGTCGACGACCCATCCAGGCTCACCGGAAGGGAGTTCATGGTGGCCGAGCTCGTCGCCGAGGGGCTGACCAACCGGCAGATCGCGGAGCGCCTCGGTCTTTCGACGCATACGGTTGCCACACACCTGGACAAGGTGCGCGACAAGCTGGGCATGCGGTCGCGCACGCAGATCGCCTTATGGGTGGCCGCACGGACCAAGGAGGGGCACATCCCCGGGTGACGCGTCGCCGGCTCCGCACCGCCGTGGCGCCGTCTTGAGACGGTGCCCGCCTTCCGGCCGCGAGGCTCGCGACCAAAGGCAGGCGCTCAGCAGGAACGCCCTGGGTTCCGGTAACGGAAAACCGGTCGGCTGCGCTGCAAGTGATGAGGTGTGCCGTCGCTCCGGGAGGCCGGGTGGCAAACGAGGCCGTTTTTAACAATCGTTACGTTTGTCGGGCTGTAAAGTCGGCGTAAACCCCTGTGGTTGAGGGAGGGTACGGGAGTACGGTTCCCGCGCTCGGCAGTAGGAGATCAAGTGCGGCCGTAGGGGCGGCCGCGACTTACGCCGAAGAAGCCGGAGACAGTCCATGCGTGTGTATTCCGCACGGCGCAGACCGCGCCGCGAGGCGGAGAGCGGTGGCAGAAGGGTACTCGCCGCCGCGGCCGCCGCACTTCTGATAGCGGGGACGGGACCCGTCGCCGCGTTCGGGGCGAGCGCCAAGGACTCCAGCCGCCATGACGTGGCGGGCGAGGAGTCCCATGAACTCATGGAGTCCCTCGACGCATTCAACGAGCCGAGGCTCTCGCCCAGCGGCGAGATCGCGTCGGGCGCTTACGCCGACGCCTGGGCGCACGTCAAGAACATGCCCGTCAGGTCCGGCAGTTGGTCGGAGGTCACCACCTCCCCGTACAACGAGGACGCGCTGCACTACCGTGATCAGTCGGCCTCCAACTCCGGTGGCGGCGCGGGGCACTCGGCGGGCCGGATCGCCGCCCTGGCCACCGACCCGACGCACCAGGGCGTGGTCTACGCGGGCGCCGCCGGCGGCGGTGTGTTCCGCTCCGCCGACGACGGCAACACCTGGACGCCGATCGCCGACCGGCTGCCCGCCCTGTCCGTGGGCGCCCTCGCGGTCGCGCCCGACGGCTCGCTGTGGCTGGCCACCGGTGAGGCGACCACCGCCTCCGACAACTACCTGGGCAGCGGCGTCTACCGGCTCGCGAACCCGGTCACCGGCACCTTCAGCGAGAGCGACAAGGTGGGCGGCACGGAACTGGACTCCGCCTCCATCCACGCCCTCACCTTCGACAAGGCCGCCGGATACGTCTTCGCGGCCTCCTCGCACGGTGTCTTCCGGCGCACGCTGTCGGCCGGCCAGACCTCCGCCTGGACGAAGGTCCTCGCTCCGTGCGCGGGCGTCGGTATCAGCGGCGTGAGCTGCGGGGTGGACGGCCACTACGCGGACATCGCCAACGACATCGCCGTACAGCCCGGCACCGACGGCAGGAAGCTGCTGGCCAATGTGGCCTGGCGGAGCGGTGCCGACTACAACGGCTTCTACTACTCCGACGACGCGGGGACCTCCTGGAAGCGCGCCAACCCGACCGGCGCGATCAACCCCGCCGAGATCGGAAACGCCGCCTTCGCCTACGCGGCCGACGGCAGCAGGCTGTACGTCTCGATGGAGTCCCCCAAACTCCTCAACAAGTCCTCCGGCTCCGGCGTGTACTCCGTCCTCGCCGGTGTGTACGTCAGCCAGAGCGGCAACGCCAGCGGCTCCTTCAAACAGATCGCGACCTCCTCGTCGCTGTCGACGAGCGGCTCCGCGATGAAGGTCAACGAGATCGGCAGCGGTTACCAGCCCGGCTCCCAGGCCTGGTACGACCAGGTCATCGCGGTCGACCCGAGCGACCCGAACCACGTCTACCTGGGCCTTGAGGAGATGTTCGAGTCCCGGGACGGCGGCGCGACCTGGAAGGCGATCGGCCGGTACTGGAACTTCGGTATGCCGTGCTTCTCGTACGAGCCGTCGGCCGACACCTGCGACGGCGACGTGATGCACTCCGACCAGCACGCCCTCGCCTTCTCCCAGTGGAGGGGCAGCACGCCCGAGGTCTTCGTCGGCAACGACGGCGGCGCCTACGCCCGCCCGACCACGCAGGCGACCGCCGGATGGCGCAACCTCAACGAGTCCGGCACCCTGCGCGACCTCCAGTACTACTCGGTGCGCGCGGGGCGGATGACCGACGGCAGCGGCGACGCCGTCTGGGGCGGCCTGCAGGACAACGGCGTCTCGCTGCTCGCGCCCAAGGGCGCCACCTACCAGGGGCAGCAGCTCAACCCGGACGGCGAGATGGTCTCCCCGTTCGGCGGTGACGGCGGCGATCAGCTGGTCAATCCCGCCAACGGCTGCCAGACGGTCGGCGAGTACGTCGACCTGGCGCTGCAGATCACGAACAACTGCGGCTACACCGCGAGCGACGACGGCTCCGAGGACGTCATCACCGACATCGCTCCCGGCGACCCCGGCGCCCGCTTCATCGCCCCGTTCAGCGCGGACGAGACCGACCCGAACGGCCTGTGGGTCGCGGGCGGCCAGTACGTCTGGGGCAACACCAAGACCTGGAAGAGCACCTCCGGCGCCGACTGGACCAAGCTGTACGACCTGGGCGCCGGCCACTCCGCCTCGGCGGTCGCCAGCCGGGGCCACGTGACGTGGGCGGCCTGGTGCGGCCCCTGCTCAAAGGTCGACGGCACCTTCGGGCGGGGCATCGCCACGAACTACGGCGGCGCCTGGCACCAGGTGAGCCTGCCCGCCGCCTTCCCGAACCGCTACATCTCCGGTCTGGCCATCGACCCGTCGGACGCATCCGGCAAGACGGTCTACGCGGTGATCAACGGCTTCTCGCGGCACTGGAACGAGGGCCCCGGCGCCGGCTACGGCCACGTCTGGAGGACCACCGACGGCGGCACGACCTGGACGGACGTCAGCGGTGACCCCGCAGCCACGGACTCCTTCCCGGACGCCCCGGCCAACGCGGCGCTCATCACCAAGAACGGCACCCTCGTGGTCGCCACCGACCTGGGCGTGTTCACCAGCACCTCGGCGGGCCACTGGGCGCGCCTGGGTACGAACCTGCCCACCTCGCCAGCGGTCTACCTCTCGCCGAGCCCGGACGGCAGCCAGGTGTACGTGGCCACGCACGGCCGCGGCATCTGGAAGACACAGACGCCGTAACGCCACACCGGATCCTTCTCCGCTGTCCACGCATTCCCGGACGCGGCGCACGATCAAGGTGCCTGATGGTCACTGATCGCAGTGCCTTCTGCGCCACCAGCGCTTCGGCCGGTCGACCACCGATCCCCCGGTGACAGCGGGACGGTGCTCCTCTCAGCCAGGCACATGACGGCCAGGCCCGACGCGGGGTGCCCCCAGCCAGACGTTTGGCTCGGGGCATCCCGCGTTCGTAGACCTTGACTCAGGCTGCCTCAACCACGGCCTCGAACTTCTCGGCAAGGCAGCCACATCCAACACCTGGGCTTCGCGTGGACCGAGGCCCGGGAACTGCGCGCCCCGCAAGCCATCGCGGCGAGGACCCGCGGTACCCGGCGTGGAGGCTCTACGACACCAACACCAGCCGGCCCTGGGGCGGACCCGCGGCGCGCCCGGACCGGGCGGTCAGGACTGCGCGGAGCTGCGGCCGTGGTCAGCGGCGTACGCCGCGAACACCTCCGTCGAGGTTCGGCCCGTATGGAGAAAACGCTCGTCAAGGATGGTGGCGAGGTCTTCCAGCGCGCCGGCGAGCAGGTTGCCGGCAAGTCGTACATCCGGCCGCCGAGCTGCCTGCCCACGCCGGGCAAGGGCAACGGCATAGCCAAGGACGGCTGCCAGGGAGGAGTGATCCTCCCCGTCGTGGAAGTAGTAGGCCTCGGCGTACTGGGTGAAGTCGACACGGACTCTTACGACCTCGGTGGCCAGGCTGTCCAGCAGAAAGGCCCCGGCAACGCTGTCGATCTGCTCGGCCGTCGGACTCGAGCCGCGCAGGAGCGCCAACCGGATGGCCAAGACCCTCCGGCGGGTCAGCGCAGGGTAGATCTCGAGCACCCAGGACACGGTGGCCGTCAGAAGGACGAAGCCGACGAGAGCCTCCAACGGCGAGATGAGGCGAAGCCATCCTGCGGCAGGCGTGATGTCACCCAGCCCGAGGGTGGCGACGGTGACGAGTGACAGGTAGACGGAGTCGAGCAGTGCGGGCTGCTGTGCCGCCCTGGAACCTGGCGTGAGCGTGAACGCCCCTGGCATGTGGGGCAAGTAGATGATCGCCCAGCCGAGGATGATGACCACGGCCCAGAGTCCGACCACCGTCACCATGGCGAGCGGCCCGACGAGGCCGACCACACGTCTGCGGGCCCGCAAGCGCCGGGCCAGTCTCCACAGCCGCGTCATGACAAGCCTGCTCAAGCCGCCGTGGCGGGTGGGGTGCCAGAGTGTGTGGAACAGATCCCGCAGGGCAGCCATGACCAGCCCGACCCCGACCAGCGAGACCAACCACTGCATCCACGTCTCCTACGGGCCCGTTCCGTGAAGGTGCCTCAACTGGCCCAGGCAGGCTGACCATCGCACCTGCCGTCCGATCTTGCCCCGGTTTCGGAGCCTAAGCCGACGACGGCACCCCGGGAGCGTCGAATCGCCGCGGTGCCCTGGGCGGCGTTCTGCGGCCTCTACCGGTCGGACGGCCTGATGCGGCGGCCCGTGAGCCGCTTGGGCTGGATCGACACCCACATCTCACGTTCGCCGCCCGCCCATGGCTCGGTGTGGGCGGGCTCGGCAAGCCGCCGCACGGCGTCGGGCTCCGTGACGGCCCGCGCGGGCCCGACGACGAGCACGCTCCAGCCCTGGCTCATGGCCTCGTCCACATGGTCGACCTCGAAGGCGACCTCGGTTCCCACAGCCGCCGCAGGCAGGGTGCCGGCTGCCGTCCGGTAGGCGATCGCACCATCGATGACCTCGTAGTTCACGGGGACGACCGCCGGGCCATCAAGGGTCGTCACCGCTACGCGGCCCACGCCGTGGGTGGAGAGCAGGACGCGGCACTCATCGGGGTCGAGGTCCCGAAGCTCGGGATGCAGGAGCGCGTGGCCCTGGCCCGGCGGCAGATCGATATCGCCCCCGCGCAGGTTTGCCACGCTGGTCTCCAGTGCCGAGGCCAGACGGAAGAGCGTTGCCAGACTCGGATCGGCCGGGTGTTCTTCGAGGTATGCGAGGTAGTCCGGCGCCATCGCGGCGCGGCGGGCGGTTTCGTCGCGGCTCAGACCCTGTCGCTCGCGCTCGGCGGCCACGCGTCGTCCGATGTCACCGGGGTTGGGTTCCGTCTCCCGCAGGGGCCTGCCGGACACCACATCCGTCCCCGCAGTGCCGTACCCGGACGGCGCGTCGGTGTTCGCGGGTCCGTGCTCAAAATGACGGACGTGTGCGTCGGGCCCGGGGAACACCAGCGTCACCTCGTGCGTGTCCGACCAGCGCACGTCGTAGGGAGGCGTTCCATCCGCATGGTGGAGTCCGACGATCTCGCCGTCGCGCCGGGTGGCGCCCGTAGTCGGACTTTCGATGACGAGTTGATCGCCGAGTTGAGCTTGCATGATCCCACCGTCCTCCATGGTGATGCTGTACTCCTACCTGCCACGTGCGATGTGCCGCCGCATGCGGCCCGGAACGCGGTGGCCGAGCGGCCGTGTCTGCGGACCGCCCGCCCGAGGGCGGGCCGGGCGGCTTCCCCGGCTTCGAGTTCCGGAGACGGTGGGGCGGCAGGCTACGAGGCTGACGGTCTGCCTGCGTCTGTGGGTGATCCACGGAGCGTGGCCAGACGGCGGTGGTATTCCTCGTCGTCGATCTCGCCGCGTGCGTACCGTTCGGCGAGGATCTGCTCGGGGCCACCGCCCGGAGGCGTCTTCTGCCAGGTGCCGCGCCATGCGCCGGGAGGGGTGGGGCGGGCCAGAGCCCGGAAGAGCAGGACACCGAGGGTGATGAGCAGCGCCCAGAACAGCAGTGTGCCGACCGACATCACCAACCAGCCCCAGCCGTTCATGCCGTGGCCGTACCAGAACATCATTTTCTGCCTCACCTTCGCAGGTCCTCCGGGGCACGAGCCCGCAGCGGCAGATCTCTCGAGATCCATCGTCGCTCGCCTCCGGGCGAAAGGGCGACGGGCCGGACGGCCCTTCTCCAGGGTCACCGAGCCCATCTGCCCGTGGAAGATCTCTGCACAGCCCTCGCGGCCCACAGTCCCGGCGACGGCCACGACGACCTGGTCGATCTCGCCCTGTGCACATCGCCGGGCCGACCGGCCCGGACATCCGAAGCCGGCGGTCGCCCGCCGCACCGCTGGTCATTGAAACCTTCATGCAGGAGAGCAGCAGGGACGCGGATCCGCGGTCACCGCCGAGACTCGCCCGTCCGTCGGGTGGCTGCCGGATGTTGCCCGGCTCTCGCCTGTACCACGCCGGCCCAGGAACACTGAACCGCAGCTCCGATCCACGTAACGCCCGACATCACCGGGCCCAGCCATGCGACGATCACCGTAGGCCCGCCACTCGTGAGCCGCGTCCACGCTGCCTTCGGGTGTCGTCGAGGGGGTTGGTCCCGTCGGGCATTCTTGAGGCTGGGCCGGCGAGATGGTGTGGGGAGCTGCCGCGTACTGCGTCGGTGCGCTCATCGCGCACCCCGGTCTCTCAGTCGTGGGGAACGACGGCCAGCGGGCAGCCGACGTGATGGACGGCGGCCTGGGTGACGGGGCCGATGCGCGGAAGCGTCGGCCGCTCCGACACGCGACGGCCGACGACCACGAGACTCGCCGTGGAGGCGGCGCGGACCAACGCGGTGGATGCCTTGCCCTCCACAACCGTCTCCAGGACCTCGGTCTCGCGGTACTTGTCGCGCCACATCGTCAACACGGCGGACAGGAACTCCTGCCACTCATCGGCCCTCGCGGGATCGTCGACCAGACCGATGTCGCCGGGACCGAGACTGATCGCGGACGGTGGCTGCCAGGCGTACACGACGCGCAGCCGGGCGTGGCGCAGCCGGGCTGCCTCGAAGGCGTACTTGATCACCTCGTCGCAGGCATCGGTGAGGTCGATGCCGAGCACCACATCGCGGCATCCGGTGCGAGTGGACGGGCTGCCGTCGTCGGCCGGGACGTGCTCGTCGTCGGCCACCTCACCCCTCCGAACCAGAACCACGGGACGCGGGGCCTCGGCGACCACGCCTTGGGCGACCGAGCCGACCAGAAGTCCGGTGAAGCCGCTGAGCCCGCGCGAGCCGAGCACCACCAGTTCGGCCTGCTCAGCGGCCTTCAGCAGGGCCGCGGTCGCCGGGCCCTCCACCTGCTCGTCGGTGAGGCGCACGCCGGGTACGGCGCCGCGGACACGCTCCTCCGCCTGCTTCAGGACACGACTCGCCAGGTGCCGCTGCGCGGCGTTCGCGGGCTCACCGTCCGTCTGACGCGGGTGCCAGTTCCAGGCGTGCACCAGACGCAGCGGTCGGTGACGACGCACCGCCTCACGCGCGGCCCACTCCGCAGCGGCGAGACTCTCGGACGATCCGTCGACTCCGGCGATGACGGGCGAAAGCATGGTGCGCACCTCCTGCGCTTCGGTCTGCTCGGTACTGCCAGCATCTTCCTGCGGTCACCCGGCGGAAATGGGCCGCGAAGACTGCGTCAGGCCCATTCGGCCCCTGCATCGGTGCCGCGGCGGCGGCACCGTAGGAGCGTGAGGGCCGGTCAGCCCGTGTGCCGGGGAGGCGGATTGTCGTGAGCCGAGTCGTCATTGCCTGTTCCGACGCCGGGCCCCAGTCGGGCGGCCGTCGATCGGCTGCGCACGGGCGTCGCTGCGCGACCTGCCGCTGGGGGCCGGGGACGAACGGCGGGTTGGGCTTGACGGGCCAGTCGCCACGGCCCGGGCATCGTCGTGGCATACGAAGCCGACGCCATCGACCCCGACACGCACCTCGGCTGGAGCGTCGTGGTCACCGGCTACGCCCACCTGGTGACCGAGTCCGAAGAACCGGCCCGCTACCGGACACTGCTCACCCCCTGGGTGAACCAGACCGTGGACCACGCGGTACGCATCCGCCCCGACCTGATCACCGGCGTCCGCCTCACCGCTGCCGACGAATCCGACGCCGGCTGATCGCCGTCCACCAGGTGCGAGCCCGCCTTGGCCGCATCGAGCAGTGGGACAGGGAGTGGGCCCTGGTCGGGCCCCAGTGGGGCCACAAGACCAGTTGACCGCCGGGCGCGGCCCATGGGCCGGCCGGCCCTGCGAGCGGTGTCCTGCTCTCCGGAAAGGCACGCGCCGAGCCCGCGAGAAAGGGGTGGTCCGGCGTCGTACCGCCTCCTCGTGCTCCGCCTCCTCCAGGGCTGACCGTCGAACCCGACTCGATTTCAGGGCCGACCGGCCCGCGTTCCACCCCGGTCAGCCCATGTGATCGCCGGCAAAGCCGTGGATGCTCGAAATGTCGAAAGGCTGGAGGAGGGCGCCATGAAGCACAACAAGGTCGGCTCCGTGATGACCACGGATGTCGTCCGCGCCGAATACCGCACTCCGTTCAAGGAAGTCGCGCGGCTCCTCGCGGACGCCCGGATCAGTGGACTGCCCGTCGTGGACGACGACGACAAGGTCATCGGCGTCATCTCCGAAACGGACCTGGTGACCAGGCAGTCGGAAGCCTTCGACAGGGACGGCACCAGGCGTCGCTTCCGGTTCCTCACGCCCAGGGCGCATCGGCAGGCCGCCAAGTCCAGGGCCTTCACCGCCGGTCAGTTCATGACCGCCCCGCCCGTCACCGTTCATGCCGAGGAGACCATCGCCGAAGCCGCGCGGACCATGGCGCACCGCCAAGTGGAGCGGCTGCCCGTACTGGACGAGGAGGACCGGCTCGTCGGCATCGTCACCCGTCGCGACCTGCTCCAGGTCTTCCTGCGGCCCGACGCCGAGATCCGCGACGAAGTGATCGAGGAAGTCCTGGTCCGCACACTGCGGCTGCCACCCATGACCATCGACGTCTTCGTGGTCGAAGGCGTGGTCACCCTCACCGGCCGGTTGGAACGCAAGAGCGAGACGGAGATCGCCGTCTCCATGACCCGGCAGACCGACGGAGTGGTCACGGTGATCGACCAGCTCACCTACCGGTTCGACGACTCCCCCCTGTCGTCCGGCAAGCGGTCACCGCACGGCTCGGCCACGACCGGCCGCGCGACCCCCGAGAGAAGGTGACGGGCCGTGGCCGCTTTCTCCGGACCCGACGCGTACGTCAAGCACCTGGGTCTGGGTACGGCACAGGACCGGCCGCCGGACTGGCTGCGGGAGGGCCAGGCGCTGGAGCAGGTCTGGCTCCGGGCCACCCTGGACGGCCTCGTCGCGTCCCTGACCTCCCAGCCCCTCGAATGGCCCGAACTTCGATGGGTGGTGCGGGACCCGACCACGGCCATGGGGCACGTACAGATGGTGATCCGTCTGGGATACGGCCCCGTGGGCACCCCGACTCAGCGACGACCTGCGGCCGAGGTGCTCGACGTCGTCTGACGGCTCGCCCTCGCCGCGAGCCCCCTTTCCACAGCCATGAGGCCTGTGAACACACGTCGTACACCGCGCTGGCCGCCGGCGGCCGCCGTCACGCACGAGCCCCGAGCCGTCGGGGCCCTGTCATGGCCGGCCGGACCACCTCATCGCGATTCCGGGCGCACGATGACAACCGGGCACTTCGCATGCTGAGCGACGTGCTGGCTGACGGACCCCAGCAAGGCCCGCGCGAACCCGCCCCGCCCCCTGCTCCCCACCACCAACGCCTCAGCGCCCTCGGCGGCCAGCAGAAGCACCTCGACGGTGTTCCCCCGAACCAGAAGCGCTCTGACCGAGTCGGCCTCCTCGGCTCCCAGCACCTCGCTCAACTCCTGGCTGAGCCGTTGCCGGGCGACGGCCTCGTCGAAGTCGGCGTCCACGGCCAGCGCCGACCAGCCGTACGCGCCGGGCATGTCCCACACCGTCACCGCGTCCACGGTGCCGCCGATCAGCCCGGCGTACCGCACGGCCCAGCGCAGCGCCGCGTGCGACGACGACGAACCGTCGACACCGACGACCACACGAGCCCTGGAAGTGTCCGTGCCCATAGGTCTCACCTCTTCCGCGGCCTTCTCGCCGGCCACGCCGGACGCCGTCGTTCACCTCCACGTTGCGCGACTTCGCAGTGGCGCGCCAGGGAAGGACAGCCGAGTGGGCCCTGTGCGCCGCTCAGTGGGCCGATCGGCCCTTGGCGCGCTTCGGCGAACGGGAGGCCTGGAGAGAAGGTGGGGGGATGTCCCGGCCGTCCGGTGCCCTGGCGTGCCGCCTTCGGCCCGACCGGTACGGAGGCCGGTGGCCCCCGAAGACGCGGTGTCCGCATGGCACGACCTCCTCGCATCAGTGGTGTGCACCTCGTGGCCACCGTGGCGTGCTACGCCCGGGCCGGTAGGCCCCGCAGCCCGCTCGAGCCCCGATCGGCCCAGTTTTCTGTTCAGGAACTGTGCGGAACGACGGCGACCGGGCAGTCCGCGTGGTGCAGCACGGCATGGGCGACCCGGCCGAGCTGAAGACCCTGGTGGCCGAGGTGCCGTTGCGCGCCGACGACCAGAAGGTCCGCGTCCGCCGCGGCGTCCAGCAACACCTTGTGCACAGGTCCCTGCACCGTGCGGCGGTGCGCCTGAACACGGGGATTCTCTCGTTCCGCCTCACGCAGCGCCTCGGTGAGGGCGATGGCGGCCCTTTCCTCGTGCGTGGCGCCTGCGGCGTCGACGATGAGGGGGCTGTCCCGGTGTTCATGGGCCGGACGGCGCCAGGCGCGGATGGCGTGAAGGGCGCAGCCGCGTGCTTGGGCCTCACGGAAGGCGAATCCGACGGCGGCCTCGTTCCCGGGGGAGTCCCCGACACCGACCACCACCCGACCGAGCCGGCCGTCCCGGTTCCCCTCGGGACCACGGACCACGACGACCGGACTCACGGCGCGCGCCGCCACCGCCAGGCCGACCGAGCCCAGCAGCATCCCGGCGATCTCACCCCGCCCCCGGCATCCGACCACCACGGCGAACGCCTCCTGGCTCGCCTGGACCAGCGCGTGCGCGGCCTCGTCGGGCAGCACCTCGGCCGACACCTTGACCTCAGGGTTGCGGCGCTCGACACGCTCGGCGCAGGACGCGGCGATGTGTTCCGCCATGACCTCCTCGGAGGCACGCTCGGTGCTGAAGGAGGGCCGACTGCCCTCGTAGCGCTCCCACAGGGAGGCATACAGCAGCCGCAACGACAGTCCGTGGCGCGCCGCCTCGTCCACAGCCCAGTCCACCGCCTGAAGACTGGATTCCGAACCATCGGCGCCGACAACCAGGGGCAGCTCCATCGTCCCCACCGCCTTCCGTCGCAGCTCACTGTGAGGACCCCCTGTCACCACCGTCGCACCGTCCGGCGAGGCCCGCGACAGGCGCAACGGCCCTGCGACGGGGACCTTCGGCCGGATGCCGACCGGCCGCCGCCTTGGGACGCTGGAGGGACAGGGGCAAGGCTGCGACGCGTCGGCGTCTTCCGGCGAAGCGCTGCGCGTTTCCTGCCGCGCCCGGCCAGGTCGTCGCGCGAGGAGGTCTTCATGGGCGGGACACCGCACACCGTGAGCGATGTGATGACCATGGCGGTGGTGGCTGTCGGACGTGATGCGCCGTTCGGGGAGATCGTCAGGACCATGGAGCAGTGGAAGGTCAGCGCCCTGCCGGTCCTGGAGGGCGACGGCCGCGTCATCGGGGTGGTGTCCGAAGCCGACCTGCTGGCCAAGGAGGAGTTCCGCGCCGGTATCCCGAGCCTGTCCGAGCAGCGAGAGCGCCTGTCCGCCACGGCCAAGGCCGGAGGTCTGACCGCCGGAGACCTCATGAGCACCCCTGCGATCACCGTGCATCCCGACGTCACCTTGGCGCAGGCGGCCCGGATCATGGCCGTGAAGCACATCAAGCGACTCCCCGTCGTGGACGACGAAGGCACGCTGCGCGGGATCGTCAGCCGCGCCGACCTGCTGAAGGTCTTCCTGCGGTCGGACGAGGACCTCGAGGAAGAAACCCGCCGCACCGTCGTCGCCCCGCTCTTCCCGGCCCTCGCCCACACCATCCACGTGGACGTGAAAGACGGAGTCGTCACCCTCCGCGGTCAGATGGGGGACACCTCTCTCATCTCCGTCGCCGCACGTCTCGTTCGCGCCGTGGAGGGTGTCGTGGACGTGGAATGCCACCTCAGTGACGCCCACAGCGCCGGCGTCGGCCCGAGCGGCTCCTGAAGTCGCCCGGTGCGGGGTCAACTCGGACAGGCCCTTTCAGGACCTCGCCGCAGCGATCGGGGGTCCCCGTGGCGCAGATGGACCGCTGCGGCCGCGGCCATCAGCAGCGCCAGCCCGGCCGCGGCGGCCACCCCGAGCGGGGCGGAGGCAAGTCCGAACAGTAGTCCGGCGGCTCCGGCCGTCTCCAGGACGCCGCCGACGCGGTAGAGGCCCGATAACACACCTAGGTGTATTGATCATCCACGTTGTTGACAGTGCACCGATGCGGCTTTGCGAGTCCGGGTGGAACGAGTGCTTCTCAGGAGTCGGCGAGTCGGCGCATGATTCGGGAAGCCTGTAGGAGCGTCAGCCGCTCCTCGCCGGACAGTTGGGCGAGCCGTCCCTCCAGCCAGTTCTGGCGCACTGCCAATGCTCCGCGTGCGATTTCGGCGCCGGGCGGGGTGAGGCAGAAGAGGACGCGGCGCCCGTCCTCCGGGTCCTTCTGCCGCGTCGCGTGTCCGCCGGAGACGAGTCGGTTGACGGTCTGACTCATGGAGCTGGGCGTCACGTGGGCGCGCCGGCTGAGTTCGGTCAGGCTCTGCGGGCCGTGGTTGAAGAGCGCGGTGAGCACGATGACGGCCGCCTCGGCCATCTCGCCTTCGCCGCGTTCGGAGCGGAAGCGGCTGTAGATCCGGGCCACCGCGACCCGTAGCTCGGTGCCGAGGGCCGAGGTGTCGCCGTCGGACGGGTCGTCGGGGTTTGCGTTCGCACTCACAGTTTCTTAGTATAACGAAGGAAGATGTTTCGTACTAAGAAAGATGTTTCCTCGGTGCGCTCCCCGCCAAGCCCTGGATCCGCCGCTGACCGACGAGGCCCCATGTCTCCCAAACGCCTCTCGCGCCCCGATGTGTCCGCGAAACCTGCAGCATCCGTAAGTGATGGTTTCGGCCTGCGATTCACGTTCCCGCTGATGCTGGGCACGACGTTGAACCCAGTGAACAGTTCCATGATCGCTACCGGCCTCGCCGGGATAGCCGCCGACTACCACCTGGGTCCCGGCCCGGCCGCGTCCCTGGTATCCGTGCTGTACCTGTGCAGCGCGGTCATGCAGCCCACCATGGGCAAGCTCGCCGCGATCTTCGGTCCCAGGAAGATCTTCCTCACCGGCGTGGCCATCCTCCTGGCCGGCGGCGCGATCGGCACCCTCGCGCCCGGCTTCCAGGTCCTGCTGCTCTCCCGCGCACTGATCGGCATCGGCTCGTCCGCCTGCTACCCCGCCTCCATGGCGCTCGTGCGCCGCCGGGCCGAGCAGCTGAAGACCGGCGTGCCCAGCACCGTGCTGGGCAACTTCTCCATCGCCTCACAGATCGTCGCCGTACTCGGCCTGCCGCTCGGCGGTGTTCTGGCCAGCGCCTTCGGCTGGCGCGCCCTGTTCCTCGTCAACGTGCCCCTGGCCGCCTTCGCCCTGATCTTCGCCGCCAAGAACGTGGAGAAGGACCCGCCCGCCAAAGCCGGCGGCGTCAACGAGTCACTCGCGTCCGTCGACCCTGTCGGGATCGCCCTGTTCGCCCTGTCCGTGGTGTGCCTGCTCCAGTTCCTCAACGACCTCGATCACCCCGCCTGGCCACTGGGTGCCGTCGCGCTCGTTGCGCTCGCCGCGCTCATCCTCTGGGAACGGCGCGCCGCCTCACCGCTGATCGACGTCCGTTCCCTCGCCCGCAATCCCGCGCTGCGCCGGACCTACGTGCGCCAGATGCTGGTGGGCCTGGGGATGTATGCCTCGATGTACTCCATCACCCAGTGGCTGGAGGGCAGCGCCGGATACTCGTCCTTCCAGGTCGGCATGATCATGCTGCCGATGTCCGGGGTCAGCATGATCCTGGCCCGCTTCGTCTCCACGCGCGGCTGGGTGCGCTGGCCGCTGCTGACCGGGAACCTCGCGCTGGTCGGGGGCGGAGTGCTCATGCTCACAGCGCACGAGGGAAGCCCCCTGGCCCTGAGTCTGCTGACGACCGGCGTCCTCGGCTTCCCCAACGGCCTGTGCAACTTCGCCAACCAGACCACCTTGTTCGTCCAGACCTCCGCCGACGGAGTCGGCGTCGCCGCAGGGCTGTTCCGCACCTTCGGCTACATCGGCGCGATCTTCTCTTCCAGCGTGATCTCCCTCAGCTTCGGCGACCACGTAACCGACGCCGGCTTCCACCGCATGGGCTGGATCGTTCTCGCCCTGGGAGCCCTCACCCTTCTGGCCACCCTCTTCGACCGCACCATCCCCATCACCGTGGCCCAGGACAATGACTCCGGCACCGCAACCGAAGGAACCACCCGATGAAACTGCTCGCGATCCTCCTGTACCCGCTCGGCCTGCTGCTGCGCCGCAAGCGCGCGGGCACCACGCACAGCATCCGCAACGCCCCCGAACTGGCCGCCCCCGAAATGGAAACACTCCACCTCACCTCACCCGCCTTCACCCACGGCGCCACGATCCCGCTGCGTCACGCGACCATGGACCTCGGCCCCAACATCAGCCCGGCCCTGGCCTGGGAAGAGCCGCCCGCAGGCACACGACAGATGCTTCTCGTGATGGAAGACACCGACACCCCCACCGCCAGGCCGGGACGGCACATGGCCGCCTTCTTCGCACCCGATCCGCCCCGCATCGACGAGGGCGAGCTCACCGCGGACAACCGACGGTTCACCTACCTGCCCGACCACCGGGGCCGTAGCGGCTACCAAGGACCCCGGCCGCTTCCCGGCCATGGCACGCACCACTACCACTTCCACCTCTACGCATTCGACATGGAGGTTGATGTCTCCGCGGTGAACGACCTCGGTGCCCTGCTGCCGCAGTTCGCCGGGCACGTCCTGGCATCAGGCCACCTGGAAGGCACGCTACGCGGATAGCCGGAAACGGCGGCCGCAATCCCGCGCCACGGCCTACAAGTGGGTCCGGCGCTGGCGGGCTGAAGGCGAGGTGGGGCTGCATGATCGCTCCAGTCGCCCTCTGACGACACCGCACCGAACCCCTGCCGACGTCGACAGACGAATCTGCGCGCTGCGGCGCGAACGCTCGACGAGTGGGCGTACGTACGCCCGTACTCCAGCAACGCCGAGCGCACCGAAGCCTTGGCGGACTTTCACCACACCTACAACCACCACCGCTGCCACACGGCACTCGGCGGCCACCCGCCCATCACCCGCGTGAACAACGTTCCGGTTCAATACACCTAGGCGCTCCCCGCCTGGCGCATGAACGGCACCGCGACGATCTTCGCCAGGCCCAGTGGGAAGAAGACCAGGGACAGTACGACGGCGAGGGCGACTGTGCCGTTGTCATGCCTGCTCTGCTGACCGATTGCAGGCCCCCGGCACGCCGCCGGGGGCCTGTCAGACGGTCACGCATCTTTGGGGACGTTCGGGACCTCTCGGCCGTCAGACCTTGCCCTGCAGTCGCCAGATCTGGTTCTTCTTGGTGCTGAGGGCGCTGGCCGGGTCACAGGTCCACTGGTGGATCAGGGCTCCGGGCGACGTCGAGATGTTGCTGACGTCGACGCACTTGCCGCTGTGGACGGCCACGAGCTGGTAGTCCTGGCTGTTGCCGAGTGCGGTGACCGGGGTGAGGGTGAACATCTGGTTGGTCTGGCCGTTGCAGGTGTACTGGATGACGGCGGCGTCATCGGCGGTGGAGGCGCCGGAGACGTCCAGGCACTTGCCGCTGAGCTCGTTCACGATGGTGTAGGTGTTCGTCCGGCCGGCGACCGGCTTGAAGTCCAGCATCTGCTGGTAGCCACCCTCGCAGTAGTACTGCTGGTACTGCGTGCCGTTGGCGGTGCTGAGGTTGGTGTCGTCCAGGCACTGGCCGCTGTTCTCGCTCACGGCGACCGTGGAGACGGTGGTGTTGGACGGCGGCAGCAGCGTGACGGTGTAGCCGTCCGCGGCGTCCGTCCACGGCACCCTCACCGAAGCCGAGTTGTTGGTCACGGTCAGGGCCTGGTCGGAGACCGTCACCGGACCCGTCACCGCACCGCCGCCGTTGTTCGGTATGCGCTGGACTATCGCGCGCACCCGGCTGTTCTCCACCACCGACGTGGTGTCGAGGCGGTTGAGGTTGACGGTGACGTTGCCGGTGTTGCCGTTGCTGCCCAGCAGGATCTTCGCGTTGCGCGCGGAGTTGTCCTTCGTCGCCACCCCGTCGGTGTTCGTGCCGGGCGTGAGGTTCACGATGTTGCCGGTCTGGGAGCCGTAGTACCGGTACAGAAACCACTCGCCCAGCGGCAGGTACTGACTGCCGGTCTTGGTGAGCAGATTCGCCTCGTAGTCGTGCAGGTTGGCTCCCCACGCCCAGTTGGCGCGCAGGCCGTCTGCTCCGGCGCGCTCCAGACGGGAGATGTACCAGCCGCCGCGGCCGGGGTTCTGCTCGGTGTTGGCGGCGTACTCGTTGACCTGGAAGGGGCGGCTCGTCGTCATCGACCGCGCCGTCAGCAGGGACTTGAGGGAGTTGCTGTGGGCGACCGGGTCTCCGGGGAGGTCGTGCCAGCTGTAGATGTTCGGCTCGACGTTGTTCGCCTTCACGTAGTCGAGGTACGTGGTCCACCAGCCGTTGTCCACCGTGGGGTGGCCGCAGGTGCTGGCGCCGACCACGACGGCGCCGGGGATGGCGGCCCGGATCTTCTGGTAGGCGCGTTTCCACATCTCCAGGTACTGGGGCATGCCGGAACCCCAGAACCCGGGGCAGTCGGGCTCGTTCCAGATGTCCCACTCGATGTCGGTCATGCCGGCTGCGCGCACGTCGGAGAGCAGGCGGTCGTAGAAGGCGTCGAAGCTGGACCAGTCGCCGTGGTCACCGGGGAAGGTAGGGGTGGTGGTGCCGTCGGCGCCCCACAGGTCGTGCGGCAGGATGACGAAGGTTCCGCCCAGCGCCTTGGTGCGCTTGTACTGGGCCAGGGTGGAGTTCCACCGGCGGTCGTACTTGCCGGCGACCCAGCCTCCCGGGCTGTCCAGCTGGGCGCCGCCGGCCCGCTCCAACTTCCACTTGATGTCCTTGTAGAAGTGGTCCTGGGGCAGCGAGCCGTCCTCGGTCATCCCGTAGAGGGTGCCCGAGGCATGGTACGTGGGGGCGCCCCCGGCGACGGAGAAGTCGACGGCGACGGTGGTGTCGGCGGCCTGTGACGGGGCGGCGGGCACCAGGTTCGTGGCCAGTGCGGCCAGGAGGACGGCGACGGTCGAGACCGCTCGTCGTCCGGTGCGGGTTGTTGGTCTGGCGAATGTGGTGAGTAACGTCATTGTGCGGCTCCTATGGGCGGGAGAAAGGTGAAGGTGACCGGGGCCCGATCGGTCCCGGGGCTTGGGGGAGGCGGCCGGTCAGCGACTGTCCCGGTGTGCGTGTGCCTCGGCGAGGAGGAGGTAGCTGCTCGCGGTCCAGGTGTAGGCGCGGTCGCGCAGGCCCGTTCCGGTGAGGGCGTCGAAGTTCTCGGCGAAGCCGTGGGTCTCGCACAGGGCGCGGAAGCGGGCGCTGATGTCGTCCGCCAGTCGGTGGTGGCCGGCGCGGCGCAGGCCGTCCTCGACGAGGACGGTGGCGGGGGCCCAGATGGGGCCGCGCCAGTAGCCGTCGGCGAGGTAGTGCGGCGAGGTGGTCAGTTCGGTGGCGAGGCCGTACGGCGTCAGGTGGGCCTTGACGTGGTCGGCCAGCGCGGCGCTGACGTCGTCGGGCAGGTGCTCGCCCAGCGCGATGGGCATCAGGTCGAGGAGACTGGAGCTGGTCCAGGTGTCCCCGGTGTCGACTCCTCGGGCGACGAACCTGTTCTTGACCCAGAGCTGGTCGAGCAGCGCCGCCTGGGTCTCCTCTGCCGCTCGCGTCCACCGTCGGACCTCGTCTGGTCTTCCCAACTCCTGTGCCAGAGCAGCGAGCTCATGCAGCTGGAGGACAAGGAACGCGGCCAGGTCGGCGGTGACGACCACCCGCTCGGGGTCGAAGGTGGTGGCATTGTCCCAGCCGCTGTCGTTGCCGTGCTGGTAGTGGGCCAGTTCGGCTCCGGGGGCCCGTCGTGCGGTGAGCCAGAAGGTGGTCCAACGTTCCAGCCGGTCGTACGCCTCGGCCAGTTCCGTGTGACCGGGTGGCGTCGGAAGCCGGCGGCGCAGCAGGCCGAAGGCCCAGCCGTGGATGGGCGGTTTGACGAAGTTGTAGAGGACCTCCGAGTGGGTGACCGAGTCGGGCAGGGCACCGCTGACGTCCTGGTGGTCGAAGGGCAGGGCGAACTGGTCCAGGGCCAGTTCGGGGCATCCGGGCGCCAGGGCCAGGGCGTTGAAGCAGTGGTCCCAGCTCCAGACCTTGTCCATCCAGTGCTTGGACATCAGCACGGCGGGCCGGGTGACCAGGCCGGTCGGGCGTACGGTCGCCGACCAGAGGACGTAGGCGGCGAGTTCGGCGGCCGGGGTGGCGGTCGAGCGCCAGGGAGCCACCGCGTCGACGAAGTCCGCGAACGCGTTGTGCGCGGACTCGATGATGTCGTCGAAGGTCGCCGAGGACGCATAGGGAGGGCGGGAGGTGTCGAGTTCCTCGATCGCGATCTCCCAGACGCCGTCCGCCTCCGCGGTCACGACGAGACCGCGGTCGGCGGCGCCCAGTGCCTGGGCCCCGGCCGTGTCGGCGACGGTGCCGGACAGCACGGTGACGCGGTAGCGGCGACCGGTCTCGTACGACGTGAACACGTACGCGTCCGCTGCCGCGTCCCGGAAGAAGTACGTTCCGCTGAACGGTGTGAGCGCCTGCGCTGCGGCGAAGACGCTGATGCCGAGACCGCTCCCCCGCAGGCGTACGGTGTCCGGCGACGCGAAGGCGAGGTCGACGCGCCCGCCCTCGCCGATCCAGCTGAGCAGGCCGGGTGTCGCCTCGACGCGGGTCTCGGCCCGGTCGCCTGTCGCCGGGTCCCGGGGGACCAGGCGCAGGACGCCGTGCATGCCGTTCTGGTGCGAGACGAGGTGGAGGTCCTCGGCGTACGTCTTCTCGGCCACGACGGGCGATATGCCGAACCAGGATCCGTACGTGCTGAACGGGATGTCGTGGACGGAGAAGGCCGGGCCGGGTCGGGCGGCGGTCATGTGGCGTGACTCGTTTCTGGAGCTGGGGGGACGGCCGGCTGACCCGCGAGCGGGTCGGCCGTCGTGGCGGGGGCGAGGGGACTCAGTCCTTGACGGCACCGGCGGTCACGCCGGCGGCGACGTAGCGCTGGGCGAGGACGAGGATGACCGTGGCCGGCAGCGAGGCCACGACGGCGGTGGCCATGATGGCGTTCCACTCCTGGTTGTTGTTGCCGATGTAGTGGTAGATGCCGAGGGTGATCGGCTCGTGGGCGCCGCCGTTGACCAGCGTGCTGGCGAAGACGAAGTCCGACCAGGACCACAGGAAGGCGAACAGCGACACCGTGACGACGGCGTTGCGGCTCACCGGCAGGACGATCGACCAGAAGGTGCGCATCGGCCCGGCGCCGTCGGTCTTCGCAGCCTGGAGCAGTTCACCGGGGATGCCGGACATGAACGCGGTGAAGATGAGGACCGCGAAGGGAACCGCCAGGGTGGAGTCGGCGACGATCAGGCCGGGGACCGTCTGGAGCAGGCCGAGCTGGAGGTAGATGGCGTAGAAGCCCATCGCCATGATGATGCCGGGGACCATCTGCGCGGCCAGCAGGACGAAGCCCAGGACGCCGCCGCCGCGCGGACGCAGCTTGGCCAGCGCGTACCCGGCTGGTGCGGACAGCACGACGGTCAGGACGACGGTGCCCAAGCCGATGACGAGGCTGGTGCCCAGGTAGGGCAACTGCTCGTGGAGGACGGTGCGGTAGCCGGCCAGCGTGCCGTGGACGGGGAGCAGGTCCGGCGGGCTCTTGCGCATGTCCTGATCGCGGGTCAGGGAGACGTTGAGCATCCAGTAGACCGGGAAGAGCATGATCGCGGTCAGCGACAGACCGACGGCCGTCTTGATCCACGTACGGCTGGGGCTTCGGTTCATGACAGCGCCTGCTTTCGCTGGACTCGGACGTAGACCAGGCCGAAGGCGAGGGCGGCGACGACGAGCAGGTTCCCGACGGCCGCGCCCGGACCGAAGGCGGGCAGGAGATTGCCGAAGCCGAGCCGGTAGGACCACGTGGCGAAGGTGGTGGACGAGTCCGCGGGGCCGCCCTTTGTCATGATCCAGATGATGTCGAAGACCTTGAGCGTGTAGACCAGGCCCAGCAGCAGCGTGATCGCGGACACCGGGCGCAGCAGCGGGAAGGTGATGCGCCAGAAGCGCTGCCAGGCGTTCGCCCCGTCGATCGCCGCCGCCTCGTACAGGCTCGCGGGGATGGACTGCAGGCCGCTGTGGAGCACGACCAGGTTGAAGGGGACGCCGATCCAGATGTTCGCGATGATCACCGAGGTCAGCGACCACGACGGCGAGGTCAGCCAGTTCGCCGGCCCGATACCGATGACGTGCAGGGCGGCGTTGACGATTCCGGAGTCGCTGTTGAGCATCCACGACCAGGTGGACGCCGACACGATCAGCGGCAGCAGCCAGGGCACCAGGAACAGGGCTCGCAGGGTCGCCGACAGCCGGAAGTGCTGGTTGAAGAAGACCGCGAGGGCCAGGCCGATGGCGTACTGGAAGACCAGGCACACGGCGGTGAAGACCACGGTGTGCAGCAGGGCGGGGGCGAAGGTCGGGTCGTCGAAGACGGTCCGGTAGTTCCTCAGCCCTGTGAAGGGCGCGTCACCTTGCACGAAGGAGCGAACGGTGTAGTTGCGCAGGCTCAGGTCGATGTTGCGGTACAGCGGATAGGCGTAGAACAGGGCGAGGTAGAGGGCGACCGGGGCGAGGAATCCCCAGGCCGCCCACTGCGGGGAGGTGGGCCGGCGCCGTTTCCCGGTGCGGGCGGGGGCCGGGGCGGCGGTGGCCCCCCCGTTCCGGACGCGCACGGACCGGTGGTCCGGCAGCTGTGTCGTGTGATTCATCTGCGGTCCGGGCGATCCTGGCTACTTGGCGGCGGACTGGGCCGCGGCCAGCGCGTCCCTGGGCGACTTGGACCCGCTGAGGGCGGACTGGACGGCCTTCCACATCTGCTCGGAAATCTTGGGGTATTTGGTGCCCAGGTCGTCGCTGGTGCGTCCCTTGGCCGACTTGACCGCGTCGACCCAGGGCTTCAGCGCGGCGTTGGCGCCCACCTGCTTGGCCTGGACGGCGCCGGTGGGTGCCACGTACGACAGTGTGGTGTCGGTGTAGTAGAGGTTGTCGTCGCTGGTCAGGCAGGACACCAGCTTCTGCGAGGTGGCGTAGCGTCCGGTGTCGCTCTGCACCGGGACGGTGACGAACTCGCCACCGGTCGGAGCCGCGGCGGTGCCTCCCGTGGCGCCGGGAATGGGCAGGACGCCGAAGTCGAAGCCGGCCTTCTGCGCGTTCACGAGCTGCCAGGTGCCGTTCTCGGCGAAGGCGTAGTCGCCGCTCGCGAACTCCTGCCAGCTGGTGGTCTGGGTGTTGTTGATGACCGAGTTGGGGGCGTAGCCCTTCTTCAGCCAGTCCGTCCACAGCGACAGCGCCGAAACGCCCTCGGGCGAGTCGAGCTGGGTCAGCTTCGCACCCGAGCCCCACAACCACGGCAGGAACTGGAAACTGCCCTCCTCCGTGCCGATCGCCGAGAAGGTGATGCCCTTCTTCCCCGCCTGCTCGACCTTGGCGAGCGCCGCCGTCAGCGACTTCCAGTCCTTGACCGAGGAGACGTCGACGCCGGCGGCCGTGAGCACCTTCTTGTTGTAGTAGAGGGCGAGGGTGTTGGCGCCGATCGGCGTTCCGTACGTCTTCCCGCCCGCCTGACCGGCCGCGAGCAGGTTGGGGTCCACCTTCGAGGTGTCGACCTTGTTGTCGGCGGTCGTGGTGAGCACCCCGGCCTCCGCAAGGGTCGACACCACGGGGTTGTCCACGATGAGCACGTCCGGGGAGCTGCCCTGCTGCGCCGCCAGCAGCGCCTTGTTCGTCAGGTCGCTGGTGTCGAACGCCGTCCGCTTGATCTTCACCCCGGCGTTCTTGCCGCAGACGTCCAGCAGCTTCGCCCACTGCGAGCTCTTGTCGAACTGCGGGTACGGGTCCCAGACGGTGTACGTGCCGCTGCCGGCACCCTTGGCATCGGTGCTGCCCGACCCCGAGGAGCAGGCCGTGACGCCGGCGGTCACGGCCAGCGCGGTCAGGGCTGCGGCGGTCAGACGGCGCCGTCTGGAGGAGCTGTTCATCGTGGGTTCCTTTGTTTTTGACATGCAGGTGCCGAGGGCCGGGGTTGCTGGGGTCGAGCACGGGGTCGCTGGGGCGCGCCGAACGGCATCCATGAGCGGTTCGAGCGATCGGCGGTGAGGAAGGTGCGCGGGGGTCACCCGTGGGATGCGGTCAGGGTGTCCTGCCGGGCCCGGTGTCCGCGGTGGGCGTGGCTCCTGCGGGCCCGGTGCTGGCCCGCAGGGAGATGGGCGGCGTGAGGAGGTGGTGCCGGGGCGGCGCGTCGGGGTGGTCGAGTCGCTCCACCAGCAGCTCGACGGCGAGTCGGCCCATGTCGGCCGCGGGTACGTCGGCCGCGGTGAGCTGCGGGGTCACCGTCTCCGCCCATCGGCCGGCCACCACCCCGGTGACGGAGAAGTCGCGCGGCACATGGCGGCCGGCCTGGGCGAGCCCCCGGTAGAGGCCGCCCAGGGCGGCCTCGTTCAGCGTGACCAGGGCCGTGGTGGCCGGATCGTCGTACAGGATCTGTTCCAGGCATGCCTGACCGGATGCGGCATCGTCCCCGCAGCAGTACGTCTTCACGGTCAGCCCGCGCTCGGCCGCGGCCTTGGTGAAGCCCTCCAGGCCGCGGTGCGCGGACTCGTACCCGGCTTGCAGCAGCTGCTCGGGCCGGTTGACGAAGGCGACCCTGCTGTGGCCGAGATCCGCCAGGTGGTGGACGCACGCCGCCGCCAGCGCGGTGTGGTCCAGGCCGACCCACCAGCCGCCCTCCGGATGGGCGGTACGGCCGATGGCGACAGAAGGGAAGTCCAGTGCGGCCAGGTGATCGACCCGGTCGTCCTCCAGCCTGATCTCCATCAGGATCGCGCCGTCGACCCGCCGCTCCCCCAGCAACCGCTGAAAGGACCGGTCGCTGTCCATGCCGCTGGGTGACAGCAGCACGTCGTAGTCGTATGCCGCGGCTGCCTCCACGACACTGCCGATGAAATCCAGCTGCATCCCCGTGTAGTGGTTCCCGGCCGGGGGGAAGACCAGGCCGATCGTGCTGGTCCGGCCATTGGCCAGGGCACGCGCGCTGGCATTGGGCCGGTACCCCAGCTCGTCGATGACCTGCTGGACCTTGCGGCGGGTGTCGTCCGACACGGGGCGCTTCCCGCTCAGCGCGTAGGACACGGTGCTCCGCGAGACACCGGCCCGCCGGGCGATCTCACCGATGTTCACGGTGACTCCTTGCTCGAACCGGTTCGACACTCCGCAAGAGTGAACGGCTGCCGGTCGTCAGGGGATGGAATGAGGTACGGGGCGAGGACCGGCCGTCGAACCGGTTCGCGTGAAGCGAAGGTAGGAACTGCCGGAACGCCTGTCAACACCCCTGGCAGCACTTGCGTGACCCCGAAAGAAACCAGGAGAGCCCTGCGTGGGAGGGATTGCTGGTCGGGGTTCCCGGTGCTAGTTTCTCGAACCGGTTCGATGAAGTTGCCCAGCCCGAAGAGGTGATCTTTGTGGTCTGCGCGACGGCCCGCGTGGTGCGGTCCACGCCGGACAGGCACTTCGGGGCCGGCCGGCCCCGAGGTGCCTGTCGTCTGAACGGTTTTCGCGCATCGCCGAGGCGGAGCACGGGACAAAGCCCCGGCCCGTCAGGCGCCACGCTTCTGGAACTGCTGGTTGCCGCCGGTGCCGCAGGGCCACTGGATGAGGCGGGCGCCGTCGGCGGTGGACCCGTCCTTCAACGTCCAGGCATCTGCCGCTGTGTCGGGCGACGAGGTGGTAGTAGCCGTTGCCCTGGTCCTGTAGCAGCCACTGCTGGTTGGTACCACCGTTGCAGCGGTACTGGTTCACGTCGGCGCCGTCCGCGGTGGAGGCGCCCGAGACGTCCCGCTCAACGCCGCCAGCTCCGGGCGGGTTGCCGACAAACCAACAGGAGGAACCACGTTGCCCGAATCCTTCTCACGTAGATCGGTTCTCGTCGGCATGGCGGCCATGACGGCGGCCGCCGCGGTCGGATCCGTCGCTGTGGCGACACCCGCGTACGCCGCGACGGCCTCCCCGCTGCCGCTCCCTCCTCTGCGGATCCCCCAGACCGACATGGGCATCGAGCAGCAGCCGGATTCCAAGGTCCAGTGGCTGCAGGACGCCAAGCTGGGGATGTTCATCCACTGGGGCGTGTACTCGGGCCCGGCCAAGGGCGAGTGGTGGATGCACAACGCCCCCATCACGCCTTCCGACTACCAGAAGTACGTCACCGACGCCACGAGTGAGCAGTTCACCGCGGACGCCTACGACCCGGCGGCCTGGGCGCAGTTGGCCAAGGACTTCGGGGCGAAGTACGTGACGCTGACCACGCGTCACCACGACGGGTTCGCCCTGTGGCCGCTGAACCACCCGGGCAGCTGGAACTCCGGACAGGCGCCTCTGAACCGTGACTTCGTGAAGGACTACGTCGCGGCGGTGCGGACGGCCGGGCTGAAGGTGGGCCTGTACTACTCACCGATCGACTGGCGCTACCCCGGCTACTACGACGTGTACGGCACCAACTGCGCACCCAACCCCTGGAACTACACCACCGACCCCGCGCACAAGGAGAACGCGCGGATCATGAAGACCGAGGTGTACGAGTCCGTCAAGGAGCTGGTCACCCAGTACGGCGCCATCGACGACCTGTGGTGGGACGGCGGCTGGATCGCGGAGCAGGGCAGCGACGCCGACGGCGCGTTCTTCTGGGAGCCCGGCCAGTACCGGGACCCGGCCAACCAGTGGCCGGTGGACGCCGCCTACGGCGAGACGGACACCAGTGGCAAGCCGCTCGGGCTGATGGGCATGGTGCGCAAGCACCAGCCCGACATCGTCGCCACGTCACGCTCCGGCTGGATGGGTGACTATGCCAGCGACGAGGGCCCCTCCGTGCCGTCCGGGGCCATCCGCACCGGCAAGCTCGTCGAGAAGGTCTTCACGGTCGGCAGCAGTTGGGGCTACAACTCCGACGGCAAAGTGATGAGTTACGGCACGGCGATGAACATCCTGGTCAACTGCTGGGTGCGGAACATGACCGCGATGGTCAACGTCGGCCCGGACCGGCACGGCACCGTGTCCTCGGGCCAGGCGAGCCTGCTGCGCCAAATCGGCGCCTTCATGACGGCGTGCGGTCAGTCGGTCTACTCCACGCGCGGCGGCCCGTGGGACCCCGTGGACGGCCAGTACGGCTACACGTACAAGGACAACACCTTCTACATCCATCTCCTGCCCGGATACAGCGGCACCGGCTTCACCACCCCGTCGATCGGGGATGCCCAGGTCACCCGCGTCTTCGACGTGCGGTCCGGCAGCAACCTGTCGTACACGGTCGGCGGCGACGGCCGGGTCGCCATCAGCGGCATCGACCGCACCACCCACCCGCAGGACAGCGTCGTCGGCGTCACCCTGGACCGGTCCGTGCAGCCGGCCGACATCGCCGCCGGCAGGACTGCGACGGCCGACAGCGAGGAGTCGTCCAAGGGCAACACCGCCGCCAAGGCCGTCGACGGGTCCACCTCCACCCGCTGGTGCGCGGCGAACGGCAGCACCGGTCACTGGCTGAAGGTCGACCTCGGCTCGACCCGCTCCCTCACCGGCACCCGTATCGCCTGGGAGATGGACAAGACCAACTACCGGTACAGAATCGAGGGTTCGACGGACAACACCACCTGGACCACCCTCGTCGACAACACGGCCACGACGAGCACCAGCCAGGTGCAGGTCGCCCTCTTCCGGGCGCAGGTGCGGTATGTGCGGGTCACGGTCACCGGGCTGCCCTCCGGCGTGTGGGCGTCCATCCGCAACCTGGAGGTCTACGACCGGCCCTTCACCGCGGACCTGGGCACCTTCACGCTCGTCAATCGCAACAGCGGCAAGGTGATGGACGTCGCCGACGGCTTCACCGCCGACGGCGCCTCCATCATCCAGTGGCCTTCGAACAGCGGCCTCAACCAGCAGTGGAAGCTGCTGCCGAACACCGACGGCTCCTACCGGCTGGCCTGCGTCAAGAGCGGCAAGCTCCTGGAGAGTCCGGGTGGTTCCGCCCAGGGCGCCTCCCTGGACCAGGCGACCGACAGCAGCAGCGACAACCAGTGGTGGAAGCTGGTCCCCTCGCAGACCAGCGGCTACTACCGGCTCGTCAACGTCCGCAACGGATGGTGCGCCGACGTCAAGGACGCCTCCACCGCCGACAACGCCTCGATCATCCAGTGGCCCGCGACCAACGGCGCCAACCAGGACTGGCAGCTCGTGGCCCTCTGAGCGGGCGACCCACGCCGCCTGCCGCCCCCGGTGACACCCGGGGGCGGCAAGCGGTGCGGCGGTCAGCCGATCTTGACCATGCTCCACTGCTGGGGCGGGCCGCCGTTGGCGGTCCACTGGATCACCGGCTGGTTGTCGGTCGTCGAGTTTCCGTTGTCGAGGGCCATTCCGCTCGCCCGGTTGAGGAGCTGGTAGTAGCCGTTGCCCAGCGCGGTGATGGCCCACTGCTGCTCGTTGCTGCCGTTGTCGGGCTGCTGGACGATGCCGGTGCCGGCGTTGGCGCCGTTGTTGTTGTCGAGGGCCATTCCGCTGCGGAGGCAGACCATCTTGTAGCGGCCTCCTTCCAGGGCGGTGACCCGCCACTGCTGCGGGGGTCCGCCGTCGAGGGTCCACTGGATGGCCTGGCCGCCGACGTTGGAGGTGTTCGCGTTGTCCAGGGCCTTGCCGCTGCGCGCGCAGATCAGTTCGTAAACGCCGTCGGCGAGGACGGCCGGCACGCCGGTGACCTCGACGACCACGACCGAGTCGTTGGCGTTGGGGGCGGTGGTCGGTATGGAGACGTTGATGTTGCCGCCGCTGACCTCGGGCCTGGTACCACCAGTCCAGCTTCGAAGAGACCGAGTACGCCTCGGCGGCGGTGGGCCACAGGGCCTGCGGCAGCCCGAAGGCCACGGTACCCCCGGCGAGCGCGGCGGCCTTGATGAGGGAGCGTCTGCTGAGAGAGGAGGACATGAGGCGGCTCCTTGCACGGTCGAGGGCATCCGGGAGGGGAGCGGGGATGCCCGAGGGGTTCGCGGCCGAGGCCCCTGCCCTGCCTCGCGGTTCAGGGCCGGCTCATCGCCCCCTGTCCGCCTCCCACGAAACCCGCGTCACTCCCCTGGTGAGAAAACGTCGGCAACCTTTTCGCTTCCTGCGGTCACTGAGCAGTGCACCACCGACTCGATCTCCTGAACGGACGGGCATGAAGACAGCAAGGCAGGCCGCGCGGCAGCGCGGGCACAGACGAAGGATCATGCTGGGCGCCGCGGTGGCGCTGACCGCCTCCGGCGTTCTCGCCTACCTGATCCTGGCATTGGTTCCCGACCGCAAGGCCGATGCAGGGCCTGTCGCGGCCACGCCCGTCGCGACCAGCCAAGTGACAGCCGCCAAAGCGACCGGCTCCCCGTCCCCGACCGGCTCCCCGTCCCCGACGGCTGCTGCGGCCACCGCGACGGCAAAGTCCTCGCCCTCGGTAGCCGCGCGGCCCGAGAGAGCGGCGTCCTCGGTGGGGTCGCTGGCGGGACGGATTCGGCCAGGGACCACATACCAGGGAGTCGCCACCGCCTACAAGGCCGGGGTGGGAGACGGCGCCTGCCTGTTCGGCCCGAGCCCCGACCTCATGATCGCGGCGATGAACACCACCGACTACGAGGGGTCCAAGGCGTGCGGCGCGTATGTGCGCGTCCGCGCGGCGAACGGCGCCTCCATCACGGTCCGGATCACCAACGAATGCCCACTGCCCTGCGCACCCGGGCAACTCGACCTCAGCGAACAGGCCTTCGCCGAACTCGCCGACCTCAAGGTCGGCCGGCTCCCGATCACCTGGAGCCTGGTGAGCCCCAGCACGTCCGAAACGATTTCCATCAGGTACAAGACCGGATCCAGCCCCTACTGGTGCGGCATCCAGGCGATCGGCCACCGGAATCCTGTCGCGAGGCTGGAGGTCCGCGCCGGAGGCGGCTGGCGGCAACTGCCACGCACCGCGTTCAACTACTTCATCTCCGCCGACGGCACCGGGTGCGGCGGTGCGATCCGGCTCACGGACATCTATGGAGAACAGCTGACCATCGGCGGGATCGCGCTGCGGCCGAACGTCGCCCAACCGACCGGGGTCCAGTTCGCCCGGCACTGATCCCGCCGCCCCCGCAGGTCGCCGACGGCCTCCGGACTCGAAAGAGTCCGGCGGGGCGCACCGCGCCGGGTCCCATCGGCCGCTGCCGCGGCACGACCTGAGCGTCGAAGAGGAACGCCAGGTCCGAAAGCAGGAACTCGCCGCCGCCTTCCGCCTCTTCGCACGCTTCGGGTTCTCCGAGCGCGTGGCCTTGATGTATTAACCACGAGCGTTGTCAACAGTGGGCGGTTAGACGTTGTCAAGGGTGGCGGGGCGTTATGAACGAGGGGAAACCGGCCGGAGCCGTGTGGCCGCCCACGACCCTTCCCCGTGGACGCCACCGTCCGCTGCAAGGCGGGTGAGCCACTCGCGCAGCAGGTGCTGCTCGGCGTCGCTCAGGACATCGGCATCGTCGGGGAGAGCGGCGCGCAGCGCGCGGGCCGCCGCGGCGGGGCCGGTCTCCGCGGCGGGGACCGTCGGTTCGGCGCGAGTGATGGCGGCGACCATGGCCTCGCGGAGGGCGGTCAGCAGTGCCGGATTGCGGCGGTCTGCCGGGGTGGAGTGCCAGGTGGTGACCGCGCCTCGGCCGGTGGCCTGGATGATCTGGGCTTGTACGACCGCACAAGTCGGCCCCGGACGACTCCGCATCGCACCCCGGCCGATGCCGAGGGCCGAATCTGCGCGCTGCGACGCGAACGGAAGCTCGGACCGGCCCGGACAGGCCCGATTTTGGGCATACCCACCTCGACAGTCCATCGCGTACTGACGCGCTACGGCCTGAACCGGCTGCGATGGATGGACCGCCCCACCGGCCAGGTCATTCGACGCTACGAACGCTCGCGCCCCGGCCAGCTGGTCCATGTCGGCATGGTGGCTGCACGCACAGCCGATCCCTGAACTATGTTGTCCCGCCACATGTGCGCCTGACCTGCATGTTTCTACGGTGTGGCGACACACAAACGTCCCCACCGCACACGAGGAAGTGGCGCACATGGCCTCCGGAACCACCGCTCCCCCACCCCAGGCGAAGCTCCCCCGTATCGTCGCCGCCAGCCTCATCGGCACCACCATCGAGTGGTACGACTTCTTCCTCTACGGATCCGCCGCCGCGCTCGTCTTCAACAAGCTCTTCTTCCCCGGCTCCGACCCGCTGGTCGGCACGCTCCTGTCGTTCCTGACCTATGCGGTCGGGTTCGCCGCCCGGCCGCTCGGAGCCCTGGTGTTCGGGCACTACGGCGACCGGCTCGGGCGCAAGAAGCTGTTGGTGCTGAGTCTGCTGCTGATGGGCGGGGCGACCTTCGCCATCGGGCTGCTGCCCACCCACGCCACCGTCGGCACCGCCGCACCCGTGCTGCTCACCACGCTGCGTCTGGTGCAGGGCTTCGCGCTCGGCGGCGAGTGGGGCGGCGCCGTTCTGCTCGTGTCGGAGCACGGCGACGCGCGGCGGCGGGGCTTCTGGGCCTCCTGGCCGCAGACCGGCGCGCCGGCCGGGCAGTTGCTCGCCACAGGTGTGCTGTCGGTGCTGACCGCCGTGCTCTCGGACGACGCGTTCGGCTCCTGGGGCTGGCGCATTCCGTTCCTCCTGTCCGGGGTACTGGTGATCATCGGTTTGTGGATTCGTCTCTCCGTCGATGAATCGCCCGTGTTCCAGCAGGCGTTGGCTCAGGCCGAGGCCCGTAAGGCGGCCTCTGACGCCGGTGCGGAGAAGTTGCCGCTGGTGTCCGTGCTGCGTCACCACTGGCGGGACATACTGGTCGCGATGGGCGCCCGCATGGCGGAGAACATCAGCTACTACGTGATCACCGCCTTCATCCTCGTCTACGCCACCACGTCGGCCGGCGTCTCCAAGCAGACGGCCCTCAACGCCGTCCTCATCGGCTCCGCCGTGCACTTCGCCGTCATCCCGGCCTGGGGCGCGCTGTCGGACCGGATCGGCCGCCGACCCGTGTATCTGCTGGGCGCGGCCGGGGTCGGCCTGTGGATGTTCCCGTTCTTCTCGCTCATCGACACCGGCGGCTTCGGGAACCTGATCCTTGCCGTGACCGTCGGTCTCGTGCTGCACGGGGCGATGTACGCGCCCCAGGCGGCCTTCTTCTCCGAGATGTTCGCGACCCGCATGCGCTACTCGGGGGCGTCCATCGGTGCCCAGTTCGCCTCGGTGGCGGCCGGCGCTCCGGCCCCCCTCATCGCGACCGCGCTGCTGTCCGACTACGGCAGTTCCACGCCGATCGCCCTGTACGTGATCGCCGCTGCCGTCCTGACCCTGATCGCCGTCGGTGCCGCCAAGGAGACACGCGATCGCGACCTTGCCCGGGTCGAGTCCGCGGACGCCGAACCCTCGGGGGCGCCGGCCGCGGACGCGCGTACCGTCTGAGTCCGAGTCTTCCCGGCCGGCCCCGTACGTTCACGCGTGCGGGGCCGGTGCGCGTCGTGCCGCCGGCATGCCAAGTGAGCCGCTCAGCGTCCGGGACCGGATGACAACCGGTGCAGCCGAAGCGCAAGTTGTATCTCCAGGGCGCGGGCCGGGCTCTGCCAGTCGTCGCCCAGGAGGCGGCCCACCCGCTCCAGGCGCTGTGCCACCGTGTTCACATGGACGTGCAGTTCGTCCTTGGTACGGGCCGGGCTCATCCCGCAGGCGAAATACGCGTCGAGGGTGCGGACGAGGTCCGTCCCGCGCCGTTCGTCGTAGGCGACGACCTCACCGATCGTGCGTTCGACATAGGCGGCGATGTCCCGGTCCCCGGCGAGCAGGAGTCCCAGGAAGCCGAAGTCCTCGGCGGCGGCCCCGTCTCCGGCGCGGCCCAGCAGGCGAAGGGCGTCGAGGCAACGCTGTCCCTCCGCGTATGCGGCTGCCACGGCGTCGGGGTGGCCGGCGAGGTCCTCGACGGGGGCGGAGGCGCCGACGGTGACCGGTTCGTGGACCGCGGTGCCGAGGTGCCGGGCGGCGCGGCGGGCCAGGTCCGTCGCCGTGTCGCCCGCCTCGAGCGGCAGCAGCAGCACCGTACCGCCGTCGCGGGCGGCGGCGAGTCCATGCCGTGTGGCCGCCAGGTGGGACGCAGCGGACCACAGGCGGCGGCGTGCGGCCGCTTCCTGGTCGGCGTCGGCGGCGGCGCCGTCCAGTCGGGCCGCGAGCACCACGTGGGTGGCGTCGAGGTCCGCGTGCAGACGGGCGGCGCGCTCGCGCAGCACGCGCGGATCGCGGTCGCGGGCATCGAGCAGGTCGTCCAACAGCTCGCCCCGGACACGCTGTTCGGCCTCGACGGCCGAGCGGCGGGCGAGCAGCAGCAGGGAGGTGACCATGGCCGCGCGCTCCAGGGTGCGCTGGTCGACGGGGTCGAGCCCCGGATGGCCGCGCAGCACCAACGCGCCGAGCAGTTCACCGCCGGCGGTCACGGCGGCGAGCCAGTCGTTCTCGTGCCGTACGGCGTGGCCCTCGGCACGGGACGCCTCCAGGGGCGCGGCGGGCGCGGCGTCCGCCTCGGTGAACTCGACCATGCCGTCAAGGACCTGGGACACCGCCGCCGCCACGTCGTGGACGCCGCCGCCGCGCAGGACGAGTTCGGCGAGCCGGTCGTGGACGTCCGAGGCGCGCTCGATGACGGCGCTGCGGTCGCGGATGATCTCGTTGGCACGGGCGAGCCGGTCCAGGGCCGAACGTGTCTCGGTGAGGAGATTGGCGGTGTCGATGGCGGCAGCGGCCAGCGCCGCGAACGAACCGAGGAGCGCGATCTCCTCCCGCTCGAAGACCCGGGCCCGCCGGTCGGCGGCGAACAGCACTCCGATCACCTGTGCGCCGATCATCAGCGGCACGCCGAGGATCGCCACGAGCCCCTCGTCACGCACGCCCGTGTCGATCGTCCGGGTGTGCTGGAAGCGGTCGTCCTCGAAGTAGTCGGGCGTCACATAGGGGCGGGCGGTCTGGGCGACGAGCCCGCCGAGCCCCTCCCCCATGCCGAGCCTGAGCTGCTGGAAGCGGGCGGCGACCGACCCCTCGGTGACCCTCATATAGGTGTCGCCGGCGGCCTCGTCGTGCAGGGTGAGATAGGCGACGTCGGTGCTCAGCAGGGAGCGGGCGCGCTGGACGATCGCCTGCAGGACGGCATCGAGATCGCGCAGCCCGGCCAGGTCGTGGGCGGTCTCGAACAGCGCGGACAGCTCCGCCTCGCGGCGGCGTCTGCCTTCCATCTCGGCGCGCACGTGCAGCGCGAGCCGCTTGGCCTGCTCGAGCACGCGGATGCGCTCGGGCGGCAGGCCCTCGGCGCGGGCGAGCAGCACCGGCTGCTCATAGGCGTCGGCCGACGCGCCCCGGGCCAGGAGCTCCAGGAAGGGCGCCTCGGCGCCGGGGCGCTGCGCGGACTGTACGTGATCGCGGGACATGCCCCCAGAATGGCCCACGACCGGTCCGGACCCGCCGGGCCTGTGGACAACTTCCGGCATGTCCCTGCTCAATGGGCGGTCCAGCCGCCGTCCAGGACCAGCGAGGTACCGGTGATGAAGGACGCCTGCGGGCTGCACAGATAGGCCACCGCCTCGGCGACCTCCTCCGGTTCGATCAGCCGTTTGACGGCGCTGTCCTGGAGCAGCACCTCGGACAGCACGCGTTCCTCGGGAATCCCGTGCGCCCGCGCCTGGTCGGCGAGCTGCTTCTCCACGAGGGGGGTACGCACGTACGCCGGATTCACACAGTTCGAGGTGACGCCGTGCGGGGCGCCCTCCAGGGCGGCGGTCTTCGAGAGCCCTTCCAGCCCGTGCTTGGCGGAGACGTACGCCGCCTTGTACGCGGAGGCGCGCAGCCCGTGGACCGACGAGATGTTGACGATACGGCCCCAGCCCTGCCCGTACATATGGGGCAGCGCTCCGCGGATGAGCCGGAACGGGGCTTCCAGCATCACCGTCAGGACGGTGTGGAACACGTCGGGCGGGAAGTCCTCGATCGGCCGAACCAGTTGGATCCCGGCGTTGTTGACGAGGATGTCGGTGCCGGCGGCGGCGTGTTCGGCGGCGTCCAGATCGGTGAGGTCCAGGACGTGTGGTTCGACGGTGCCCGAGAGGTCGCGGGCCACGCCGGCGAGGGCGTCGAGGCCGGCGGCGTCCCGGTCGACCGCTCTCACCTTGGCCCCGGCGGCGGCCAGCCGCAGCGCGCAGGCGCGGCCGATACCACCGGCGGCACCGGTGACGAGGGCGGTGCGTCCGCCGAGATCGACTGAGGTGGTGTGGGGGTGGGGCGCGGTCATGTGCCGACCCTAAGCAGTGCCGATGCCCCGCCCCATATGGTCACTACCCATACTTCACAGCGGATTCGTGGGGTCAAACCATGTGGGTGCATCCGACAGGGCCTGCTTGATCCGCAGCAGGCCGTACTGGTTCAGCTCCGGCAGAGAGTCCACCGGGAACCAGCCGACCTCCAGGGACTCGTCGTCGTTCACGCGCGCCTCGCCCCCGACGGCCCGGCAGCGGAACGTGATGTCCATGTACTGGCAGGTGTCGCCGTTGCCGTAGGTCACCGGAGCCAGGGCCTGCACGAGGACCACGCGTTCGGCGACGCACCGCACGGCCGTCTCCTCGAAGACCTCGCGCACGGCGCAGGCCGCGGGCTGCTCCCCCGGCTCCGGGATGCCGCCGATCGCCGACCACCGGCCGCTGTCGGCCCGGCGCCCCAGCAGCACCCTGCCGTCGTCGTCGAAGACGATGGCGGTGACGCCGGGGAGCCAGAGCAGCTGATGACCGGCGGAGGCCCGGATGGTCCGGATGAAGTCGGGAGTAGCCATGGGCCGACCCTAACGGGTCGGTTCCGTCACTCCCGCGTCTTCGGGACGGACGGCCTGGGCGTCGCGGTCGCGACGGCCGCGTGCCGCCGACGCCGCCGCCCACCCGAGGCCGCCGGCCGCGACCAGCACCAGGAGCATCTCGGGGAGGGTGCCGAGCCGGGTGGCTGGGGTCGTGTAGGAGCGCAGTGGCACCTTCTGGACGAGCGAGTCGGCGACGAACATCCCCGTGCGCCGGGTGATCCTCCCGTCGGGCATGATGATGGCGCTGACGCCGCTGGTCACCGGGACGGTGACGGTGCGGCTGTGCTCCACCGCCCGCACCCGGGACATGGCGAGTTGCTGGTAGGTCATCTCGCTGCGGTCGAAGGTCGCGTTGTTGCTGGGCACCGAGATCAGCTGGGCGCCGTCGGTGACGGTCGAGCGCACGGTCCAGTCGAAGGCTGCCTCGTAGCAGGTGACCAGCCCCACCTTGGCGCCCGCCATGGTGAACACACCGGGCTTGTGGCCGCGGCTGAAGTCCTGGCGGACCATCGCCGTCCAGTCGGGGTTGACGGCGTTCAGCAACGAGCGCAGCGGAAGGTACTCGCCGAACGGCTGCACCTGCCGTTTGTCGTAGGTGTCGACGGGGCCCTTGGCCGGGTCCCACAGGATCTGCTCGTTGTAGAGCCTGCCGCCCCGCTCGACGACGCCGCCGACCGAGATGGGCACCCCGATCGCCTTGGCGGCGCGGTCGATCACGGCGGCGGCGTCGGGGTTGGCGAGGGGGTCGACGTCGGAGGAGTTCTCGGGCCACAGCACGAAGTCCGGCCGCGCGACCTTGCCCGCCTCGACCTCGGCGGCCAGACGCTCGGTCTCCCGCGCGTGGTAGTCCAGGACGGCGCGCCGCTGGGCGTTGAACTCGAGTCCGGAGCGCGGCACGTTGCCCTGGATGACGGCCACGGTCGCGGTCCCGTCCTCCGCCTTGTCGCTGACCAGGGAGCGCGCGGCGACAGCACCCACCACGGGAGCGGCGACGCTGATCAGCGCCGCGACGGCCGCCCCGCGCCGCAGCGCGTTTGTGGTGCGCCGCCAGTCCACGACGAGCCGCACGATCTCGTAGAGCCCGAAGCCGGACAGGACGACGGCGAAGCCGAGCACCGGGGTGCCGCCGACCGCGGCGAGCGGCAGGAAGACACCGTCCGCCTGACCGAAGGCGATCTTCCCCCAGGGGAAGCCGCCGAACGGCACGCGCGCGCGTGCCGCCTCTCCGGCGATCCACACGGCCGCCGCCCACACCGGCCAGGCGGGCAGCCGGGAGACGAGCGCGATACCCGCGCCGACCAGCGCGATGAAGATCGCCTCCACCGCGACGAGCGCGAGCCACGGTCCGGAGCCGACCTCGACACCGGTCCACACGAGCAGCGGCAGCAGAAAGCCGAGGCCGAACAGATAGCCGAGACCGAGACCCGCCTTCAAGGTGCGGCCGCGCAGGGCCCAGCCGAAGACGGCGAACGCCGGAAGGGCCAGCCACCACAGTGTCCGGGGCGGAAAACTGACGTACAGCAGCACGCCGGACAGCGACGCGGCGGCGGCCGGAACGACACGCCGCACCCGGCGGACGCCACGGGCGGGTGCTGGTGCGGCCGCGGGTTCGAGCTGTTCCGGCTCGCCCAGGGATGTTGCGGTGACGGTCACCCGGGGAGTCTACGGCGCGCGACGACGGCGCGGACAACGCGGCCCGTGGCTGCACCATGGACGGTCCGCCCCTTGTGACCGGACATGGGCCACACCCTGCCGCATCGTTTCTGCACAACCCGTCCACAAATCGGCGCATCACCCGATACGGTGTGCCGGAGCTCTGCACCACGGCCGGACGGGGCGGCCGGGACGGTCGGGTCCGTCACAGGGGGGCGGCGGTGGGATCCACGGGGACGGAGTCCGAGGCCAGGGCCGCGGACACGGAGGACGAGAGACGGAACGCCTCGGACACGGCGGGCGTCCTGGTGCTGGGCGCGTGCGCTGTGTGGTCGCTGATCACGGCCGCCGCCCACGGCGGCAGGCCCGAGGGCGTCCTGCTCGCGGTGCTCGCGGTCGCCGCGGGATACGCGTCCGGACGCATCTTCGGGGCGCTGCTCCCGGTCGCGGCACCCGTCGCGGGCGCCCTGGCCGGTGTCGGACTCGCCGTGGCCGCCCCGCACGTCGCGGTGGGCCCGCAGTTCGCCACGCCGCTCGGGCACACCGGCGGGACCGCAGCGCTGCTGACGCTCTCCTCGGGGGCGGCGTGCTGCGCCGCCTGGGCCGCCCGGGCCCCGGCGGCACGGCTGGTGCTGCGTCTGTCGGCCGCCGGCATCGCGGTGGTCGCGGCGGCGATCGGTTCCACGACCGGGCTCGTGGCCTGCACCGGTGTGCTGCTGTGCTCGCTCGCCGCCGACCGGACCCGGCACCGCGCCCCGGCACTCGCCGCTCTCGGGCTCGTGGCGGCCCTGGTGACCGGCCTGACCTGGGGGATCACCGAGGACCTCCTCCCCGACGGGCTCAGGGTGTTCCTGACCGACCAGCTCAGCCGACACCGGGTTCTGCTCTGGCACGATGCGCTGGCGCTGGCGCACCGGAATCCGGCGCTGGGCGAGGGCCCCGGACGCTTCGGGGATCTGAGCGTCACGGCCGCGCAGTCCCTCCTGCCCGACGGCAAACCGCACTCCGCGCCCTTTCAGCAGGCCGCCGAGGAGGGGCTGCTCGGCGCGGCCCTGCTCGCGGCGGTCTTCTGCTGGGTTCTGTACGCGCTGTGGCGCACCCGGCGCCCCACCCCGCTCGCACTCACGGCGGGCGCCGCTCTGACAGCGCTGGCGGTGATCGCGTCGCTGGGCAACGCGCTGAGCTTCACGACGGTGACGGCGGGAGCGGGATTCCTGGCCGGGATCGCCACCGCGCGTCCGCTGGTGGACGAGAGGCCGCCGAACCGATGAAGAGGAGGTCGGCCACTGATACCGCCGGCCGACGCAGCGGTGGCGAGCCGGCACTTCGAGTAATACGAGTAAGAAGAGGAGAAGGAGGACAGCAGTCAGTGCGTGGCGCCGGGAAGCGTCGGATGCAGTCTGGCGCGGATGACCCGTACCGCCGTCTCGGCGTTGTCCACGGTGATCGTGAAGGTGTGACCGTCCCACAGGCGCAGGACGAGACCCTCGCCGCGCCGTACGACGACGGCGGTGCCCTTCTCCGGTCGCCACCGGTAGCCCCAGCCTCCCCACTGGCGTGGTGTGACGCGGGGCACGAATTCGGCACCGGCGACGTGGGCCAGGGGGATGCGGCGGCGCGGCACACCGATGTGGCCGCAGCGCACCTCGAGGCATTCCTTGTCGACCTTCACGGCGACGTGCACGAACGCGAGCGTGCCGAAGAGAACCAGCAGGCCGGCCGCGATACAGCCCACGACCGACATGACGAGCGGCGCGATGCCGGACGTCCAGGCGGAGTCGACGGCCAGTTCGATACCGAGCGCCATGCAGGCCGCACCGACGAGTGCCGCCAGCCACTGCGCCCGATTGGTCGCCCGCCCTGTCCAGATGTCGGGGTGCGGGGCTTCGTCGCCATGGGGGTGGTCCCTCATGCCACGAGGGTACCCATGTTCCGTAACGGGGGCACCGCATCGTGCAGCATCACCGGTTCGGGCCGAGAGCCGGTTCCCTCGCCCCGCGTCGCTCACCGCGCCGGGCTGACCGCCTGCAGGAACCTGCCCTCGGGATACGTCAGCGCCTCGGCCGGCAGTACGCCCTCCCGACCGCTCAACAGGACCGTCAGGCCGCCCTCGGCGGGAGCCTCAGGCACCGGGACCTCACCGATGCGGCGCAGCGCCTGCGCGGCCACCGCCCCGGCGCTTCCGTGCAGGATGAGCGGCGCCGCGCCGGGCTTCTGGACGGCTTCGCGGATGCGGTCGGCGACCAGTTCGTAGTTGGTGCAGCCCAGCACGACGGTCGTGACGTCGTCCGGGGTGAGCGCCGCGGCGGCGGCGATCGCGGCCTCGGTCGCCGGGTCGTCCGCATGGTGCACGGCGTCCGCGAGTCCGGGGCACGGCACCTCGGTGACCGTCACGCCGTCCGCGAACTCCTGGATGAGCCCACGCTGGTAGGGGCTGCCCGTGGTCGCGGGCGTGGCCCAGATCGCGACGGGCCCGCCCCCTGCGGCGGCGGGCTTGATCGCCGGGACCGTGCCGATGATCGGCACGTCCGGTTCGAAACGGGCGCGCATCTCCGGCAGCGAGTGCACGGACGCGGTGTTGCAGGCGACGATCAGGACATCGGGGCCATGGGCGGCGGCGGCCTCCGCGACGGCCAGTGCCCGCTCCGTGATGTCCTCCGGTGTGCGCGGCCCCCACGGCATCCCGTCGGGGTCCCAGGAGAGGACGAGGTCCGCGTCTGGCCGCAGACGGCGTACCGCGGCGGCGGCCGGCAGCAGTCCGATTCCGGAGTCCATGAGCGCGATCTTCACCCGGCAACCATAGACGATGCGCCCAACGGACCCCGTGGTGGGGCAGACTGCCACGGGTGAGTGCCGTTGTGTGGATCGCCGTCGCGTCACTGGCAGCCTGGTTGTGGCTGCTGCTCGGCCAGGGCTTCTTCTGGCGTACGGATGTGCGGTTGCCGCCGCGCCGGGACCCCGAGGAGTGGCCGTCCGTCTGTGTGGTCGTACCGGCGCGGGACGAGGCCGCCGTACTCCCGCACAGTCTCCCCTCGTTGCTCGCGCAGGACTATCCCGGGCGCGCCGAGGTCTTCCTGATCGATGACGGCAGTTCCGATGGCACCGGGGAGCTGGCCCGCGAGCTGGCGGAGCGGCACGGCGGGCTGCCGCTCACCGTCGGCTCCCCCGGCGAGCCTCCTCCGGGCTGGACGGGCAAGCTGTGGGCCGTACGCCACGGAATCGGACTGGCACGCGCGCGTGCGCCCGAGTATCTGCTCCTGACGGACGCCGACATCGCCCACGCGCCCGACAGCCTGCGGGAGTTGGTGGCGGCCGCGCGCACCGGCGGCTTCGACCTCGTCTCCCAGATGGCGCGGCTGCGGGTGGAGAGCGTGTGGGAGAGGCTCGTCGTGCCCGCCTTCGTGTACTTCTTCGCGCAGCTGTACCCCTTCCGCCGGATCGCGGTGAAGGGCTCGCGGACGGCGGCCGCGGCGGGCGGGTGCGTGCTGCTGCGGACCGACGCCGCCGAGCGGGCACGGATTCCGGACGCCGTCCGGCAGGCCGTCATCGACGACGTGGCGCTCGCTCGCGCGGTCAAGCGAAGCGGCGGCCGCATCTGGTTGGGGCTTGCCGACCGGGTCGACAGCGTGCGCCCGTACCCACGGCTGCACGACCTGTGGCGGATGGTCTCGCGCAGCGCCTACGCCCAGCTCAGGCACAATCCGCTGCTGCTCGTCGGTACGGTGCTCGGACTCGCGATCGTCTACCTGGTGCCGTCCGTCGCGCTGGTCGCCGGGATCGTCACCGGCGATGTGGCGGCCGTGGTGGTGGGCGGGCTCGCGAAGGCGGTGATGACGGCGACGTACGTGCCCATGCTGCGCTACTACCGTCAGCCGCTGTGGCTCGCTCCGCTGCTGTCGGTCACCGCTTTCCTGTACCTGCTGATGACGGTCGATTCGGCGGTGCAGCACTACCGGGGGCGCGGCGCGGCATGGAAGGGTCGCACATACGCGCGCCCGGACGCGGTGCTGGACGAGCAGTGAGCGGGCCGGAGGCGATGACACGCGATCCGGTCATTTCCTGCCGGGTGTCCAGTTCATGCCCCATCCGTAGGCCCGGTCGACGGTGCGCTGCGGGCTGACCCCGCGCTCCGGGACGAGATAGCGGGCCTCGCGCTGGACGACCAGGTCGCCGCCGGTGTTCGTGATGAGGGCGAGCGCGCACACGGTGGAGGGCACCGTGCACTCGTCCAGGAAGAACTCGACGGGGGCACCGTGCTGCGGCTGGAGCGTGACCGTGGCGTGCAGGTCGGCGAAGGACCGGGCACCTTCGTAGATGGTCACGAAGACGAGGATGCGCCGGAAGCGGTCCTTGTGGTCCAGGTTGACGGTGAGGTTCTCGCCGGTGTCCAGGGCTCCGGTGCGGTCGTCGCCGTCGAGGTGGATGTACGGCGGTCGGTGCAGCGAGCCGAAGGCGTTGCCGAGCGCCTGGACGACGCCTTTCCTGCCGTCGGACAGCTCGTACAGGGCGCACAGGTCCAGGTCGAGGTCCGCGTGGCGGGGCACCGCCCGGCCCTGTTCGCGGCCCGCTCCGGAGTACCGCCCGCGCACCTGCCAGTTGAGGTTGACGCGCATCGCCCCGGAGGTGCCGCCCTGTTTGGCCAGCGAGACGGTGGGTGCCTGCTTGGTGAGCGTGACCTTGGTGAGGCGTACCGGGGCGGGGGGTGCCGCCGGCGGGGCGGGCGGTGGAGGCGGGGGCGCGGCGTGCTGCGGCTCGTCCACCGTGATCCCGTAGTCCGTGGCCAGACCCTCGAGTCCGCTGCTGTAGCCCTGGCCGACGGCGCGGAACTTCCAGGCGCCCTGGCGGCGGTAGAACTCCCCCAGCACGAACGCCGTCTCGACGGTGGCGGCGGGGTCGAAGCGCGCGACCTCGGTACCCTGCCGGGCGTCGAGCACCCGGATGTACAGGCCGGGCACCTGCCCGAACGTGCCGCCGTCGGCGGAGGCGGCGAGCACCACCGTCTCGACCTCGGGTTCCACGCGCGTGAGGTCGACGAGGAGGGTGTCCGTCACCTGGCCGCCCAGGTCCCGCTTGCCCTCGTGGCGCACCGCGCCGGAGGGATGCGCGGGCTGGTTGTAGAAGACGAAGTCTGCGTCCGTACGGACTCTGCCGGAGACCAGCAGCAGCGCCGAGGCGTCCGCGTCGGGCACGCCCGGTCCGGAACGCCGACCCAGTTCGACGCGCAGCGCCGTGGTCGGCACCTGAAGGTTGGACCCCTTCGCCATCGACATGTCCGCCCCCATCCACCTGTCGCCACGCCGGGACCGGGGCCCGGACAGCGCCTCGCATCCGTGGGGCCAACCTATTCCCCCGGGGCCCGAACTCCCGCGACCCGCCCCGCAAGGCCGCTGCACAACCGACGGTAACCCACCCGGAACTCGGCCTTTACACGATCCGGGACCGACTTGCCGCCCCTTTTTGCCAAGTTCGCTCGCATTGGGGATCCCGCGTCACCCCGGACACGGAAAACAACCCTCTTATCGGTCTCCCCAACCAGCACATCGTGGGCTTAACTTATGTCCCATGACCTCCCCCCGCTCCACCTATGGCGGCGGTTACTACTCCGCGTCGCCCTTCCCGGACACTCCGATCTACGACAAGCTCGTCGCCGAGCGGGGCACCCCGCAGATCGCTCCGATCCGGGTCCCCTCCGCATACGAGACGCCGGGCAGCAGCCTGCCCGCACTGCCGTCGGCGCTGCCCGCGCTGGCGTCCGGGCCCTCCCATCAGGCCCCGGCGTACGGCTACCCCCAGACACCGCAGCCCGCACCGCTGCAACAGGCCCCGACCGCGTACATCCCGCAGCAGGCGGGGCCGCGCGGCTATCCGGCCCCACAGCAGATGCAGCAGCCGCGCCCGATGGCCTCGGGCTACGAGTCGATGCGTCCCGCGGCGCAGCGCCCGGCCCCGGCGCCCTACCAGGACCCGTACTACAACGGGCAGCAGTACCGCGGATACTGATCCGCGAACCGCGTGAGGCCGTCGATGCCGGTGGCACGATGGCCTCATGCCGAATTCAGCGCTGCACTCGATTCACGTCCACCCGGTCAAGGCGCTGCGGGGCCAGGCGCCCCACGAGGCTGTGGTGGAGCCATGGGGGCTGGCCGGGGACCGGCGCTGGGCACTGATCGACGACTCCGGCCGGGTCGTCACCCAGCGCGAGCGCCCGACTCTGGCGTTGGCGGCCGCCGAGCCGCTGCCCGGGGGCGGTGTCCGGGTGTCCGCGGAAGCTCTTGAGCCGCTGACCGTCGCCGTGCCCGATCCCGTCGGCACGACGACCGCGAAGTGGGCGGGAGAGAAGATCGAGACGGTCCCCGCAGGCCCCGAGGCGAGCGAGTGGTTCAGCGCCTTCCTGGGTGAGCCTGTGACCCTCGTCCACCTCGACGATCCGGCCACCCGCCGCCCGATCGACGACCCGCCGTACGGGCGTCCGGGCGAGACCGTGAGCCTGGCGGACGCCTACCCGCTGTTGCTCGCCTCGGTCGCCTCCCTCGATGCTCTCAATTCCCTGATCGCGCAGGGCGATCACGCCGACGAGGGCCCGCTGCCCATGAACCGGTTCCGGCCGAACCTCGTGGTGGCCGGAAGCGAACCCTGGGCCGAGGACGGCTGGAAGCGGATCTCCATCGGCGAGGTCACGTTCCGGGTCGCCAAGATGTGCGGGCGCTGTGTCGTGACCACCACGGACCAGAGCACCGCCGAGCGCGGCAAGGAGCCGCTGCGCACGCTCGCCCGCCACCGCCGCTTCGGCGGCCAACTCGCCTTCGGGCAGAACCTCGTACCGGAGACGACCGGCCTGATCCGCATCGGCGACCCGGTCACGGTCCTCGCATAGGGCGGTTGGCCGGGAGCTCCGGCCGTTTCCCCGACCGGGCCGAGCCGTCTGCGGTACGAGGTTCTTCCCGCGCCGTCGTGCGGAACAGGATCCCTCCGCACCCGGGGCGAGAAACGCCGCGATGCCACGAGCGGGTGGGAACCCGGGCGAGGGCCGCGGTCGTTGAGTCCGCGGAGGAAGTTCGTGAGAGGCGGGCGGGGTGGGAGAGAGGTGATTTCCCTCTCTCTTCCCCGGCCTCGAGAGTGAACGGCCGGGTGCGGGGGTTATCACGGACGCGGAAGGGGGTGCGGGACGTGCGAGCAATCAACGGCCTGTGGCGCTGGCGGCACAATCCGCTGCGCCGTACGACCGACCTCATCGAGGCCTGGGTGGCGCTGGTCGCCCTGCTGCTGATCCTGGTCGCCGCGCCCACCGCCGGGTCGCTGATCGGCTCGGTCGCCCAGGACTCCCTGCAGCGCTCCGTACGGGACCAGCAGCACAGCCGTCACCAGGTGGCGGCCACCGTCGTCAAACAGCTCAACCGCGGGCCGCTGGACCCCGATCCGGACTCCTCGACGAGCCGGGACGCGCACAGCCGGGTTCTCGCCGACTGGACCGCCCCGGACGGTACCGCACAGCACGGCGCGGTTCTGGCCACCCTGTCCTCCCCGCACCCGGGCGACCGTTTCCCGCTCTGGACCGACGGCCACGGCCGAATAACCGCCCGCCCGTTGGACAGCGCCACCGCCACGACGCACGCCGTGCTGGCCGGTTTCGGCGTGGCCGCGATGACCGCGGGGCTCATCGAGGGCTGCCGCCGGTTGATCGTCTGGCGCCTGGTCCTCCGCCGTTACGCCCGCTGGGACCAGGCGTGGGACAAGGCGGGCCCGGACTGGGGCCGTACCGGCACGGGCAGTTGACGGCGTTCGGCCTCCGGTCAACCGGCCTCCTCCCCGCACGCTACGGTGGACCCGCCGGGCCGTCCGGCATCTTCGCGAGAACCCGCGTGATCAACGAGGTGGGGGCACAGCAGCGCCATGGCACAGGGCACGGTCCAGGTGACGCACACCGGTACATCGCGGTGGCGGCGCCGCACGGGTGAATACGCGTCACTCGCCGCCGCCCTGGAGGCCGCGGGCGACGGGGACGTCCTGACCGTCGCGCCCGGCACCTACCGGGAGAACCTCGTCCTCCAGCGGGCGGTGACGCTGCGTGGGCCCGAGGGCTCCCCCGGCTCGGTGCGCATCGCGCCGGTGGACGGCGTGCCGCTGACCGTGCGCGCCTCCGCCGTGGTCCAGGACCTGCACGTCGAGGGGCAGGACGCGGCGGCTCCCGCGCTCCTCGTGGAGGAAGGCACACCGGAGCTGGTCGACGTGCGGATCATGACGCGGTCCGCGGCCGGCATCGAGGTCCGCGGCAACGCTCGCCCCACGGTGCGGCGCTGCACGGTGGACAACCCGGCCGGCGTCGGCATCGCCGTCCTGGACGGCGGTGGCGGGGTGTTCGAGGAGTGCGAGGTGGTGGCGGCGGCCCAGTCAGGCGTCGCCGTGCGAGGCGGAGCGCACCCGCGCCTCGAGCGCTGCCGGGTGCACCACACGTCGGGCGCGGGCCTCTCGGCGACCGGGGAGAACTCCTCGCTGGAGGCGGTCGGTTGCGAGGTCTACGAGGTGAGGGGCTCCGGTGTGCAGATCACCGGGCGGGCCACGGCGCACCTGACGGACTGCGATGTGCACCGCACCACCGCGGACGGCGTCACGATGGACACGGACGCGGTGCTCACCCTGGCCGACTGCCGCATCCACGACATCCCGGAGAACGCGGTCGACCTCAGGTCCCGTTCGGTGCTCACGCTGACCCGCACGACGGTGCGGCAGTTCGGTCGCAACGGCCTGTCGGTGTGGGACCCGGGCACCCGTGTGGACGCCAACCAGTGCGAGATCTTCGACAGCACCGGGGACTACCCGGCGGTGTGGGTCAGCGACGGGGCGACCGCGGTGCTCGACTCCTGCCGGGTGCACGACGTGCCGGACGCCCTGTTCGTCCTCGACCGGGGCTCGCGCGTGGACGTCGTGGACAGCGACCTCTCCCAAGTGCGCAACACAGCGGTGTCGGTGAGTGACGGCGCCACCGCGCAACTGGACGACTGCCGAATCCGGGAGGCCGCGACGGGGGCCTGGTTCCGGGACCACGGCAGCGGCGGCACACTGTCCGGCTGCACCATCGACGGCACCCAGACCGGCGTGATCGTCACCAAGGGCGCCGACCCGACCATCGAGCGCTGCACGGTGACCTCGCCGGCGGAGGCTGGCTTCTACGTCTCGGCGGAGGGGCGGGGCAGCTTCCTGAACTGCCGGGTGACGGGCAGCGGCGGCTACGGCTTCCATGTGATCGACGGCTGCCGCGCCACGCTGCGGAAGTGCCGTACGGAGCGGTGTGCGCGCGGGGGCTACGAGTTCGCGGACGGCGGCCCGGGCGCGCCCGGCGGGGGCGGTGCGGTCGTCGAGGACTGCACCAGCGACGAGAGCGCCGGACTGCGGCCCGCGGTGACCCAGGAGACGGCGGTGCAGACGACGAGCCCGTCGCCAGGGCTGCTGGGCATTCCGAGCCAGCGCGCCACCGAGCAGGAGCCGCTCGTCGCGCCGGCCCCCGAGCAGCCGAGGCCCGCGCGCACCTCGCAGGCCGTGCTCGGCGAACTGGACGCGCTGGTGGGCCTGGAGAGCGTCAAGCGCGAGGTGCGGGCCCTCACGGACATGATCGAGGTGGGGCGCCGCCGGCGGCAGGCGGGCCTGAAGGCGGCCTCCGTGCGGCGGCACCTGGTGTTCACGGGCTCCCCCGGCACGGGCAAGACCACGGTCGCCCGTCTCTACGGCGAGATCCTGGCCTCGCTCGGCGTCCTGGAGAAGGGCCACCTCGTGGAGGTGTCCCGGGTCGACCTGGTCGGCGAGCACATCGGTTCCACGGCCATCCGCACCCAGGAGGCGTTCGACCGGGCGCGCGGCGGAGTGCTGTTCATCGACGAGGCGTACGCGCTGTCGCCGGAGGACTCGGGGCGGGACTTCGGGCGTGAGGCGATCGACACACTGGTGAAGCTGATGGAGGATCACCGCGACGCCGTGGTGGTGATCGTCGCGGGCTACACGGCGGAGATGGAACGCTTTCTGTCCGTCAACCCCGGTGTCGCCTCGCGCTTCTCGCGGACGATCACCTTCGGCGACTACGGTGCGGAGGAACTGCTGCGGATCGTCGAGCAGCAGGCCGAGGAACACGAGTACCGGCTCGGACCCGGGACCGCCGAGGCGCTGCTGAAGTACTTCACGGCGATCCCGAAGGGGCCGACGTTCGGCAACGGCCGCACCGCGCGCCAGACGTTCGAGGCGATGGTGGAGCGGCACGCCGGCCGGGTCGCCCAGCTCGCGGACGCCAGCACCGACGACCTGTCCCTGCTCTACCCCGAGGACCTGCCGGAGCTGCCCTGAGCGTGCCCGCCGGGCGCCGCGCCCGGCGCCGAGGAGGTGTTCGCCTCCCGCGGCGCCGGCAGCCCGGGTCTGAGGCGCGCCAGCAGTCGGTAGCGCTCCTCGGCGAACGCCGGGTCCGCCTGGTAGTCGCCGTGCCCGAGGATCGGTGCGGGCAGCGGGTGCTCGGGGGTCCGGCCGTAGGCGAGCGGGTCCTTCAGCGGTGGGTGGTCGACCTGCGGGCCGCAGTCGCCGGGCAGCCGGATCGGGCCGCCGATCGGGTCGGTGAGGCGGTGGAGATTGCGCCAGCAGTCCACCTCGCGATGCAGGGAGCTGAGCGCGGCCGGGCCGAAGTACGCCGGGAACCAGCGCCCGTAGAGCCGTTCCAGGGGCGAGCCGTACGTCAGGAGGGCCACCCGCCTGCGTACGGAGGGCCCCAGCTGCCGGGCCGCGGCCGCCGCCAGCACGCTGCCCTGGGAATGCCCGGACAGCACCAGGCGCCCTCCGGAGGAGCTCGTCCAGGTGGCCATGCGCCAGGTCAGGTCGGGCACGGCGCGCTCGGCGTAGCACGGCGGGGCGAAGGGATGGGCGGCGCGCGGCCAGAACGTGCCGACGTCCCACAGGATGCCGATGGTGCGGCGCGCGGAGGCGTCCTTGTAGGCGCGGCGACCCCACGTGACGAAGAGCAGGAATCCGATGCCGATCAGCCAGGAGCCGAGGCCCTGGCAGGTGTCGGCAGCGGCCCTGACGAACGGTGGGCTGCCGCGTGCGGCTCCTTCGGGTGTGTCGCCGGTGACCAAGGCCCCGGTCAGGGCGGCGGCGCCCAGGAGCAGGGTCATGGCGGAGGTGACGGCGACGACGAGCGGTGCCCGGTCGGTGAGCGCGGCCATCGCGCGCGTGTGCGCGATCCGCAGGGTGCGGGCCGTGTCCCTGGACTCCCCCGGGTACTCCGCTTCGACCGCGACGGTCTCGGCGCGTCGTAGCAGCCAGGTGCGCCGGGCCAGCCGGCCGGCGAGGAGGAGCAGGACGAGCAGCAGCGGCGGGATCGTGGACGCCTGCCAGGTCAGCAGGGCGGGCGGGCCGGCCAGGGCGTGCCCGGTGCCGTCCAGCCAGTCGGCGACCCGCTGGGCCACGCCGCCGGACATCACGCCGCCGAGCGCGCAGGCCAGCAGCGCGACGGCGGGTCCGGCCAGTCCGCGCATCGCGGTGCGCGTGTCGGGGTGGGTTCGGTACAGGACGTGGGCGACGACACCGAGTGCGATCACCAGGACGCCCTGCGCCAGGGTGAGCGCGCCGAACGCCGCGTCACCGGGCAGCCGGCCCGAGGAGTGCCAGCCGGGTCGGGACCAGGCGGCGTACACCATGGTCAGGACGAGCAGGACGAGGGCACCCGCCGGCAGCCATCGCACCAGGGCCCGGTCGAGATCCTTGTCGAGCCGGTTCTCCGAGCGGCCCCGGCGGCACACCACCCACAGCACGATCACGGCGCCCGCGAGGAACATCAGGTGCAGCAGCCAGCCGAGCACTTCCAGCTGGACCGAGCCATGGCGGCGGTCGTAGCGGGCGGCGCTGCCGCCGAGCGCAGCGGTGACCGTGAGGAAGCCAGCGGCGGTGTGCGCGGCGCGCAGCCGGGCCACCAGCCGGCGCCCGTACCAGAACCCGGGGCGGCCGAGCGGGGCTCGGTGGGCGTCGTCGTCGGGCCCCGGATCGCGTGAGATCGGCTGCTGGGACTCGTAGGCGCACCAGGTGCGGTGCGACAGGTACCACAGCAGGCAGGTGAGCGCCGTCGGCATCAGCGACGCCAGGGCGAGGCGCCTGCCGGGCGGGTTCCACCAGCCGTGGCCGGAGACGGCGGGCGAGAGGAAGCCGAGCCAGGTGTGGCGCCCCGCGCACGCGCGCGTGCCCGCGCACTGCCAGGCCACCAGGTCCAGGGCGACCTCGCAGGCGGCGGCGACCAGCAGCACGGTCAGGGAGAGTCCGACGAGCCGGACGATCACTCCGTACAGGCGGACGGTCCGCCGCCGGCCGATGGTCGTGGGGCGCATCCAGTGGGCGAGATTGGCGACCATGAACGGCAGCAGCAACAGCCACAGGGCGCGTGCGGCGTTCCCGGAGGTCAGGTTGCACCAGACGTACGCCTCGGGCACCGGCTCGTCGCGGTGGTCGCCGGGCCGCCGTTCCGCGTCGGCGTCGTCGGCGCGCCGGTACACCGCGGCCGTCCCGTCACCGGTGATCCTCACCGTGCGCGGATCGCCGAGCATCTCCTCGGGCGTGGTCCCGCCGACTCCGTGGACCCGGAGTTCCAGGGCCGCCCCGGCCGGCGCGGACGGCTCGGCGAAGTCGCCGCGCTCCCCCTCGTGTTCCCCTGCACGCTCCACTGTTCCGCTCTTCCCCCGTGCTGCGTACGGTGTGTCCCGGGCAGCGACAGGATCTCCGCTGTGCCGGTGGCGCACACCTGCCGACGCGGAATCTCCCCGATATGTGTGACAGCGGCCGGGAGGGCGGACGGATCCCAGGTGACGGGCGATGGCGCCACCTGCGGCGAGGCGTGCGAGGATGGGGCGTCCCGCGGTGCTGGTGGCGGGAGAATGACCTCGTCGGAGCCGATACGGGCGACATGTGGGAAGTGATGGGATGAAAGGGGACGGAGCGGACGTGAGCGAGAATCAGAACCTCCTCGCGGAGCAGCGCCGTGCCCTGATCCTGGACGAGGTGCGACGGCGCGGGGGCGTCCGCGTGAACGAGCTGACGCGCAAGCTCGGCGTCTCCGACATGACGGTCCGCCGCGATCTCGACGCGCTCGCCCGCCAGGGCGTGCTGGAGAAGGTGCACGGCGGCGCGGTGCCCGTGGTGGAGGCCAGTACGCACGAACCGGGGTTCGAGGCGAAGTCGGGCCTGGAGCTGACGGCCAAGGAGGACATCGCCCGGGCCGCGGCCGAGCTGGTCACACCGGGCACGGCGATCGCGCTGTCCGGCGGCACGACGACGTACGCACTGGCCCATCACCTCCTCGACGTGCCGGATCTGACCGTCGTCACCAACTCGGTGCGGGTGGCCGACGTCTTCCACGCCGCGCAGCGCACCTCGGGCCAGCGGCAGGGTGCGGCCACGGTCGTCCTGACGGGCGGTGTGCGCACCCCGTCCGACTCGCTGGTGGGCCCCGTCGCCGACCGGGCGATCGCCTCCCTCCACTTCGACGTGCTGTTCCTCGGAGTGCACGGCATATCGCTGGAGGCTGGCCTGTCGACGCCGAACCTGGCGGAGGCCGAGACCAACCGGCAGCTCGTGCAGTCCGCACGGCGTGTGGTGGTGGTCGCCGACCACACCAAGTGGGGCACGGTGGGCCTGAGTTCGTTCGCCGCGCTGGAGGAGGTCGACACACTGGTGACCGACGCCGGACTGCCGACGGACGCTCGGATGGAGATCTCGGAGCATCTGCGGCGGCTGGTGGTCGCGGGAGAGTCCGAGGAAGGCACAGACAGCTGACAATACGTCAGCTAAGGTGAAGCGAGAGTCGGCTTCCGTTCGCGTACGTCCCGCGAGGAGGTTTCGTCCATGGCACACCGCCTGCGCCCGGTGGGACCCGCGTTCACACGGACCGCTCCCGTTCGGTTCGTGTTCACCGGGGAGATGGCCGCCTCCCCTGAGAAGGTCTTCCGGGCCCTCGCCGACGACGTCCCCGGCTGGAGCGACTGGTTTCCCGCGGTGAGGTCCATAGGTCTCATCGACGAGGGCGCGGGACGGAAGGTGCGTCTCACCGGCGGCACCCGCTTTCGCGAGACGATCGTCACGGCCGAGCCCGACGAGCTGTACGCGTACCGGGTCGACGAGGCGACCGTCCCCGGCATCCACGCGCTGCTCGAGGAGTGGCGGCTCGCCCCCGCCGGCACGGGCACCCGTGTGCAGTGGACGTGGGCTGCCGACGGCAACGCACTCTTCCGCCTGCTGATGAGGCTGTCGCGCGGTGCCCTGGCACGGGTCTTCCGCGGCGCGGTGACGGCCCTGGACCGCAGGCTCGCCCGTCAGACGCCCGAACAGGGCGGGCGCCCGGCTCGCGACGCGTGAGACGCACTCCCCCGAGCTCTTCGAGCAGCAGGGACGCCGGCCGCGTCGCCGAGACGCCGGGCCGGGATCAGCCCGGCCAGACCCCCGTCCGCAGCAGTGACTCGATCGCCGCGGCGTACGGCGCGATGTCCAGTCCCTGTTCGGCCAGCCACACGTCCGAGTAGTACTTGTCCAGATAGCGGTCCCCCGGATCGCACAGCAGGGTGACCACGCTGCCCGTGCGCCCGTCGGCCACCATCTCCGCGACGATCTTCAGCGCGCCCCACAGGCCCGTGCCGGTCGAGCCGCCCGCCTTGCGGCCGATCGCCCGCTCCAGCGCCCGTACCGCGGCGACGGCGGCCGCGTCGGGGACCTTCATCATCCGGTCGATGGCGCCGGGTACGAAGCTGGGCTCCATCCGAGGCCGGCCGATGCCCTCGATCCGCGAGCCGCGGTCACAGGTGACCTCCGGATCGCCGGTCGTCCACCCCTGGAAGAAGCAGGAGTTCTCCGGGTCGGCGACACAGACGCGCGTGTCGTACCCCATGTAGTGCACATACCGTGCGATGGTCGCCGAGGTGCCGCCGGTGCCGGCCGTGGCGACGATCCACGCGGGTTCCGCAAACCGCTCCAACTCCAGCTGGCGGAAGACGGATTCGGCGATGTTGTTGTTGCCGCGCCAGTCCGTGGCCCGTTCCGCGTAGGTGAACTGGTCCATGTAGTGGCCCCCGGTCTCCTCCGCGAGGGCGGCCGAGGCCTCGTACATCGTGCGCGGGTCGTCCACGAAATGGCACCGCCCGCCGTGGAACTCGATCAGGCGGCACTTCTCGGCGCTCGTCGTGCGCGGCATGACCGCGACGAAGGGCACGCCGATGAGCTTCGCGAAGTAGGCCTCCGAGACGGCCGTGGAACCACTGGACGCCTCGATCACCGGGCGGCCCGGCCGGATCCAGCCGTTGCACAGCCCGTACAGGAACAGCGAGCGCGCCAGACGGTGCTTGAGGCTGCCCGTGGGGTGGGTCGACTCGTCCTTCAGATACAGGTCGATGCCCCAGTGCTCGGGCAGCGGGAAGCGCAGCAGATGCGTGTCGGCGGAACGGTTGGCGTCGGCCTGGACCTTGCGGACGGCCGCTTTCAGCCAGGCCCGGTACTCGGGGTCACTGCGGTCCACGTCGAGGGTCTCGCCGGGTCGGGTCATCTGGGAGGTACTCACGGCGGGACTCCTTACCGGGGCGTGCCGATGTCCGGATCACTCGGTCGGACCTCTGCATCATAGGCGCCTTTCACATGCCTTCTCACCTGCATAAACGCATCTTTGAGCCACTCAAAGGCGCACCTGGGAAGGGAGTGGGAAACCGGCGGAAATCCGTGGGGGCGCATCCGTGCGAGTGCGCCCGGTGGCCGCCGCCACCTCGGTATGCGCACTGGTGCGGCGCGCCGGGCCGGGGCAGACTGCACCGCGGGACGGGAGCCGGTGCGGCGGGCTCCGCCGGGAGACCCGTCCGAGCCGGGGTGCACACTGGATCACGACCGAACTCTCGATCGAGGCCGCTGGATCGCGCCGCCGGGCGGGATCCGCAGCGGACCCAGCCGAACGCACAAGGGGGCGGACATCATGGCGGAGCCGGAGTTCACGGCCACGGGTGTGCGGATCGGGAAGGGGCTGCGGTCGCTCACCCGGGCCGGGCAGGTCCGGATCAGCGACGGCAGGCTGCGACTGCTCACCAGTTACGGCAGCGAGATCGACAGCGCGCCGGTGCAGGCGGTGCGTGCGTCCCAGCCCTGGTTCGCGCCCGAGGACCGGGCGCTGGCCGATCTGAACGGCACCCGCTACTCACTGACCCTCGGTGATCAGGACCCGGCACCGGGGCAGCCGGGGCCGCCGTCGGCGCGGCGGTTCATCGAGGCGGTCCGCAAGGCGGCAGGTCGCGGCGGCTGAGCGCGGCGTGAGTTGCGGCGCGGCGTGCCCTGCGTCACGCTGGTCTCACATCACTCTCGGTTTACCGGCGATTACGCTGAAGAACCAGCCGCCGGTCACGACAGCGGGCGGCCCCCGTACGAAGCCGTTCCGCACCAGGCGGCCGGAGCACTCAGCCGCACAGCAGGCGGCGTGCACACCCGGCCACCCTGCTGGATCCGATCTCCGTGTCTTCTTCCGGACCTCAATTCGGGGAGTCGCAGCCGTGATCAGCCAGCCAAGCAGGCAGTGCACGGTGGAGCTCCAAGCCCTGCCGTCGCGGATCGGCCAGGTCCGCAGAATCGTATCGGCGCAGTTGCGCTACTGGCATCTCGATTCCTTGATCGACCGGGCCGCGCTCGGTGTGACGGAGCTGTTGACCAACGTCCACCTGCATGCCCAGCCCGACAAGACGTGCACCGTGGAGATGGAGTTGCTGCTCGACCGGCTCACCGTCTCGGTGCACGACCACGATCCGCGCCTGCCGGAGTTGCGCACGCCGGATCCCTCCGCCACCAGCGGACGCGGTCTGGCGATGGTCGCCGCCGTGGCCGCCAGCTGGGGGGCGCGTCCCGACGGCGATTCGGGGAAGGTCGTCTGGTTCACGCTTCCCGCGCCGTCGGCGGCGCCGGCCGGGCCGGTGCGCAGCCGCACCCCGTACGAACGGGCCCTCGAGGCGCCCGCCCTCGGGCCGGCGGTCGACGAGCACACGACCCGACATGCTCCCGCCCGGTCCGCCGTTGCCGGCTGACCGGGCGGTGACCCTCCTTCCGGTGCGCGCCGGGCGGGTCATCCCGTGGGGATGGCCCGCAGACCGTCAAGGCGGGCCGCCCGCCGAGCAGTGCGGCAGCGTGGACTCGCCGGACACCGAGGGGCCCGCGACCACGGTGGAACGGCCGGTCGGGAAGCCGGAACCCACCCTGTCGAGGGCCCGCACCGCGGTATCGCCGGCGACGGACACCTTGCCGGCGTCGACGACCCTGACGGCCGCCCGCGCGCCGGTCACCGCGGTCATGCGGGACCGCCCTTGTCCGTGCGGCCGAAGTGCTCGTCCAGCACGGAGAGCCGGCGCCAGTACTCGTCCTCGTCGATCTCGCCGGAGGCGAAGCGACGGCCGAGCACCGCGATCGGCGAGTCGTCGGCGGGGCGGCCGTCCATCGGGCGCCAGGGGCCGCCACGGCCGCGCCGGGCGGTACGACGAAGGACGGTGACGGCGCCTACGACGACGGCCGCCCAGATCAGCGGGAAGAACAGGATCCACGGGCCGGGGCCCCCGTCCCAGTGAGCCAGGGTCTGCATCGTGGGGTCATCTCCCTCGGTGGGTTGTCGGGTGATGCCTCGAGAGTGGCTCCCGGAGCGGGTCCGGGTCGTCGTACGGCCAGCGGCAGTGCGCATACCTCCCGGGGAGTAGGCGGGCGGCCGAGTGCTGCTCCTTGAAGAGACGGCTCACGTCGCCGCCCGTACCGGGTGGACTGCCGCGGGGACGGCCGTGGTGAGTCGAGCGCGCCTTCCGCCTCGTCCGGTGCCTGAAGCCGCGTCAGGTTGGGGCGCCTCGTCCGGTGCCTGAAGCCGCGTCAGGCGAGGGCGCCCAGTGGATCGTCCAGTACCGGCTGCCACGCCAGCTCCGCCGCTCCCACCAGGCTGTTGTGGTCGAGGGTGCAGGCCAGGACGGGGACTTGGCCGCTGCGGCCCCACAGGCTGCGGTCGGCGACGACGGCGCGCAGCCGCTCGGGGTCGGCGTCGAGCAGGGTGCGGTGCAGCCCGCCGAGGATGATGCGGTCCGGGTTGAGGATGTTGACCAGGCCGGCGAGACCGAGGCCGAGCCGGTCGATCAGCAGGTCGACGGCGCCACGGACGGCCCGGTCGGTGGCGTACGCGGTGCGGATGAGGTCGTTGGCCTGCTGAAGCTGTGAGACCTCGGGACCGGCCTCGCGCCCGGCCGCCGCCAGGAAGGCCAGCGGATCCGCCTCCACGTCGAGGCAGCCACGGCTGCCGCAGTGGCAGGGGCGGCCCTCCGGGTTCACGGTGAGGTGGCCGACCTCGAGCGCCAGACCCGAACTGCCCGTGTGCAGCCGTCCGTCGAGCACCAGCGCGCCGCCCACGCCCCGGTGCCCGGTGGCCACGCACAGCAGGTCCCTGGAGCCGCGGCCCGCGCCGTGCCGGTGCTCCGCGAGCGCGGCCAGGTTGATGTCGTTGGCGGCGAAGGCGGGCCCGGTGATGCCGGCGGCGCGCACCCGCTCGGCGAAGATCTCCCGTACCGGTGCTCCCGCCGGCCAGGCGAGGTGCAGCGGGTTGAGCGCCAGGCCCTCGGGTTCGGCGACCGCGGAGGGCACGGCGAGCCCGGCGCCCACACAGCGCCGCCCGGTCTCGCGCAGCAGTTCGGCGCCCGCTTCGACGACCGAGCCGAGCACCTTGGCCGGGTCGGCGTCGACGGTCTCGCAGCCCGGGGCGGTCGCGACGATGCGGCCGCCGAGGCCGACGAGCGCGGCCCGGAAGCCGTCGGCGTGCACCTGGGCGGCGAGCGCGACGGGTCCGTCCTCGGCGATCTCCAGCCGGTGCGAGGGACGGCCCTGCGTCCCGGCGGCGGCCCCCGGGTGGGCGTCGACGCGGATCAGGCCGAGCGCCTCCAGTTCGGCGGCCACCGCTCCGGCGGTCGCCCGGGTGACGCCCAGCTCGGTGGTGAGCACGGCACGCGTCGGCGCACGGCCGGTGTGCACCAGCTCCAGCGCGGGTCCGAGGGCGCCGCGCCCCCGCTCCAGCCGTGTCCGTGTGTTCCCTTCCCCCACCGCCCGGGGGCCCGCCTTACCGCTCATGAGGGGGAGTCTCCCATGATCCGCTCCGGGTCCTTGCCGAAGCCGCCGACCCTGAGGGTGATGTTCAACCGGCCCGTCAGTCCCAACGCGGGCGGTGCGGTTCCCGGCCGCACCTTCGGCACCCCGTGGTAGGCGAGCCGCGCCGGTCCGCCGAAGACGAACAGGTCCCCGCTGCGCAGCTCCACGTCCGTGTAAGGGCGCGCCCGGGTCCGGGTGTTGCCGAAACGGAAGACGCAGGAGTCGCCGAGACTGAGCGACACCACGGGGGCGTCGGACCTCTCGTCGCTGTCGCGGTGCATCCCCATCCGGGCGTCCGCGTCGTAGAAGTTGATCAGGGCGATGTCGTACGGCTCCGACGGCACCGCCCGCGGACCCAGCGCGGCCTCGACCGCGTCGCGGCCCAGTGCGGCGAGCCAGTCCGGGAGCGGCTTCACGGGGGCGCCGTCGACGGCCGTGCGGGCGTACCCGTAGGGATACCAGTGCCGGCCGAGGCAGACCTGCCGCGAGGTCATCGTGCCCCCGCCGGGCGTGCGCACGGTCCGTAGCCCGGCCGGCGGGCGCGCCCACTCCCGGCAGGCGTCCAGGAGCCGCAGCTGACGGTCCGCGTCCAGCCAGTCGGGCACATGGACCGCGCCTGGGGTGACCTGCGCGCGGCTCCGCTGGAACAGCTCGGCGTCCATGGCCCCATCATCACGTATCCCGCCCACCGGGGACGGGGCCCCGCCTGCGGCTCCGCTAGCCTGGACACACGATGAACGACCGTTTCACCACGCCGTGGGGCGAGTACGCGCTGGCCCGCTTCCCTGAGGACCCCCGCGACCGGCTGCGCGCCTGGGACGCCTCCGACGCGTATCTGCTGCGGCACCTCGCGGCGAGCGACACCCCGCTCGACGGTGCGGTCGTGGTCGTCGGCGACCGGTGGGGCGCGCTCACCGCGGCGCTCGCGGCGCACCGCCCGACACAGATCACCGACTCGTTCCTGGCGCACGAGGCGACCCGCGCCAACCTCGTGCGCAACGGTGTCGACGCGGGAGCCGCCCGGCTGCTCAGCACCCGGGACGACCCGCCGTCCCGTATCGACGTGCTCCTGGTCCGCGTCCCGAAGAGCCTCGCGCTGCTGGAGGACCAGCTGCACCGGCTGGCGCCCGGCGTGCACGAGGGCACGGTGGTGATCGGCACCGGCATGGTCAAGGAGATCCACACCTCGACGCTGCAGGTGTTCGAGCGCGTCCTCGGGCCGACCCGTACCTCGCTCGCCGAGCAGAAGGCGCGGCTGATCTTCTGCACCCCCGACCCGGACCTCGACCGGGGCGGCAACCCGTGGCCGTACCGCTACCGACTCCCCGACGGCATCGGCCCGTTGTCCGGCCGGACCGTCACCAACCACGCAGGCGTCTTCTGCGCCGACCGCCTCGACATCGGCACCCGTTTCTTCCTCCAGCACCTTCCGCGTGGCCGGGGCGCCGAACGGATCGTGGACCTCGGCTGTGGCAACGGCGTCGTGGGACTGGCGGCCGCGTTGGCCGACCCCGAGGCCGAGGTGCTGTTCACCGACGAGTCGTACCAGGCGGTGGCCTCGGCGGAGGCGACCTACCGGGACAACGCCCGGGGGCGGGCGGAGTTCCGGGTCGGTGACGGTCTGTCCGGGGTGCCCGCCGCGAGCGCCGACCTGGTCCTCAACAACCCGCCGTTCCACTCCCACCAGGCGACGACGGACACCACCGCCTGGCGCATGTTCACCGGCGCGCGGCGCGCCCTGCGGCCGGGCGGCGAGCTGTGGGTGATCGGAAACCGCCATCTGGGCTACCACGTGAAGCTGCGTCGCCTCTTCGGCAACAGCGAACTGGTCGCGAGCGACCCCAAGTTCGTCGTGCTGAAGGCGGTCAAGAAGTAGCCAGGCCCGCGACCGTCCCCCGCGCGGAGCGCGCGGGGAGGCACGCCTACGGGGGCGGGGCCTGCGATGCGGGCGTGCCGCCGTCCCGCAGCACGGTCACGAGACGGGTCACGGTCCGGGCCATCGCCTCCCGTCCCACGCCGAGGTAGCCGCGCGAGTCGACCGCCTCGGGCCGCCCGGCGAGGAACTCCCGGATCGCGTCAGTCATCGCGACGTTCAGGGCGGTGCCGATGTTGACCTTCGTGATGCCGCCCGCCACGGCCGCCGTCAGTTCGTGGTCCGGCAGGCCGGACGAGCCGTGCAGCACGAGCGGTACGTCGAGGGTGGCACTGAGCCGTTCGATCAGGCCGTGGTCGAGTGCGGCCGTGCGCGTGGTCATCGCGTGCGTGCTGCCGACGGCGACGGCCAGCGCATCGACACGGGTGTCCGCCACGAAGGCGGCGGCCTCGGCCGGATCGGTGCGGGCGCCGGGTGTGTGCGGGTCGGGCGGCGGTTCGCCGTTCTTGCCGCCCACCTGTCCCAACTCAGCTTCGATCCACAGCCCTTGGGCATGCGCCCAGTCGGCGGCGGCGCGGGTCGCGGCGAGGTTCTCCTGGTACGGCAGCCGGGCCGCGTCGTACATCACGGAGCCGAACCCGGCGCCGGGTGCCTGACGGAGCAGGTTGTCGCTCTGGACGTGGTCGAGGTGGAGGGCGACCGGAACCGCGGCTCGCGCGGCGGCCGCGGCGGCGGCACGGGCGAGCGGGAGCAGCCGCCCGTAGCGGTACTTGACGGCGTTCTCGCTGACCTGGAGCACGACGGGGGCGTCCGCGGCCTCGGCGCCCGCGATCACGGCCTCGATGTGTTCGAGGGTGATGACGTTGAACGCGGCGACGGCAGCGCGCGCCGCGGCAGCGGCGGTGATCAGCTCACCGGTGGGGGTGAGGGGCACGGTTCCTCCTTCTCACCTGTCGCGGGGATCGGGTGCGAGGATCACCGAGCGGGTCAGATGGCGCGGGCGGTCGGGATCGAGTCGGCGGGCGGCGGCGAGGGCGACGGCGAGCCGCTGGACGCGGAGGAGTTCGGCGAGCGGGTCGAGGGCGCCGGCCACCCACAGCCCGCCCGTCTCCCGGACCTGTGCGGCCAGTCGGCCCGGTGCCTCGCCGAGCATCCAGGTCGCGGTCGTGTGGGTGGTGATGCTGATGGGGCCGTGCCGGTACTCCATCGCGGGGTATGCCTCCGTCCACGCCTGCGCGGCCTCGCGCAGCTTCAGCGCGGCCTCGTGGGCGAGCCCGACGGTCCAGCCGCGCCCCAGGAAGGTGAACTGCGTGCGCCGGGCCAGCCCTTCGGGCAGCGGGGACTTCAGGGCGGTGCGGGCGTCGGTGACCACGGCGTCCGAGTGCAGGCCGAAGTGGGCGCGGAGCAGGGTGAGGGCGGTGGTGGCGAACCGGGTCTGCACGACGGACCGTTCGTCGGCGAAGCCGAGCTCTACCACCTCGTCGGCGCACTCCGTCGCGGGCGTGCGCGGATCGGCGGTGATCGCGGTGGTCCGCACCTGACCGCGGAGCCAGCCGAGGAGGTCGAGCACCTCCGTGGTGGTGCCTGACCGGGTGAGGGCGACGACCCGGTCGTAGGCCCGGCCGTGGGGGAACTCCGAGGCGGCGAACGCGTCCGTCTCACCCTGCCCGGACCGCTCGCGCAGCGCGGCGGCGGACTGCGCCATGAAGAACGAGGTCCCACACCCCACGATCGCCACCCGCTCCCCCGCCGCCGGCAGCGCGTCCTTGTGGCCCTGCGCGCTCTCGGCGGCGCGCGTCCAGCACTCGGGCTGGCTGGTCAGTTCCTGCTCGACATACGTCATGCCGCACCCTCCCAGCGATCCAGCGATGCATTTTCTTGCAAGATAGAGGGAGATTTCGAGCATGAACAAGCATTGCGACGAAAGTGCGGTGCGCTAGGGTCACCCGCAAGGTCAAGGAAACGGAGAGTGGGGATGTCCCGCGACGCCCGGTGGAAGGCGCTGCTGGAGCTGCTCGTCGAGCGGGGCCGGCTGGAGGTCGAGGAGGCGGCGGCCGAACTCGGGGTGTCGGCCGCGACGATCCGCCGCGACTTCGACCAGCTCGCGGAGCAGCAGATGCTCGTGCGCACCCGAGGCGGCGCGGTGGTGCACGGGGTCTCCTACGAACTGCCGCTGCGCTACAAGACCGCCCGCCGCGCCTCGGAGAAGCAGCGCATCGCACAGGCGGTGGCCGGTCTGATCACGCCCGGCGAGGCGGTGGGTCTCACCGGCGGCACCACCACCACCGAGGTGGCGCGGGCGCTCGCGGTGCGCGGCGACCTGGCGTCGGGCTCCCCCGCGCTGACGATCGTCACCAACGCGCTGAACATCGCCAACGAGCTGACCGTGCGCCCCCAGTTCAAGATCGTGGTCACCGGCGGGGTCGCGCGACCGCAGTCGTACGAGCTGATCGGTCCGCTCGCGGACGGCGTGCTCGGCCAGATCACCCTGGACGTGGCCGTGCTCGGTGTGGTGGCCCTGGACGTCACGCACGGCGCGGCGGCGCACGACGAGGCGGAGGCCGCGATCAACCGTGTGCTGTGCGAGCGCGCCACGCGCGTGGTCGTGGCGGCGGACTCCAGCAAGCTGGGGCAGCGCGCGTTCGCCCGGATCTGCGCGGCGGAGGCGGTGGACACCCTGGTCACGGACACGGCGGCCGGGGCGGAGACGGTGCGGCGGTTCGAGGAGGCGGGACTCCGGGTGATCACGGTCTGACGACCGGCGGCCGGAGGGCGGATCCGCTCCCCGTGCCGCTCCCTCGCCTTGCGCCTACTGTGGGACCTGCGGTGCGCGTACCCGGTGGTCAGGGAGGCTGCGATGGCCGAAACGCCGAGCGAGCAGTACGGGCCCGGGCACTCCCGGTACCTGCCGATCGCCGACCATGGTCTGATCGGTGACATGCGCACCGTCGCGCTGGTGGGAAGCAACGGCACCATCGACTGGTACTGCTGCCCCTCCTTCGACTGCCCGAGCGTCTTCGCCGCGATCCTGGACGTCGAGCGGGGCGGGTGCTTCGAACTCGCCGCGACCGTGCCGGGCCGCACGAAGCAGTTCTACTTCCCCGACACCAACGTCCTGATCACCCGGTTCTTCACCGAGGACGGCGTCGGGGAGGTGCAGGACTTCATGCCCGTCGGAGCGGCATCGGTCGAGACCGAACGACATCGGCTCATCCGGCGGGTCCTCTGTGTGCGGGGCTCCCTGCCGTTCCGGGTACGGGTGGCTCCACGGTTCGACTACGGCAGGCAGCCGCACACCCTGCGGCTGCTCGGTGACATGGCGGTCTTCGAGTCCGCCGACCTGTCACTGGCCCTGACCGCCACCGTTCCCCTGGAGGGCGACGACCGGGACGTGTGGGCGGACTTCAAACTCGCCGAGGGCGAGTCGACGGTGTTCGCGCTGGACCAGGTCGGTCAACATCTGGCACCGCGCATGTGCGCACGCGTCGAGGCCGAGAAACAGTTCGCCGCCACGGTGGAGTACTGGCGGCGCTGGCTGCACCAGTCCCGCTACCGCGGTCGCTGGCGAGAGATGGTGCACCGCTCCGCCCTCACCCTGAAGCTGCTCACCTACGCCCCGACCGGCGCGATCCTGGCCGCGCCGACGACCAGTCTCCCCGAGCGGCTCGGCGGCGAACGCAACTGGGACTACCGCTACGTATGGGTGCGCGACGCGGCCTTCTGCGTCTACGCCATGTTGCGCCTGGGGTTCACCGACGAGGCCGAGGCGTTCATGAAGTTCGTGAACCAGCACATCACACCCGGCGACGGCGGACCGTCCGGCCCCCTGCAGATCATGTACGGCATCGACGGCCGCACCGACCTGCCGGAGTACGAACTCGACCACCTCGAGGGCCATCAGGGCTCCGCACCGGTCCGGGTCGGCAACGCGGCCGCCGACCAGCTCCAGCTCGACATCTACGGCGCCCTGATCGACTCCATCTATCTCTACGACAAGTGGGCGCAGCCCATCTCCAGCGACCAGTGGGACCAGGTCTGCGCGCTCGTGGACTGGGTCTGTGACCACTGGGACCAGCCGGACGAGGGCATCTGGGAGACCCGGGGCGGCCGCAAGAAGTTCCTGTACTCACGGCTGATGTGCTGGGTGGCGATCGAACGGGCCATCCGGATGGCCCGCCGCCGCGGCCTGCCCGCCGACATGGTGCGCTGGCTGCAGTGCCGCGACACCATCTACCGGCGGATCATGCAGCGCGGCTGGTCCGTCAAACGCCAGGCCTTCGTCCAGTACGAGGACGGCGACGTGCTGGACGCGTCCATGCTGATGATGCCGCTGGCCAAGTTCATCGCGCCCACCGACCCCAAGTGGCTGTCCACACTGGACGCACTCACCCAGGACCTGGTCTCCGACTCCCTGGTCTACCGCTACGACCCACAGGCCAGTCCGGACGGCCTGCGGGGCGACGAGGGCACGTTCTCCATCTGCTCCTTCTGGTACGTCGAGGCACTGGTCCGCGCCGGACGGCTGGACGAGGCACGGCTGGCGTTCGAGAAGATGCTCACCTACGCCAACCATCTGGGCCTGTACGCCGAGGAGATCAGCCACACCGGCGAGCAACAGGGCAACTTCCCGCAGGCGTTCACGCACTTCGCCCTGATCAGCGCGGCGTTCAATCTCGACCGGGCGCTGGGGTGAGGCGGAGCAGGACGGCGGACAGGGCGGTGGGGAGGGTCACGGTGTGCCGCTCCTTCAACCCTGCCTGCGCGTCAGACGGATCATGTTCCAGGACAGGGGCTCGAGTTCGGCACGCAGGACCCCGTCCTTGACGAGGGTGCCGGTCGCCGGGTGCGGTGTCACCCGGTCGGGGTGGTCCAGGGTGTTGCGGGCGTCGGGGTCGGCGTCGGACAGCACCAGGTGCTCCTCCACGGTGTGCGCGTCGACGCCGCTCAGGTCGACCTCCAACGGCAGCGCCTCGCTCTGGCTCCGGTTGACGGCGAACACGGTGACGGTGCCGGTCTCGTCGTCGGTCACGGCGGTGGCGTGCAGCAGATGCACATCGCCGAACCGGGCCGTGCGGTACGTGGGGCTGTCCACCTCGACGCGCAGCACCCGGCCGCGGCCGTACCGTGACGCCTGGGCGAAGGGGAAGAACGTGGTCTGCCGCCAGGCGGGCCCGCCCGGCTCGGTCATGATCGGCGCGATGACGTTGACGAGCTGGGCGAGCGAGGCGGCGGTGACCCGGTCGGCGTGCCGCAGCAGGGCGATCAGCAGCGAGCCGAAGACCACGGCGTCGGTGACGGTGTAGACGTCCTCCAGCAGGCGCGGCGCCTGCTGCCAGTCCTCCACGGTGTGCGGGTTGGGCCGGCTCTGGTACCAGACGTTCCACTCGTCGAAGGAGAGGTTGATGCGCTTGGTCGCCTTCAGCCTGGCGCGGACGTGGTCGCAGGTGGCCACGACCGACTCGATGAAGTGTTCCATGTCGACGGCGGAGGCGAGGAAGGAGTCCCGGTCGCCGTCGGTCTCCTCGTAGTAGGCGTGCAGTGAGACGTGGTCGACCAGGTCGTACGCGGCCTCAAGGACGGTCGCCTCCCAGGCGGCGAAGGTGGACATCCCGGAGCCCGAGCTGCCGCACGCCACCAGTTCCAGGTCCGGCTCGATCATCCTCATGGCGCGGGCGGTCTCGGCGGCGAGCCGCCCGTACTCCTCGGCGGTCTTGTGGCCGATCTGCCAGGGGCCGTCCATCTCGTTGCCGAGGCACCACATCCGGATGGCGTACGGCTCCGTGCCGCCGTGGGCGATGCGCAGGTCCGACAGTTCGGTGCCGCCCGGGTGGTTGCAGTACTCCAGCAGCCGTAGGGCGTCCTCCACGCCGCGGGTGCCGAGGTTGACGGCCATCATGGGCTCCGTGCCTGTCTTGCGGCAGAAGTCCATGAACTCGCCGAGGCCGAACTCATTGGTCTCGGTGGTCTTCCAGGCGAGGTCGAGGCGTACCGGCCGCTCCTCGCGCGGTCCGACGGTGTCCTCCCAGCGGTAGCCGGAGACGAAGTTGCCGCCCGGGTAGCGCACGGTGGTGACGCCCAGCTCCCGGATCAGTGCGAGCACGTCCTGACGCAGGCCGGCGGCGTCGGCGGTGGGGTGGCCCGGTTCGTACAGACCGCTGTAGACGCAGCGGCCCAGGTGTTCCACGAACGACCCGTACAGACGGGGGTGGACGGTTCCGATCCCGAAGGCCGAGTCGAGGGTGAAGCGTGCGGGGGTGGTGGCGGGGGCGGACATGGCTGCCTCTCAGGTCATAGGTGCGCGGGACGTCGATGCGGGCTTTCAGAGGGGGAGCGTGCAGACCACCGACGGCAGGGTGACCGCCGGGGCGGGCTGTTCGAGGGTGCCGTCGTCCCGGACCCGCAGCGCGGCGAGGGCGCCGCTGTGCTGGTTGGCGACGAGCAGATGACCGGCCGTCAGGGTGAGGCCCCGGGGCCAGGTGCCCCCGCTGGGGACCTCACCGATCGGCGTCAGGCCGGGGCCGGTGATCCGGAACGCGGCCACCGTGTCCGCTCCGCGGTTGGTCACCCACACGAAGCGCCCGCACGGCGAGGCGACGATGTCGCCGGGATAGTTGTCGACGTCCTGGGCCGTGGTGGCGGGCACGGCGGAGCCCGCCGTCAGGGTGCCCGTCCCGGCGTCGTAGCGGTGGCAGGTGACGGTGGAGGAAAGCTCGTCGGCGCTGAACACCAGCTCGCCGCCGGGGGCGAACGCGAGATGGCGTGGGCCGGAGCCCGCGCGCAGCCGGCTCACCGCCGTCTGTGCGAGTGTTCCGGCGCGGGTGTCCAGCACGTAGGCGAACACCGCGTCCGCGCCCAGGTCGGTGGCCAGCACGAAGCGGCCCGCCGGGTCGACCACGACCTGGTGGGCGTGGCTGCCCTCCTGCCGTCCGGTGACCGGGCCCGAGCCCTCGTGCACGACGACGTCGGTCGGCTCGCTCACCCGCCCGTCCTCGTCGAGCCGGTGCACGGCCACGGTGCCGGGTGCGGTGTCACTGCCGTAGTTGGCGGTCAGCAGCCAGCGGCCGTCGGGGTGGACGGTCAGATGGCACGGATTCGTCCCACCGCTGGCGACCGGGGTGCCCAGGGGCGTCAGAGCGCCGTCGGGCTGCCGGGTGACCGCGGTGACGGTTCCGGGGTCGGTCTCGTTCGTGCTGTAGACGACGTCCAGGGTCGGGTGCGCCGCCAGGAAGGAGGCGCCGCTGACGGGCAGCGGTGGCAGTCCGCTTTCGGGGGCCGGACGGCCGCTCGCCGGATCGAAGCGCACGGCGGCGAGTCCGGCGCCGTCGCCCCCGGTGTCGGGCGTGTAGGAGCCGGTGAGGACGAGGAGGGGGCCGGACGAGACGGGTGTGGGCATGGGGTTTCCCGGGCTTTTCCTGAAAGGGGGGCGGTGGCGGGCTGTTCAGCGGACGTTGTCGTCGTGGTGGTCGAGCAGGGCCAGTTCGAAGCGGTGAGGCAGGCCCTCCCAGTCGCCCGCGGTGCTGACCGCGAAGGCGCCGAGCAGGGCAGCCGTCCTCAGCCGCCGCTCGGGCGGTTCGTCCGCGAGCAGTTCGGCGAGGTATCCGGCGGCGAAGGCGCCCCCCGCGCCCACGGAGTCGTGCACGCGCACGGGTATCGCGGGCTGCCGGTGGGGCTGTCCGTCCAGGAGGGCGAACGCTCCCTCGGCGCCCAGTTTGATCACGGCGCCGGAAGGGCCGAGGTCGCGGATGCCCCGGGCGAGTTCCTCCGGGTCGTCGGTGCCGGGGACCGCGAGCCGGGCCTCGTGCACTCCCGCGAAGACCAGGTCGCAGCGGCGCAGCAGCGGCAGCAGGGCGCTCCTGGCCTCCTCCTCGCTCCACAGCAGCGAGCGGAAGTTGACGTCGAGTGAGATGGTGACTCCCGCGTCGGCCGCGATGTCCACGGCCCGGGTGACGGCCTTCGCGGGTCTGTCGCCCAGCGCGGGGGTGATCCCGGTGAGGTGCAGGACGGCCGGGCCGGCGACGACGTCTTCGGGGATGTCCTGCGGGGACAGTCCGGCACCGGCCGTGTGGGTGCGGTAGTAGCGCGTGCGGTGGTGGCCGGCGGTGCGCCGTTCCTTCAGCATGAGCGACGTGGGGGCGGGGTCGCGAGCGCCCGGGCCACGGCGGGCAGTCCGGAGGCGTCGGCCGACCGGAGGATGGCCATGACCCGGGTCCGGCCGAGCTGCGGGGTGATGCGCGGGCGCTCCATCACACCACCGCCCTGGGCGCCTTGCCGATTCCTTGCATGTCGGTCATGCGAAGTTCCTTTGGCAGAAGGTTCGGGTCATGCCCGGTTGGCCGACGTGCTGGCCACGCGCTGAACTTTTGTTGGGCTTTCGCCCAGATACATCGCCTATTTCCGTCTGAGGAAACCGGTTGACCGCGACTTCCGCGGACGTTAGGTTCCATCGCCGGAACATGTCAAGACCTCCCAATCCAGCGAGAGAGGTGCCCTGTTGGCGCAAAAGACCGGCCGGGCCAGGCTGGTGGACGTCGCACAGGCGGCCGGGGTCTCCAAAGCCACCGTGTCCAAAGTGCTCAACGGCCGCCAGGACCTGTCCGTCCGGCCGGAGACCCGGCGGCGCGTCCACGAGGCCGCGGAAGCACTCGGCTACCGTCCCCACTCCGGGGCGCGGGCGCTGGCGGGTGCCGGCACCCACGCCCTCGCTCTGCTGGTCCCCGCCCTCACCAACCCCACGTACGTCACCATCGCCCGCGGCGCCTACCAGCGGGCCCGTGAGCTCGACTATCTCTCCCTGCTGGCCGAGGACTTCGACGGGCAGGAGGCGGACGAGTCCTTCAACGACCTGGTCCAGGAGGGCCGCGTGGACGGACTGCTGATCGCCTCGGCCCGTCCCGGTCACCCCCTGCTCGACGCACTCCGCCGAAGTCCGGTCCCGCACGTCTTCCTCAACCGGTCGGTCGAGGGATCCGGCCGGAACGTCACCATGGACGTGGCCCGCTCCAGCGTCACCGCCCTGGACCACCTGTACGAGCTCGGCCACCGCGCGGTCGGCCACATCGCCGGTCCGCCCGGCATCACCCCCAGCGACACCCGCAAGCAGGCGTTCCTGCGACACGCCGAGGAGCTCTCGGTCGCCGCTCCCGTCGCCTCCGGCGACTTCACCGAGGACGGCGGCGTGTCCGCGGCACTGGAACTGCTCCGTCCCGCCGACGGCGGCACGCACCCCCCGGTCACCGCGCTCTACACCAGCTCGCTCGCCCAGGCCATCGGCGCGATGGGCGCGATCCGGAGCCTGGGGCTTCGGATCCCCGAAGACATCTCGGTGGTCGGCAACGACGACCTGCCCGTCGCCGGGCACCTCCACCCGCCGCTGACCACCGTGGCCATGCCCCTGTACGAGCTGGGAACCACCGCCGTCGACGCCCTCGTCGCCGCCATCCGGGGCACGCCGACAGGAGACGTGGTCGTACCCACCGAGCCGCACCTGGTGCTGCGCGGTTCCACCGCACGCCCCGGAGACACTCCATGACCGCCACCCTCTCCCGCTTCGCGGGCCGCACCGCCCTGCTCACCGCGGCCGGCTCCGGCGTCGGCGAGGCCACCGCCCACCGCCTGGCCGTGGAGGGGGCGTCCGTCGTCGTCACCGATGTCGACGCGGAGGCTGCTCACCGGGTGGCTCCGAGGCGGTCCGCGTCAAGCGGGGCCAGGCGCGCAGCCGCCGTCTCGACGTCACCTCGCCCGACGAGTGGGCCCCCGTCGTCGCCGAGATGACCGCGCGCACCCGGCACCTCGACGTGCTGCATCTCAACGCCGGCCGGAACCTGCCCGGAGCGCGACCTGGCGCTGGACTTCCACGGCCGGTTCAGCGGGGCGATGTCCCGGCGGATGCTGCCGTTGCTGGAACCCCTGCTGCCCATGTTCGTCGAGGAACAGGTGCTGCGGAGTTCACCCAGGACCTCGGCGCCGTGGTGCGCTCCACGTCTATCCCGTCGCCATCGGTGAACGGCTCTACTCCCGCCGGCACTTCCGCTCCGTACTGGCGGACGGCATCGCCGTGGCCCAGCCGGACATCAGCCACGCCGGAGGCATCTCGGAGACCCGGCGGATCGCCGCCATGGCCGAGACCTACGACATCGTGGTCGCGCCGCACTGTCCCCTCGGCCCGATCGCGCCGGCCGCCAGAGGCCCCGCGGTGTTCGGGGCGACCCGCGCGAGGGGGCGCCCCGAACACCCGCCGTCCGGCCGACGGAGCTACAGCGTGCGCTCCAGGCGGTCCGCCACCAGCTTGACGAAGCGCGCGGGTTCCTTGGGCTGGCCGCCCTCGGCGAGCACCGCCAGACCGTGCAGCAGTTCGGTGGTCTCGGCGAGCACGGTGCGGTCCTCGCGTTCCTTGTACGCCTGGTTCAGACCCTTCACGAGCCGGTGGTCGGGGTTGAGTTCCAGGATCCGCTTGGTGCGCGGCACCTCCTGGCCCATCGCCCGGTACATGTTCTCCAGGGCCGGGGTCAGGTCCTGCGCGTCCGAGACGATGCAGGCCGCCGACACGGTCAGGCGGGACGACAGCCGCACCTCCTTGATGTCCTCGTCCAGCTGCTCCTTCATCCAGCCGAGCAGACCCGCGTACTCCTCGGTCTGCTTCTCCCGCTCGTCGTCGCCCTTCTCGTCCCCCCGCGCGCCGAGGTCGATCTCACCCTTGGTGACGGACCGCAGCGCCTTGCCCTCGTACTCGCCCACGGCGTCGACCCACACCTCGTCGACGGGGTCCGTGAGCAGCAGCACCTCGATACCGCGGTCCCGGAACGCCTCCATGTGCGGGGAGTTCTCGATGCTCTGCCGGGACTCACCGGTGATGTAGTAGATGTCCTCCTGCCCGTCCTGCATCCGCTCCACATAGCTCTTCAGCGTGGTCGGCTCGTCGTCGCCGTGCGTGGTCGCGAACGAGGAGACGGCGAGGATCGTGTCGCGGTTGTCGGGGTCCGTGACCAGCCCCTCCTTCAGCACGGCACCGAACTCCCGCCAGAAGGTGGCGTACCGGTCCGGGGCACCGGTCATCATGTCCTTGACCGTGGACAGGACCTTCTTCGTCAGCCGGCGCTGCATCATCCGGATGTGGCGGTCCTGCTGCAGGATCTCGCGGGACACGTTGAGCGAGAGGTCCGCCGCGTCGACGACGCCCTTGACGAAGCGCAGGTACGGCGGCAGCAGCGCCTCGCAGTCGTCCATGATGAAGACGCGCTTCACATACAGCTGCACCCCGCGCCTGAAGCCCTGCGTGAACAGGTCGTGCGGGGCGTGCGACGGGAGGAACAGCAGGGCCTGGTACTCGAAGGTGCCCTCCGCCTGCAGCCGGATCGTCTCCAGCGGATCCCGCCAGTCATGGCCGATGTGCTTGTACAGCTCGTGGTACTCGTCGTCGGACACCTCCTCGCGCGAGCGCGCCCACAGGGCCTTCATCGAGTTCAGCGTCTCGGGTTCACGCGCGGTCCCCTCGCCCTCCGCCGTGGCCGCCCGGGGGGTCAACCGGATCGGCCAGGTGATGAAGTCGGAGTACCGCTTGACGATCTCCCTGATCTTCCACTCGGAGGCGTAGTCGTGGAGCTGGTTGTCCGGGTCCGCCGGCTTGAGGTGCAGGGTGACCGCGGTGCCCTGCGGCGCGTCGTCGATCTTCTCCAGCATGTACGTGCCCTCGCCGCGGGACGTCCAGCGGGTGCCCTGGCTCTCGCCGGCGCGGCGGGTCACCAGGGTCACCTCGTCCGCCACCATGAAACCGGAGTAGAAGCCGACACCGAACTGTCCGATGAGCCCCTCGGTTCCGGCCCCGTCCTCGGCCTCCTTGAGCTCCTTGAGGAACTTGGCCGTACCCGAGTTGGCGATGGTGCCGATGAGCTGCCCCACCTCGTCGTACGACATGCCGATGCCGTTGTCCCGCACGGTGAGGGTGCGGGCGTCTTTGTCGATCTCGATCTCGATGTGCAGGTCGGACACATCGGCGTCGAGCGTGTCGTCCCGCAGCGCGGCAAGGCGCAGCTTGTCCAGCGCGTCGGAGGCGTTGGAGACGAGCTCGCGCAGAAAGACATCCTTGTTCGAGTAGACCGAGTGGATCATCAGCTGCAGCAGCTGACGGGCCTCTACTTGGAACTCAAACGTCTGGGTCGGCATGGTTCGCGATTACCTCACGGGTCTTCAGTCGCCGGAACGGTTGGTAGTCACTGTAAAACACCATGTGAGGACGGGGTGCCGACCCGTCGCCGATAATCGAACGAGAGGGGTTAGCATATGAGCGCCGCCTAGCTCGAAAGATAAGACTGTGACTGTCAATGACGACTCGTTCACCAGCTGGAAGCACCGCGAGGAGATCGCGGAGTCGATGATCCCGATCATCGGGAGACTGCACCGGGAGCGGGACGTCACAGTCCTCCTTCACAGTCGCTCCCTGGTGAACAAGTCGGTGGTCAGCATCCTCAAGACCCACCGGTTCGCCCGGCAGATCGCCGGGGAGGAGCTCTCGGTCACCGAGACACTGCCGTTCCTGCAGGCGCTCACCGTCCTCGATCTCGGCCCCTCCCAGATCGACATCGGCATGCTCGCCGCCACGTACAAGGCCGACGACCGGGGTCTGTCGGTGGAGGAGTTCACCGCCGAGGCCGTCGCCGGTGCCACGGGGGCGAACAAGATCGAGCGCCGTGAGCCGCGTGACGTCGTCCTCTACGGGTTCGGCCGCATCGGGCGCCTGCTCGCCCGCCTGCTCATCGAGAAGGCCGGTTCCGGCAACGGGCTGCGACTGCGTGCCGTCGTCATACGCGGCGGTGGTGACCAGGACCTCGTCAAGCGCGCCTCGTTGCTGCGCCGCGACTCCATCCACGGCCAGTTCCACGGCACGATCACCGTCGACGAGGCGAACGGCACGATCGTCGCCAACGGCAACGAGATCAAGGTGATCCACGCCGAGGATCCGAGCGAGGTCGACTACACGGCGTACGGCATCAAGAACGCCATCCTCATCGACAACACCGGCAAGTGGCGTGACCGCGAGGGCCTGTCCAAGCATCTGCGTCCCGGCATCGACAAGGTCGTCCTGACCGCCCCGGGCAAGGGCGACGTCCCCAACATCGTCCACGGTGTGAACCACGACATGATCAAGCCGGACGAGCAGATCCTGTCCTGCGCGTCCTGCACCACCAACGCGATCGTGCCGCCGCTGAAGGCGATGGACGACGAGTTCGGCGTGCTGCGCGGGCACGTGGAGACGGTCCACTCGTTCACCAACGACCAGAACCTGCTGGACAATTACCACAAATCCGACCGGCGCGGCCGCTCGGCGCCGCTCAACATGGTCATCACCGAGACCGGTGCCGCCTCGGCCGTCGCGAAGGCACTGCCCGACCTCAAGGCGAGGATCACCGGCAGTTCGATCCGCGTCCCGGTGCCGGACGTCTCCATCGCGATCCTCAACCTGCGACTCGCCCGCGAGACCACCCGCGACGAGGTCCTCACCCACCTCCGCGACGTGTCGCTGACCTCGCCGCTCAAGCGCCAGATCGACTTCATCAGCGCCCCCGACGCCGTCTCCAGCGACTTCATCGGCTCGCGCCACGCCTCGATCGTCGACGCCGGCGCCACCAAGGTCGATGGCGACAACGCGATCCTCTACCTGTGGTACGACAACGAATTCGGCTACTCCTGCCAGGTCATCCGGGTCGTCCAGCACGTCTCCGGCGTGGAGTACCCGACCTACCCGGCGCCGGCGGTCTGAGCGGACGCGGGTCGGCCTCGACCGGATCCGGCGGATCCGGCGGACTCCCGGCACGGCGAACACGCGGTGCCGGGAGCGGGACGCCCCTCAGCGCGCTCGGGGTCGCCCTCTGCCGGAGTCCACCCCGGCCGACGTGCGCAGGGTGCCGACCGTCTTCAGCAGCCGGTCGGCCGGTTTTCGCAGCTCGGGATGGGCCAGGACCGTGTTGCGCAGGCCGCGCACCGGCCTGCGCCACAGCCCGTACGCCGCAGCCACCGGGTGGGGGCGGGTGGCGAACCCCTCGCCCACCCGCAACTCCCGCGTTTTGAGCCAGTCCTTGTACTCCTTGTCACCCCGCCCCAGATCCACGAGCGTCACACCGTGCCGGGCCGCGGCCTCGGCCAGCCGGAGATGCATCATCAACCCGGGCGAGTAGTAGCGCAGTTCGGGATCGTAGGCAGTGAACCAGGCGGCGAGCACCGTGCTGGACCTCGGCCCGAAGTGGGCGGCCATCGGCCGGTCGCCCGCGTACAGCACGGACAGCACGCCGGTGAAGTGCTCCTCGCGGACGCGGGAGAGGTGGTCCACCAGGTCGACTATCCACGGCCGCGAGAACCGGTCCATCCGTCCGGTTCGGCGGTACTGGGCGGACTTCCACTGCATCAGCGTGCGCAGCGCCCGCGGATCGCGCTCGTCGAAGACGAACCGCACCTCGCCGACGTCGCGCCCCACGCGGCGCTCCTTCTTCAGGACCGTCTTGGCCAGCCCCGGATACGTGCCGCGCAGCCAGTGCGGGTAGTCGCCGTCGCCGGGCTTCACATCGATCACCGGTGAGGCGAACGTCCCCGTGACGTGTGGGCCGAAGGGTTTCTGCTCCTCGACGAGATGGTCGAACTCGAAGATGGACAGCCCGCAGGCCTGCAGGAGGTCCCGCGCGTCCCAGGAGATCCCGGGTCGGTGGACGAGGGCCTGGCAGTCGGACAGGCCGAGACCGATGGCCCGACCCACGCCCAGGGCGTTGCGCTCGTAGGGGAGGAATCCGACGGGCTCCGCGTTCTCGTGCAGCACTGCCACCCGTGCCCCGCCGCGGTACTTGCCGATCCCGGTCGCGAACTCGGGCGCCAGGAAGGGATTGGCATATTCGGGCGACGCGTCCATGGCCTGGTGCCAGGCCCCGCGGAGCGCTTCGCTCAGCTCGTGCGGCCGGTGAATGGTGATGTCCACCTCACATCAACCGCCCTTCCGCAGGCTCCGCTAGGAACGTGCCGGTGACGGCACAGCCCGGCAAGGCGTGGTGACGACTACTCATGGATCTGCTCGTGGATCGCATTGGACGACCGCTCCCCCCTGTGACGCTGTCCGCGTCCTATCACTGCTTCGGGCCCTGTCGGCCCACGCCGTGTACGCGCTCGTTCCCCGATCGAGGACCGGGACGGGACACGTTCGGCAAGGATCAAACGTCGCGAAACAGTGCGCACGCTGTCAAGAGTGCCTGCCGCAACGAAAGTTCGCGCGCGAGACGTTCTGTTCGGCCGGCTCAGGGCCACCCGCCTACCGGGCTCCCCGTTCCGCCGCGTGCGAGGCCCGGCTCGGCCGGTGTCCACCATCGTCTTGCCCCGCCCAGGAGCACTCTCCTAGCCTCACTTTGTGCCGCTCATAAACAAATCAGTCCTGCACAAAGGCGTGCCAGGCAGCGACCCCACCCGGCTCCGTGTCGCCCTCACCGCCTTCTTCGCCCTCGACGGCTTCGTCTTCGCCGGTTGGGTCGTCTGTATCCCCGACATCAAGGAGCAGACGGGCGCGTCGGCGAGCGCCCTGGGGCTCGCGCTGCTCGGAGTGTCGGCGGGCGCGGTGATCACGATGACGCTCACCGGCCGGCTCTGCCGCCGGTTCGGCAGCCACCCGGTGACCGTCGTCTGTGCGGTCCTGCTGTCGTTGAGCGTGGCCCTGCCCCCGCTCACCCACTCCGCACCGGCGCTCGGCGCCGTCCTACTGGTCTTCGGGATGGCGTACGGAGGTATCAACGTCGCGTTCAACAGCGCCGCCGTCGACCTGGTGGCCGCGCTGCGACGGCCCATCATGCCCAGCTTCCATGCCGCGTTCAGCCTGGGCGGCATGGTGGGCGCCGGGCTCGGCGGGCTGGTCGCGGGATCGCTGTCGCCCACCCGGCACCTGCTCGGGCTGACCGTGACGGGCCTGCTCGTGACCGCCGTCGCCGGGCCCATGCTGCTGCGTCAGCGGCCTCCGGAACCCCCGGACAGGGCGCGGCCCGAGGACACCGCGCCCCATCGTCTCGGCATCCGCACGCGGGGCCTGGTCACCGTGTTCGGTCTGATGGCGCTGTGCACCGCCTACGGTGAGGGCGCGCTGGCGGACTGGGGCGCGCTGCACCTGGAACAGGACCTCGGCGCCCACCCCGGGGTGGCGGCGGCCGGTTACTCCTGCTTCGCGCTCGCCATGACTTTGGGCCGGATCAGCGGCACCACGCTTCTGGAACGGCTCGGGCGGGTCCGTACGGTGGTGGCCGGCGGCGCCACCGCATCGGTCGGCATGCTGCTCGGCTCACTCGCGCCGTCGGTGTGGGCGGCCCTGCTCGGCTTCGCCGTCACCGGGCTCGGCCTCGCCAACCTCTTTCCGGTCGCCGTGGAGCGCGCCGGTGCGCTCGCGGGCCCCGGCGGAGTCGCGGTGGCCTCGACACTCGGTTACGGCGGCATGCTCCTCGGCCCGCCCGCCATCGGGTTCATGGCCGACTGGCTCTCGCTGCCCACCGCGCTCACCAGCGTGGCGGTCCTCGCGGCCGTCGCCGCCGCGATCGCATACGGGGCGCGCCGCGCGATCGCCGGCCGCCTGTGACCGGAAGAGGCCGTCGAGGACGTCACACCGGCCGGGCGGCCCAGGTCGCCCCTGGTACCTGGGTCGCCCTGGTACCTGGGTCGCTCTTGCCCTGGAGCGCGCTTCATCCGCCACACTTGCCCCATGGAGACCGCCGAGTTCGTGCGAGCCCTGGACCGGGAGGGCCGGCTGCTGGCCGCGGCGGCCGAGGAGGCCGGTACCGAGGCGAAGGTGCCGACCTGCCCGGGCTGGCAGGTGCGGGATCTGCTGCGGCACACCGGCATGGTGCACCGCTGGGCGGCGGCCTTCGTCGCCGAGGGGCACTCCTCGCACCACCCTGACGGCGGGCTGCCGGACCTCGACGGGACGGAGCTGACGGCCTGGTTTCGGGAGGGACACCGCTACCTTGTCGACACCCTCTCCACCGCCGCGCCCGACGTCCGGTGCTGGTACTTCCTGCCCGCGCCCTCGCCGTTGGCCTTCTGGGCCCGACGGCAGGCGCACGAGACGACCGTGCACCGGATCGACGCCGAGTCGGCGCGCGGCGGTACGTCCACCGCGATCGGCCGGGAGTTCGCGGTGGACGGCATCGACGAGCTGCTGCGCGGCTTCCACGCCCGCTCCAAGAGCAGGATCCGCAGCGAGGAGCCGCGGGTACTGCGGGTGCGGGTGACGGACACCGACGGCGCGGTGTGGACCGTACGGCTGTCGGACGAGCCTCCTGTGACCGAGCGGGGCGGGAGCGGCGACGCCGACTGCGAAGTGGCCGGGCCGGCCGCGGGGTTGTATCTGTCGCTGTGGAACCGGCTGCCGTTCCCGGAGGTGACCGGTGACGCCTCCCTCGCCACGCTGTGGCGCGAGAGGTCCGCCGTCACCTGGGGCTGAGCATCCTCGTCAGTACCGCGCGCTGCACCGGCCGCACCTCGCCGTGCAGGGCGCGGCCCTTGTCGGTGAGCGTCACCCGCACACCCCGCCGGTCCTCGGTGCACAGGGCGCGCTCGACCAGGCCGTCCTTCTCCGGGCGGGCGATCAACCGTGACAGCGCGCTCTGGCTGAGGTGGACCCGCTCGGAGATCTCCTGGACGCGGTAGGAGCCGTCCGCCCCCGGCCCCGGCCCGTCCGACAGCACGTCCAGCACTTCGAAGTCGCTGGCGCACAGGCCGTGCTGGTGCAGGGCGCGGTCGAGCTCGCACTGGGTGCGGGCGTGCAGCGCCAGGATGTCGCGCCACCGGTCCACCAGCGCCCGGTCGGGAGTGTCCGGCTCGTCCTTGGCAGCCATGGCCGCACCGTAGCAGAGAGCCGACTTTGTTGCATCCGAATTAAATGCGGTTGCATTGAATGCAGATGCATGAAAGCCTCTTGGGCATGACCTCTCCGCTCACCACACCCGCGTTCGAGGGACGCTGGACCCCCCGGCTGTGGGGCACCCTGCTGGTGCTCTGCGCCGCGATGTTCCTCGACGCACTGGACGTGTCCATGGTCGGCGTCGCCCTGCCGTCCATCGGGACCGACCTCCATCTGACGACGTCGACCCTCCAGTGGATCGTCAGCGGCTACATCCTCGGCTACGGCGGACTGCTCCTCCTCGGCGGACGCACCGCCGACCTGCTCGGCCGGCGCCAGGTCTTCCTGGTGGCGCTGGGCGTCTTCGCGCTCGCCTCGCTGCTCGGCGGGCTCGTCGACTCCGGTCCGCTGCTGATCGCCAGCCGGTTCATCAAGGGCCTGAGCGCCGCGTTCACCGCACCGGCGGGCCTGTCGATCATCACCACGACCTTCCCCGAGGGCCCGCTGCGCAACCGCGCCCTGTCGATCTACACCACCTGCGCCGCCACCGGCTTCTCCATGGGCCTGGTGCTGTCCGGCCTGCTCACCGAGGCCAGTTGGCGCCTCACCATGCTGCTGCCCGCGCCGATCGCGCTGCTCGCCCTGCTCGCGGGCCTGAAGCTGCTGCCGCGCAGCGCACGCGAGAAGGACCACAACGGCTACGACATCCCCGGCGCCGTCCTCGGCACCGCGTCGATGCTGCTGCTCGTCTTCACCGTCGTCGAGGCGCCGCACGTCGGCTGGACCTCCGCCCGCACGCTGCTGTCCTTCCTCGCCGTCGCCGCGCTCCTCACCGTCTTCGTCCTGGTCGAGCGGCGCTCGGCGGGACCGCTGATCCGGCTCGGCGTGCTGCGCTCCGGCAACCAGGTCCGCGCCCAGTTCGGGGCGATGGCCTTCTTCGGCTCGTACGTCGGCTTCCAGTTCCTGGTCACTCTGTACATGCAGTCGCTGCTCGGCTGGTCCGCACTGCACACGGCACTCGCGTTCCTCCCGGCGGGCGCACTGGTGGCCGTGTCCTCGACGAAGGTCGGCGCGATCGTGGACCGCTTCGGCACCCAGCGGCTGATCGCGGTGGGCTTCGCCCTCATGGTCGTCGGATACGCCCTGTTCCTCCGCGTGAACCTGCACCCGGGGTACGCGGCGGCCATCCTGCCGAGCATGCTGCTCATCGGCGCGGCCTGCGCCCTGGTCTTCCCCTCGCTCAACATCCAGGCCACGAACGGCGTCGACGACCACGAGCAGGGCATGGTGTCCGGACTGCTCAACACCTCGGTCCAGGTGGGCGGCGCGATCTTCCTCGCCGTCGTGACCGCGGTGGTGACCGCCAACGCCCCCGCGCATCCCTCGGCGCAGGCCGTCCTCGACAGCTACCGGCCCGGCCTGGTCGTGGTCACGGGCATCGCCCTGGCAGGTCTGCTGATCACCCTCTCGGGTCTGCGCACGCGTCGGACACAGCGGTCCCTGGTGGTCGCGAAGTCCCTCCAGGAGGAGGTGAGCGCGGAGCCGGTCGCGGTCCGCGACTAGGGGGACGCCTCCTCGTGTGCACCCGGCGGGGTTACTAGCCCCGCCGGGTGCACGCCTGTTTGACTCGGGACATGGAGAACCACGGGGGGCGTTCGTCCGGGAGCGGCCGGCGTACACAGGCGCAGCGCGATGCGATCACCGTCGAGATCGGATACGCCCTGTGCAGTGCGGTGTTCGCGGGAGCTCTGGTGTTCGGCGCCGTGGCGGGGCCCGCCTTCGCCTTCGGACTGTCGGGCGGCACGCGGCACACGCTCGTCGTCTCGGGCATCGCGGTGGCGTCCGTGCTGTTCGCCGTGCGCGTCGTCAGCGTGCTCGTCCGCTTCGGGCGCGGTGTGGGCTCTCAGCCCAGCCAGCCAGGTCGTACCAGCCCCGACTCATAGGCCAGCACCACCAGTTGGGCCCTGTCCCGCGCGCCCAGTTTGACCATGGTGCGGCTGACGTGGGTCTTCGCGGTGAGCGGGCTCACGACGAGCCGGCGGGCGATCTCCTCGTTGGACAGACCGATGCCGACCAGGGCCATCACCTCCCGTTCCCGCTCGGTGAGTTCGGCGAGCGACGCGGTGGCCGCGGGCTCCTTGGAGCGGGCCGCGAACTCGGAGATCAGCCGCCGGGTCACACTCGGAGAGAGCAGGGCGTCGCCGGCGACCACCGCCCGTACGGCGCGCAGGAGTTCCTCCGGCTCGGTGTCCTTGACGAGGAAGCCGGAGGCACCGGAGCGGATCGCCTCGAAGACGTACTCGTCGAGTTCGAAGGTGGTCAGCATGACCACCTTCACGCCGTCCAGGTCCGGGTCCTGGGTGATCCGGCGGGTCGCGGCGAGCCCGTCGAGCAGCGGCATGCGGATGTCCATCAGCACGACGTCGGGCCGCGCCTCGCACACCGTGCGCAACGCCTCCCCCCCGTCGGCCGCCTCCCCGGCCACCTCGATGTCCGGCTGGGCGTCGAGCAGCGCCTTGAACCCTGCCCTGACCAAAGACTGGTCATCGGCGAGCAGTACCCGGATCAACGGTCCTCCCTGTGCACGAGTGCCCCCTCGGTCGATGTCCTCAGCGGCAGTACGGCAAGCACCCGGAAACCGCCGTCCGCGCGCGGGGCCGCCTCGATCGTGCCACCGAGCGCGGCCGCCCGCTCCCTCATCCCGGCCAGGCCGTTCCCGCTCCCGCCCGCCTCGGCGCCGGTCGCGGGCCCGTCGTCGTCGACGCGAAGTCGCAGCACGCCCTGAGCGCTGTCGATGTGCACGCACGCGTGCCGCGACCCCGAGTGGCGTACGACGTTGGTGAGCGCCTCCTGCACGATTCGGAACGCGGCGAGATCGGTGCCCGGCGCGAGCCGCGGCGCCTTGCCGTCGACCGTCACCGTCAGCCCGGCGCCCGCGGCCTGCTCGACGAGTTCCGGCAACCGGTCCAGCCCCGGCGCGGGCGCGCGCGGCGCGTCCCCGGGCGTGCGCAGGCCTTCGAGCACCTGGCGCACCTCCCCGAGCGCCTCCTTGCTGGCGGCCTTGATGGTGGTGAGCGCCGTACGCGCCTGCTCCGGGTCGGAGTCCAGCAGCGCCAGGCCGACGCCGGCCTGGACGTTGATCACCGAAATGCTGTGGGCGAGGACGTCGTGGAGCTCACGGGCGATGCGCAGCCGCTCCTCGTCGGCGCGCCGCCGCGCGGCCTGCGCCCGTTCGGCCCGCTCACGCGCCCACTGCTCGCGCCGGATGCGCGCGAGTTCCGCCATCGCCACGATCGCCACCAGCCAGGCGGAGATGAGCAGTTCCTGCCCCCAGGAGGCCGCGGAGTCCCCGGGCGGGGGCAGCCATCGGTACAGCCAGTGCGCGACCAGGACGTGCCCGGCCCAGAACATCCCGACAGCCGTCCACGCCGCGGCGCGGCGCCCCGCGGCCAGGGCGCTGAAGCAGCCGACGGCGACGGTGAAGAAGACCGGGCCGTACGGGTATCCGGCGCCCAGGTACACCATGGCCGCGGCCGCCGTCACGAAGACGACCGGAACGGGATGCCGCTGCCGCCACAGCAGCGCTCCCGAGGCGACGACGACCAGCACGTAGGCGAGGACGTCGAGGGACGCGCGGTGGCCGTGCTGGTTGCGGGCGGAGAAGTGCGTGCCGACGACCACCAAGGCGGTGAACAGCAGGGTGGAGCGCCAGGGCAGGCCGGAGCCACGCGGCTCATGCCTCCGCCACGGCGGTCCGTGCCACCGCCACGGGGCGTCTGCGTTCTGCTCCTCCATGCCGTTCACGCTAGACGCACCGGACGGGGGACGGCGTCGACCGGGCGAGGTGATCACGGGTACTCCCCGGGGAGTACGCCTACGGCAACAGCGGAACAGCGGACCAGCGGACCCACTACGGGAACACCAGGCCCACGCCGTGCGCGAGCTGGGCCGCCGCGTGCCGGAAGAACGCCGCGCGGTCCTCCACGACGTTGTTGAACTGCCCGAACAGCTCGAACCCCACCAGCCCGTACAACTGCGCCCAGGCGGCGACCAGGGCGGCGACCGCCTCGGGCGGCAGGTCGGGTGCCAGCTCGCCGGCCATGCGCCGGGCTTCGGGCTCGAGCTCGGCGGGGACCCGGGTGCGGGCCACACCGCGCTGCCGGTACGCGTCGCGGACGATGCCGATCAGCAGGACCCCGACGCGGGAGGCGGCCGGGATGGTGGCCTGGGGTGCGGAGTATCCGGGCACGGGCGAGCCGTAGATGAGCGCGTACTCGTGCGGATGCGCCAGCGCCCAGGCGCGCACGGCCTCGCACACGGCAACCCAGCGCTGGGCGGGGGCGGCGTCACCGGCCTCGGCGTCCGCGGCCTCGGCGGCCTCACCGAGGGAGTCGTAGGCGTCGATGATGAGCGCGGTGAGCAGGTCGTCTCGGCTGGGGAAGTAGCGGTACAGCGCGGAGGAGACCATGCCCAGCTCCCGGGCGACGGCGCGCAGGGAGAGCGCGGCGGCGCCTCCTGCGGCGAGCTGTCTGCGCGCCTCGTCCTTGATGGCGGCGGTTACCTCCATGCGGGCTCGGGCGCGGGCTCCTTGGGAGAAGTTCATGCTGGGCAGTGTGCCACGGTTCCGGAGCAGTGCACACAAACGAGAGCAGTGCACTCTAAGGTGCGCGGCAAGCTCTGAGGTGAGTGGCGGGCTCGTAGGCGAGCGGTGGTCGCACGGGCAGAGAGGCACACAGACCGGGGGCCGCTTGCCAAGGAGCGGCGCACACCAGCATGAGAGCGGCGAGAGCACCGCCCGCAAAAGAGAGCGCCGCTCTTGCTCTGGATCACCGATCTCGCGCACACTGCTCTCAAGCGAGAGCACCGCTCACACTTCCAGGCCCCAGGAGATCCCTCATGTCCGACGCCCGGTCCGCGCACGTCCAGAAGCCCGGCTGGTTCACCGTCAACGTCTTCAACCGCGTCGTGGCCTGGATGACCCGCCGCGGCATCAGCGTGTGGGGCTCCCGCGTCCTCGCGGTCCGCGGCCGCAAGACCGGCGAGTGGCGGACCACGCCCGTCAACCTGCTGACCGTCGACGGGCAGCAGTATCTTCTCGCCCCCCGCGGCCACGTCCAGTGGACCCACAACATGCGCGCCGCCGGCGGCGGCGAGCTCCGGCTCGGCAAGCACGTGGACGTCTTCACCGCCACCGAGGTCGTCGACGACGACAAGGTCCCGCTGTTGCGCGCCTACCTCAAGCGCTGGAAGGCCGAGGTCGGCGTCTTCTTCAACGGGGTCGGCCCCGACTCCCCCGACGCCGACCTGCGCCGTATCGCCCCCGACCACCCCGTCTTCCGGATCACGGTCACGAGCTGACCTCGCCGCCCGTCGGCCCCCGGTCCAGCGCGGTCAGGGCGCGCTGGGCGATCGGGCGGTTGCGGACGATCTCTCCCAGGGACGTGGCGCCCTGCGTGATGTCCTTGAACGCGTTCCAGGCGGGCCGGAAACCGGTCAGCGCCGCGTGGAAGAGACCGGGGCGGCGTTCGAACACGCTCAGCAGCCGCTTGCCGACACTCATCTCGACGCCGAGGCCGGCCTTGATCGCGAAGGCGTAGTTCAGGGCCTGGCGGCGCGTGTCGACCGCGTCGTGCGCCTCCGCGATCCGTACCGCCCACTCCCCCGCCAGCCGCCCCGACCGCAGCGCGAACGAGATCCCCTCCCGGGTCCACGGCTCCAGCAGCCCCGCAGCGTCCCCGCACACCAGCACCCGCCCGCGGGACAGCGGCGAGTCGTCGGCGCGGCAGCGGGTCAGGTGCCCGGAGGAGATGCTCGGCCGGAAGCCGGCGAGTCCGAGCCGGGCGATGAGGTCCTCCAAGTACCGCTTGGTCGCGGCGCCTTGGCCGCGCGCTGAGATCACACCCACGGTCAGCGTGTCGCCCTTCGGGAAGACCCAGCCGTAGCTCCCCGGCATCGGCCCCCAGTCGATGAGGACTCGCCCCTTCCAGTCCTCGGCGACGGTCTCCGGAACCGGGATCTCCGCCTCCAGGCCGAGATCGACCTGGTCCAGCTTCACCCCGACGTGGGCTCCTATCCGGCTGGCGCTGCCGTCCGCGCCCACCACGGCCCGGGCCAGCAGCGTCTCGCCGCCCTGCAGGACGACGGCGACCGTGCGCCGGTCCGGCACCGCCGAGCCGTGCTGCTCGACCCGCGACACCGTGGCCCCGGTGCGCAGCTCGGCGCCCGCCTTCTGCGCGTACTCGACGAGTTGCTGGTCGAACTCCGGCCGGTTGATCAGCCCGAACAGCATCTGCTTGGAGCGGCGGGTGCGGGTGAAGCGGCCGTTGTTCGAGAAGGTGACCGCGTGCACGCGGTCACGCAGCGGCAGCTCGAAGCCTGGCGGCAGGGCGTCGCGCGTGGGGCCGATGATCCCGCCGCCGCACGTCTTGTAGCGGGGCAGTTCGGCCTTCTCCAGCAGCAGCACGCTGCGTCCCGCGACCGCCGCCGCGTAGGCGGCCGAGGCCCCCGCGGGTCCCGCGCCCACCACGACGACGTCCCACACCCGCTGCACGCCGTCCGCCGAAGAGTTCTCGCCGCTCACGATGGTCTACTGCTCCCGATCAAGCCGCCTGCCGCATCTGTCCCCCGCATCCTACGGCCGCGTCCTCACAGGCCGCTGTGGGAGGATCTGCAGCGTATGCGCCCTGCGCCGGCATGCGCGTACGCCCGAAGGACCGCCCGTACACCCACACACGTACACACCAGAGGTACTCATCGGTACCTGAGTCGCAACCTACGAGGAGCGCTTCCATGTCGTCGAATCCGGTCGCCGAGACCGTCGCCTCGCTGATGCCCAGGGCGAAGGAGGAGCTCACCGAACTGGTGGCCTTCAAGTCGGTGGCGGACTTCGAGCAGTTCCCGAGGAGCGAGAGCGAGAGCGCCGCGCGGTGGATCGCCGACGCGCTCACCGCCGAGGGCTTCCAGGACGTGGCGATGCTCGACACCCCGGACGGCACGCAGTCGGTCTACGGCTACCTGCCGGGCCCCGAGGGTGCGAAGACCGTGCTGCTCTACGCCCACTACGACGTGCAGCCGCCGCTGGACGAGGCCGGCTGGACCACGCCGCCGTTCGAACTGACCGAGCGTGACGGCCGCTGGTACGGGCGCGGCACCGCCGACTGCAAGGGCGGCGTCATCATGCATCTGCTGGCGCTGCGCGCGCTCAAGGCGAACGGCGGCGTGCCCGTGCACGTCAAGGTCATCGCCGAGGGTTCGGAGGAGCAGGGCACGGGCGGCCTGGAACGGTACGCCGAGGAGCATCCCGATCTTCTCGCGGCCGACACGATCGTCATCGGCGACGCGGGCAACTTCCGCGCCGGTCTGCCGACCGTGACCACCACGCTGCGCGGTATGACTCTGGTCCGCGTCCAGATCGACACCCTTCAAGGCAACCTGCACTCCGGTCAATTCGGCGGCGCGGCGCCCGACGCGCTGGCCGCGCTGATCCGTGTGCTGGACTCGCTGCGCGCGCAGGACGGTTCGACGACCGTGGAGGGACTCGACGGCGAGTCCGCGTGGAAGGGCCTGAGTTACGACGAGGAGCAGTTCCGCAAGGATGCCAAGGTCCTCGACGGGGTGGAGCTGATCGGTTCCGGGTCGGTCGCGGACCGCGTCTGGGCGCGCCCGGCCGTGACCGTCCTCGGCATCGACTGCCCGCCGGTCGTCGGTGCGACCCCGTCGGTACAGGCGAGCGCGCGGGCGCTGATCAGCCTCCGGGTGCCGCCGGGCGTGGACGCGGCCGAGGCGACGAAGCTGCTCCAGGCCCACCTGGAGACGCACACGCCGTGGGGCGCCCGGGTGCGGACGGAGCAGATCGGGCAGGGTCAGCCGTTCCGCGCGGACACCTCAAGCCCGGCCTACGCGGCGATGGCCGAGGCGATGGCGGTCGCGTACCCCGGTCAGGAGATGAGTTACGCGGGCCAGGGCGGCTCCATCCCACTCTGCAACACCCTCGCGTCGCTCTACCCGGGGGCGGAGATCCTGCTGATTGGTCTGAGCGAGCCGGAGGCCCAGATCCACGCGGTCAACGAGAGTGTGTCCCCGCAGGAGTTGGAGCGGCTGTCGGTCGCGGAGGCGCTGTTCCTGCGGAACTACGCGGCGCGCTGAAACCGCCCGGCGGCGACGTCCACGGTGTGGCGCGCGAAGGGGGTCGGCGGGCGGTCCCGGTGCGGTGGGAGACGCCCGCCCCGTCGCAGGACTGGGCCGCCTCCGTGGAGATGTTCTGCGGGACTGCGAGCGCGAAGGAGATCAGGATCGGCGCCCACAGGTTGGGCAGCAGTTGGCGGAAGAGGATGCGCCGCCGGCCGGCGCTCATGATCAGGATTCCCCGCCGCCGTCCAAGAGCAGGCGGGTCGCCGGCTCTCAGCCGAGCGGAATTCCTGCTTCGAGGTACAGCGCGGCACCGCGTTCACGCGCCCGCAGTGCCCAGCGGAGCCGTTCGTAGCGCACGGGCGGAAGCAGATCGGCCGCCTCCTCTTCCGTGACGAACCGACAGTCGCGCAACTCCGGGCCGGGCAACAGCAGTCGGCCGGCTTCGGCACTGTCGAGGCGGCCGCCGTCGAAGAGGAGGCGCAGGCCGCCGTAGCCGGGCGGCACGGGGGGTTCCCAGTCGAGGACGAGCAGCCGGGGTACCTCTTCCAGCCTGATCCCGGTCTCCTCCTCGACCTCGCGCATTCCGGCGCGGGCGGGCGCCTCGCCGGGTTCGACGACTCCGCCGGGGAACTCCCACCCGGCCTTGTAGGTGGGGTCGACGAGCAGCACGCGGTCCCGTTCGTCGAAGAGGAGCACTCCGGAGGCGACGGTCTCGGAGGTCGGCTCGGGCGTCTGCACGATCTCGCAGGCGGGTGCCCGGCCGGTCCGGACGGCCTCGGCGATCCGCAGGGCGGCCTCGTGCGGGGTGAGGGCGCTGGTGTCGACGGGGTGCGCGTCGGCGGCGAGCCAGGCGGCGAGGGCTGCGCGATAGGGCTCGATGTGGTCGTACGACCACTGGCGGATGCGCATCTCCCCGTCGGGGAGGTCGGGCGGGACCTCCCGGTCGGCTATGCGCTGGCGCAGGATCGTTTCGGCCGGAGCGAGGAGGACATGGCGTACGGGGATGCGCCTCGCGGCGAGGCCGCCGAAGATCTCGTCGCGGTACTCCTGGCGCAGCAGGGTCATCGGTACCACGAGGACACCGTCGAGCTCGGCGAGCATCGCGGCCGCGATGTCGATCACGAGCCGTCGCCAGATCGGCAGGTCCTGGAAGTCGCCGACCTCGGCGAGGCGTTTCGGCGGCAGCAGGTGGGTGAGCACTGCGCCGATGGCCTCGGGGTCGAAGAGCGTGCTGTTCGGGATCAGCTCGATCAGTTCCCGTGCGGTGGTCGTCTTCCCCGCACCGAACGCACCGTTGATCCAGACGACGGTCACGGTTCCCCCTCTTCTGTTGGCCCCCTGGGGCTTGCCCGCTCCACCCTGCCACGGAAACCCGGCGCTGATGAGGGCGCCTCGGCGTGGCCGAGGTCACCACCACCACCGGCCGCTCCGCACACCGCGGCGCCGGGCCCCCACCGTCCGGGGGCTCCGGCGCCGCGACGTCGACTCCCCCTCAGCCGTCCTGTCCCGGGGCGTCGTCGTCCACTGCCAGGCTGTCCTGGCCGATGGTGTGGTCGACGGCGCCGAGGGTGTCCTTGACGCCCAGATCGCCGAGCCTGTCGTGGTCGGCGGCATGGGAGGGGCTGACGGCGGCCACGACGAATCCGGTGGCGAGGGAGGCGATGGCGAGCATGCTGCGCTTCTTCATGCCCTGTTCAACTGCCGAAGGACGCCGGAGTCACGCAACGAACCCCGGCAGGGCATACGACCACGACAAGTACCGCCGGCTGGTTTGGGACCTCGGCGTGAAACCGCTGATAGCGCCGCGCGGCACCGAGCACGGTTCCGGACTCGGCACCCAACGCCCAACGCCGGGTCGTGGAGCGCGCGTTCGCCAACCTGCACTGCTTCCGCCGCCTGCGGATCCGCTGGGAGATCCGCGACGACATCCGTGCGGCCTGCCTCGCCCCCGCATGCGCGCTCATCTGCTGGAGGCGCTCGAAGTCATCGCAAGAGGAGTTCTTGGAACTTCAACAAAGTGACAGGCTGGTCGCCCGGCTGACCCGAGCGAGGCCAAGAATCAGGCTCCGGCGATGGTCCGGTCCGGCATCGGCTCCGCGAGCGCGGCCCGCCAGGCCGGCGCGCCGAAGGGGTCGGCGAAGTACTGCGTCTCGTGCACCACGCGTTGGTCGGCGAATTCCATGATGCTCACCGAGTACGAAGGCACACCGTCGTAGGTGATGAGGCATTCGCTCACCCACAGATTCGCATGGCCGGTGATCCGCTGGACGGCGAAGTGTCGGTCGGCCGGGTGCCCGCCACGTTGCGCCGAGATCGTCGCTCGGCCCCGGAACCGCTCACCTGACTGCGGGTAGTCCAGGATCGCGTCCGTGGCGTAGATGGCGTGCTCGGCTTCGGTGTCCCCGCGTTCCGAGGCCCGCCAATGCTCCTCGATCGCGGCCCTGGTCCGGGAGTCGGCATCCATGGCACCGCCCTTCCGTAGCGGTGACAGCCTAGGCACTCCGAGACACAGCCGGCCCGGGGCCAGGCGGACCCGGGCTGCCAAGTCGTCCCTTCGGCCGGATCGGAGGGCGGCAGCCGTCCACCGTGACAACGGCGTCGAGTGACCGCCGCCCGGCTCACCCATCTTCGATCCATTCTGTCAGGAATCCTTAGGGTCACACCCCGGCGGCTGTCGCGTCCGTGCCCTTCGCGTCCGTGCCCTTCGCGTCCGTGCCCTTCGTCAGCGCCGCGGCAGCCGCGCCCACCAGGCCCGCGTCCGTGCCCATCAGCGCCGGCGCCACCGTCAGGCGCTGGACGAAGGACAGCGTGGCGTAGTCGGTCAGGGCCTTGCGCAGGGGGGCGAACAGGAGGTCGCCGGCCCCGGCCACTCCCCCGCCGACGACCGCGATGTCGATCTCGACCAGCGTCGCGGTCGCGGCGATCCCCGCGGCCAGCGCCTGGGCGGCCCGCTCGAAGGACGCCACGGCCACCGGGTCGCCCGCGCGGGCGGCCTCGGCCACCGCGGCGGCCGAGGTGTCCCCGTCGGGCCCCGGCCGCCAGCCGTCCTCCAGGGCGCGGCGCGCGATGTTCGGCCCGCTGGCGATGCGCTCCACGCAGCCACGCGAGCCGCACGGGCACGGATCGCCGTCCAGGTCCACGCTGATGTGTCCGATGTGGCCGGCGTTCCCCGTCGGGCCGGGGTGCAGCCGCCCACCCAGGACCAGGCCGCCACCCACCCCCGTCGACACCACCATGCACAGTGCGTTGTCATGGCCGCGGGCCGCGCCCTGCCAGTGCTCGGCGGCGGTGATGGCCACGCCGTCGCCGATCAGCTCGACGGGCAGGCCGTCCGTCGCCGCCCGGACCCGCTCCACCAGCGGATAGCCGCGCCACCCCGGTACGTTGACCGGGCTCACCGTGCCCGCGGAGGCGTCCACCGGCCCCGCGCTGCCGATGCCGACGGCACGCGCCCGCCCCCACAGCGGGGAGCCCGTCAGCTCCCGTATGACGTCCTCGACGGCCCGCATCACGGTGTCGCCGTCCTCCTGCGCGGGCGTCGCACGCTGCGCGCGCAGCAGGATCCGGCCGTGGCCGTCCACCAGCGCTCCGGCGATCTTGGTGCCGCCGATGTCGAGCGCGGCCACGAGGTCGGTGTGCATCAGTGTCAGATCTCCCAATACGTGAGTGGTATCGGCCCCGGCGTACGGCGTGCGGTCGCCGCCGCGGGGTCCGGGCGCCGGGCACGAGTGGGCAGGGAGCGCCCTGGGGAAGGCGCGGGCCGGAGAGTGCGGTGGACAGTCTCTCCCGCATCTGACAACGTTGTCCAGGTTCTATGCTCGACGCCACATCCTCATACAACCCCATGGAATCCCGGTAGAGCCCGGGACCGACGCATCTTCCGTGGACGACAGACAGGACAGCGCATCGTGCCCGAGACCGCCCGTCGCACCGGCCGCCCCGCAGACCGTCATGCCGGGACCCGCTACGGCAACCGTCCGACCATGAAGGACGTCGCGGCACGCGCTGGGGTGGGTCTGAAGACGGTGTCGCGTGTGGTCAACGGCGAGCCGGGGGTCACCCCCGACACCGAGCGCCGGGTCCAGGAGGCGATAGAGGCGCTGGGGTTCAGGCGCAACGACAGCGCGCGGGTGCTGCGCAAGGGCCGCACCGCGAGCATAGGCCTGGTCCTGGAGGATCTCGCGGACCCCTTCTACGGGCCGCTGAGCCGCGCCGTCGAGGAGGTCGCCCGGGCGCACGGGGCCCTGCTGATCAACGGCTCCAGCGCGGAGGACCCGGACCGCGAGCAGGAGTTGGTCCTGGCGCTGTGCGCACGCCGCGTGGACGGACTGGTCATCATCCCGGCGGGTGACGACCACCGCTATCTGGAGCCGGAGATCAGGGCCGGCGTCGCCACGGTGTTCGTGGACCGCCCCGCCGGGAGGATCGACGCCGACGTGGTGCTGTCCGACAGCTTCGGCGGCGCCCGGGACGGAGTCGCCCACCTCATCGCGCACGGCCATCGCCGGATCGGCTTCATCGGCGACATGCCGCGCATCCACACCGCGGCCGAGCGGCTGCGCGGCTACCGGGCCGCCATGGAAGACGCGGGCATACCCGTGGAGGACTCCTGGATGTCCCTGGGCGTCACCGATCCCGAACGGGTGCGCCGGGCCACCGAGGCGATGCTCGAAGGGCCCGCCCCCGTCACCGCGATCTTCGCGGGCAACAACCGCGTGACCGTCACCGTCATCCGCGTCCTGGCCGCACACAGCCGTCCGGTCGCCCTGGTCGGCTTCGACGACATCGAGCTGGCCGATCTGCTCCAGCCCGGCGTCACGGTCGTCGCGCAGGACTCCGCCGCCCTCGGCAGCACGGCCGCCGAGCGCCTGTTCCGCCAGCTCGACGGCACGCTCATCACCCCGGAACGCATCGAGCTTCCCACCCGGCTGATCACCAGGGGTTCGGGCGAACTGCCGCCCGCCGACTGAGGTTCCACCCGAGACGGCGACCGCACGCGACTGCCGAAGCCCCAGCGCCCGTCACTGCGCCGAGGCCGTGAGGTCCCCTCGCCTCGGCGCCGCGAAGCCCTCCAGGTCGGCCCGGGTCAGGCCGGTGGCCCGCGTGACCTCCCCCGCCCCCAGAGCGCCGCAGTCCAGCCCCCGCAGCAGATAGCCGCTCAGCGCCTTCGCCGTGGCCGGTTCGTCCAGGACGTCGCCGGCGGTGCGGTCGGCGTAACGGGCGAGACGTGCCGCGGCCTGCCGGAAGCCCTCCCGGTAGAAGGCGAAGACGGCCGCGTACCGGGTGGGAAGGTGGCCCGGATGCATGTCCCAGCCCTGGTAGTAGGCGCGGGCCAGCGCCCGTCGGGTGAGCCTGTAGTGCAGCCGCCAGGCCTCGTGGACCTGCTCGGTGGGACCGACGGGCAGGACGTTCGTGGAGCCGTCCGACACGCGGACGCCGGTGCCCGCCGCCGCGACCTGCATGACCGCCTTGGCGTGGTCGGCGGCCGGGTGGTCGCTCGCCTGGTGGGCGGCGGACACGCCGAGGCAGGCGCTGTAGTCGAAGGTGCCGTAGTGGAGTCCGCTGGCGCGGCCCTCGGCGGCGTGGATCATGCGGGCGACGGTGGCGGTGCCGTCGGCGGCGAGGACGGCCTGACTGGTCTCGATCTGGATCTCGAAGCCGAGGCGCCCCGCATCGAGCCCGTGCGCCTTCTCGAACGCCTCCAGCAGCCGCACCATGGCGGTGACCTGCTCCGGGTACGTCACCTTCGGCAGCGTCAGCACGAGCCCGTCCGGCAGCCCGCCGGCCTCCATCAGTCCGGTGAGGAAGATGTCGAGCGTGCGGATGCCCCGGTCGCGTACCGGCGCCTCCATGCACTTCATGCGGATGCCCATGTACGGGGCGGCGGTGCCCTCCCGGTACGCCTGAGCGACCAGCCGTGCCGCTCGGGCGGCCGCCTGGTCCTCCTCGGCGTCGGGGCGCGGCCCGTAGCCGTCCTCGAAGTCGACGCGCAGGTCTTCGATCGGCTCGCGCTCGAGTTTGGCGCGGACGCGGTCGTGGACCGGCTCGGCGAGTTCGTCGCCGAGACCGAGGACCGAGGCGAACGCGGCTGCGTCCGGGGCGTGTTCGTCGAGGGCGGCGAGGGCCTTCTCGCCCCAGGAGCGCACGGTGTCGGCGGCGAAGACGTCACCGGGGACGTAGACCGTGTGGACGGGTTGGCGGGTGCCGGGGTCGCCCGGGTAGCGGCGGGCCAACTCGGCGTCCACCGGGGCGAGGGAGGCACTGATCTCCTCGCCGACGGCACCCGCGAGGCTCGTGGACACCCGCTCCTGTCGGCCCTGACCCATTCCACACCCCTTCCGCTTTCCACTCAACGGAATCAACAATCCGTAGAGCGAAGCTATCCATGGCTCTTGCCGCCGGTCAACACTGTCTCGTGCGCCAACTGCCCCTCCACCGGCGGCCCGGGGACGAACGAAGGCCCCCGCGACCGCAGGTGCGGTCGAGGGGGCCTCCCAGCCCTGGAGTCGCTCAGCCCTTGCGGGCCTTGATCTGCTCGGTGAGCTGCGGGACGACCTCGAACAGGTCGCCGACCACGCCGTAGTCGACCAGGTCGAAGATCGGCGCCTCGGAGTCCTTGTTGATCGCCACGATGGTCTTCGAGGTCTGCATACCGGCGCGGTGCTGGATCGCACCGGAGATGCCGGTGGCGATGTACAGCTGCGGGGACACGCTCTTGCCGGTCTGGCCGACCTGGTTGGTGTGCGGGTACCAGCCCGCGTCCACCGCGGCACGCGAGGCACCGACGGCCGCGCCCAGGGAGTCGGCGAGGGTCTCGATGAGCGCGAAGTTCTCCGCACCGCCCACGCCACGGCCGCCGGAGACCACGATCGCGGCTTCGGTCAGCTCCGGACGGCCCGTGGACTCACGCGGCGTACGGCCGGTGATCTTCGTGCCGGTCGCCTTCTCGGAGAAGGTCACCGACAGGGCCTCGACCGTGCCCGCGGCCGGGGCGGCCTCCACGGCGGCCGAGTTCGGCTTCACGGTGATGACCGGGGTGCCCTTGCTGACACGGGACTTGGTGGTGAAGGAGGCGGCGAACACCGACTGGGTGGCCACCGGGCCCTCGTCGCCGGCCTCGAGGTCGACGGCGTCGGTGATGATGCCCGAGCCGATGCGCAGCGCCAGACGCGCGGCGATCTCCTTGCCCTCCGCGGAGGACGGGACCAGCACGGCGGCCGGGGACACCTGCTCGTAGGCGGCCTGCAGGGCGTCCACCTTCGGCACGACCAGGTAGTCGGCGTACTCGGAGGCGTCGTGGGTGAGGACCTTGACCGCGCCGTGCTCGGCGAGCGTGGCGGCCGTGTTCTCGGCACCGGGGCCGAGGGCGACGGCGACCGGCTCGCCGATGCGGCGGGCCAGGGTCAGCAGCTCCAGCGTGGGCTTGCGGACGGCACCGTCCACGTGGTCGACGTAGACGAGAACTTCAGCCATGGGAACGGATCTCCTTGCGGATTGCGAAGTCTTGAGGGGCGGTAAGGCTTGAGGAGCCTTAGATGAACTTCTGGCTCGCGAGGAACTCAGCGAGCTGCTTGCCGCCCTCGCCCTCGTCCTTGACGATCGTGCCCGCGGTGCGCGCCGGGCGCTCGTTCGCGGTCTCGACCGCGGTGTAGGCACCCTCGAGACCGACCTCATCGGCCTCGATCTCCAGGTCGGACAAGTCCCAGGACTCCACCGGCTTCTTCTTGGCCGCCATGATGCCCTTGAAGGACGGGTAGCGGGCCTCACCCGACTGGTCGGTCACCGACACGACGGCCGGAAGAGACGCCTGAAGCTGCTCGGAGGCGGCGTCGCCGTCCCGGCGGCCCTTGACCGTGCCGTCCTCGACCGAGACCTCGGACAGCAGGGTCACCTGCGGCACGCCCAGACGCTCGGCCAGCAGCGCGGGTACGACACCCATGGTGCCGTCGGTGGAGGCCATGCCGGAGACCACCAGGTCGTAGCCCGCCTTCTCGATCGCCTTGGCCAGCACCAGAGAGGTGCCGATGGCGTCCGTGCCGTGCAGGTCGTCGTCCTCCACGTGGATCGCCTTGTCGGCGCCCATCGACAGCGCCTTGCGCAGCGCGTCCTTGGCGTCCTCAGGGCCCACCGTCAGGACGGTGACCTCGGCGTCGTCCGCGTTCTCCGCGATCTGCAGCGCCTGCTCGACCGCGTACTCGTCGAGCTCGGAGAGCAGACCGTCCACGTCGTCCCGGTCGACGGTCAGGTCATCGGCGAAGTGCCGGTCGCCAGTGGCGTCGGGCACGTACTTCACAGTGACAACGATCCTCAAGCTCACGCCGGCTCTCCTACTGCATCGTCATTTCTGGGCTGCCTTCTTGCAGGCAGCATAGGCGCCTGAAGCGGCCGATCCCGGTCGGGGCGACCCCGCGCTCCGAACGAAATATTACTCGCCAGTACATCGAGTGAGTGCCCGCTAAGCAAGCGCTTTGAACTGTGACCTTGACAACGCTGCGTAACCGACCGGGCGGCGACTCGGTCACCGAGTCCGCCGAGGACGACTCAGTCACGGAGGCCGTTGAACCGGCCCTGGTGGTACAGGAGGGGGCGTCCGGTCCCCGAGGGATCACCGAGGACGACCTCGGCGAGGACGATGCGATGGTCCCCGGCGGGCACCCGGGCCACCACGCGGCACACCAGCCAGGCGAGGACGTCGTCCAGAAGGGGCACCCCCTCCGGGCCCTCGCGCCAGCTGGTCGGTGGCCCGAACCGGTCGGCGCCGCTCGTGGCGAAGGTGCCGGCCAAATCCTCCTGGTGCTCGCCGAGTATGTGCACGCCGACGTGCTCGGCCTCCGAGACGACGGGCCAGCTGGAGGAGCCCACACCGATGCCGAAGGAGACGAGTGGGGGCTCGGCGGAGACGGAGGTGAGAGAGGTGGCGGTGAAGCCGACCGGCCCGTCGCCGCCCAGGGCGGTGATCACGGCGACTCCGGCGGCGTGCCGCCGGAAGACGGAGCGGAGCAGGTCCGGGGAGGCGAGCCGATGGGTGACGAGGTCGGGCGTGGCCCTCATGCGATGGTCCTTCTGGGAGAGGTGACCTGGGGTCCGTGGGTGCTCAGCACGCCGGACAGCAGGCACTCGCGGTGCGGGCCAGATCCACGTGGACACGCTCGAAGAGAAGGAGTTCCGGGGGCATACGGTCAGGCTGACGATAGGTGGTACGCACAGTCAAGTGCGTCCCGGCATCCGGGAGGCACGTCACCGACGTGGACACAACCGTCAAACCGCCTCCCCCAGCGCCGCGATGACATCGGCCTTGCGAGGCTGGCCGGTGGCTCGCCGCACGACCCGTCCGCCGGCATCGAGGATCAGGACGGTCGGCGTCTTGAGGATGTCGAGTTCGCGCACGAGGTTCAGGTGCGCCTCGGCGTCGATCTCGATGTGGGTCACGCCCGGAACCATGTCGGCCACCTCGCCGAGGATCCGCCGCGTGGCCCGGCAGGGAGCGCAGAAGGCGCTGGAGAACTGGACGAGCGTCGCCCGCTCGCCGAGTCCCTGGCCCAACTCGGCCGCGCCGAGCCGCTTTCCCTCGTCCCGCCCGCGCACTCTCACTCTCCCGCTCCGTCGCCGGTGCAGCACTCCGTACGCACTCGCCAGCGCGAGCACGGCCACGCACACCACAAGTCCCGTCATCTTCTGCTCCAGCGTTCACCAGACCGCAAAGATTCCCGGCTCCCCGATCCGATTGTCGTGCGGAATGCTTGATTCATGGACATTGATGTGAGGGGCCCCCGCTTCGGGGCGGCCGTGACGACCGTTGTGCTGGCCGTGGTCCTGGTCACCGGCAGCGCCTGGCTGCTGGCATGGCAGTTGCTGGCCTTCGCGCTGGGCGCGGCCGGGGGCGTGACGCGTTCACCGTACGGATGGCTGTTCCGAAGGGTCGTACGCCCGCGGCTCGGGCCACCGGCGGAGTTCGAGGCGCCGCAGCCGCCGCAGTTCGCCCAGGCGGTCGGGCTCGTCTTCGCCGTCGTCGGGCTGGTCGGCTACACCGCGGGGCCATGGTGGCTGGGGCTGGCGGCCACCGGGGCCGCGCTCGCCGCCGCCTTCCTCAATGCCGCGTTCGGGTACTGCCTGGGGTGTGAGGCCTATCTGCTCATGCGGCGTGTGGCGGTCCGCGCGGACTGACCGGGCGTCAGATGCGGGTGCGGCGAACGGCTGACGTGACGAGGATCTCGCCGTACACGGGCACCAGGACTGGCCCCGCGTCCGTTCTTCGGGCACGATCTGCGGAAGCCGTAAACCTACGGCCGCGTAACCTCCCGCCGGGAGTCCCTTCCCAGGCAGACAGAAGGGTCCGTCCCCGTATATGGCTGAACTCGTCTACCGTCCCGTCATCGGTCTCGCCCGCACGATGTTCAAGGCATGGGACCTGAAGATCGACTGCGAAGGGTCGGAGAACATCCCACGCTCCGGCGGTGCGGTGCTGGTGAGCAACCACATCAGCTATCTGGACTTCATCTTCAACGGCCTGGCGGCGCTGCCGCAGAAGCGCCTGGTGCGCTTCATGGCCAAGGAGTCCGTCTTCCGGCACCGCATCTCCGGACCGCTGATGCGCGCCATGAAGCACATTCCGGTGGACCGCAACCAGGGCGAGGCGGCGTACGCGCACGCGCTGGACTCGCTCAGGTCCGGGGAGGTGGTCGGGGTGTTCCCCGAGGCGACCATCTCCGAGTCCTTCACCCTGAAGAGCTTCAAGTCCGGTGCGGTGCGCCTGGCCCAGGAGGCGGGCGTCCCGCTGGTCCCGATGGCCCTGTGGGGCACCCAGCGGCTGTGGACCAAGGGCCACCCACGCAACTTCAAGCGCAGCCACACCCCGATCACGATCCGGGTCGGCGAAGCGATCGAGGCCTCCCGTGAGACGTACGCCGGCGTCCTGACCCGTCAGCTGCGCGAGCGGGTGCAGGAGTTGCTGGAGGCCGCGCAGCGCGCCTACCCGAGCCGGCCCAAGGGCGAGGAGGACGCCTGGTGGATGCCGGCCCATCTCGGTGGCACCGCGCCGACCCCCGAGGCGCTGCGCGCCGCCGAGGCACACTGAGGCCCGTCAGGCAGGGGCGTGGACGGTGATCCGCGCTCCGGGGCTGAACTTCTCCAGCAGTTCCGCGAGTTCGGCACCAGCGTGCTCGACGTCGGCCACCGGCATCGGGTCCAGGCTCTCCAGCAGGAAGAGCGCCGAGGTGGACTCCTCGGTGAGCCGGGTGCGCGGACCCTGGCGCCAGTTCCAGCGGCGGCAGGTCACGCCGACCTCGTCGCGCCAGACCACCTCGCCGGCGTCCGGCTGTTCCACGGTCTCCTCGCCCGCCGCGACGGTCACGAACTCCTCGTCCCCCGTAGCCCGTACGAGGTGCATGGCGCCCTGGATGCGGTCGAGGTCCTCGCCGCCGACCGGGATGAGATGCGCGACGCTGATGGCGTTGTAGAGGTCGACGAGCACGTTGATCCTGGGCAGACCGGCGTCCGACAGTGCCCGCTTGGCGAGCGCCTCGGCGGAGTTGCGGGTGCGGGACGGCTTGGCGCCGAAGGCCGTGTACACCGCGCGCCAGGCCGCCATGTGCGGGTCCTCGTGCGGGGCCCGTCCGTCCAGGCGGGCGGCGAGCCGGCGGGCGGCGTCGTCGAGCAGGGCCGACGTGGCCTCGGTGCTGGGCCCGCTCACGAGACCATGGGCCTCGATCGCGACATGTGTGAAACCGGGCGCGAGGGTACGCACCTCGTCGGACACGGTCAGGGTGGGAGTCATCGCCTGCCTCAGAGTGCGGTGGGGAGCGTCTTCCAGAGGGCCGGCCGATCGGGTGCGGCCCTGAGGGCCCTCACCACCGCCGGGTGAGGTGCAGCATACAGGACTGGATAGTCCACCTCACTGGACTTTGCGTCAGGCATCCAGGCGAGGCGCTCGCCGTCCAGGGAGAACTGGGCGTCGACGCCCGGTTTGTTGCCGCGGGGATCCTGGCGATGCCAGGCGCCGTTGAACCGCACGGCGACCAGGCCATGCACGGCGTGACCGCCGCCATCGTCGTGCGCCAGCCGCTGGTAGCACAGGGCCGTCGGAATGTCCTCGACCCGCAGCAGCGCGGCCAGGGCGTGGGCCTTCGCGTAGCAGATACCGGTGCGCTGCTCCAGCACGTCGGAGGCCCGCCACGCGACCCGCAGGTCACCGCTGTCGGCGGAGTGCGGAATGGCGTCGCGGACGTATTCGTAGGCCGCTCGCGCATAGGCATACGAGTCCCGAACGGCCCTCGCAAGGCGCGCGGCGGTTTCCCGCACCTGGGGGTGGTCATGGTCGATGACCTCGTCGGCAGCCAAATACGCGGACAGGTCGGGCGTTTCCTGGATCAGCTCCATGCCCGCAGAGCATAGGAATGCGGCCGCCCGAGAGTCAATGATTTTTCGAATGGCCGCATAACTATGCGGCTTGACCGACGTGCGCCTGCGGCGGCTAGTGCTGTGGCCGCAAAGGTTTGCCGGAAAGCTCGCGGCGTCCGGTGCGGTGCATCGCAAGGCGGAGCGTCGCCCGCGTACCGGATGTACTCGGGCGATGCGACAACGCGGCGAGGTGCCGTGCCGGGCGTCGCGAGCCGGTGAACCCTTCCGGCCACAGCACTAGCGCGCCATCTCCTCCTTCAGGGCCGCCACGAACCGGTCCACGTCGTCCTCGGTCGTGTCGAACGAGCACATCCAGCGCACGTCGCCCGCGGCCTCGTCCCAGAAGTAGAAGCGGAAGCGCTTCTGCAGGCGCTCGCTCACGTCGTGCGGCAGCCGCGCGAAGACGGCGTTGGACTGGACCGGGTGGAGGATCTCCACTCCGTGGACCGCGCGCACGCCCTCCGCGAGGCGCTGGGCCATCTCGTTGGCGTGGCGGGCGTTGCGCAGCCAGAGGTCCTTGGCGAGCAGGGCCTCCAACTGCACCGACACGAAGCGCATCTTGGAGGCGAGCTGCATGGACAGCTTGCGCAGGTGCTTCATGCGGCGGACGGCGTCCTGGTTGATGACGACCACGGCCTCGCCGAACAGCGCGCCGTTCTTCGTCCCGCCCAGGGAGAGGATGTCGACCCCGACCGCGTTGGTGAACGTGCGCATCGGCACGTCCAGGGAGGCGGCCGCGTTGGCTATGCGGGAGCCGTCCAGGTGCACCTTCATACCGTGCGCGTGGGCGTGCTCGCAGATCGCGCGGATCTCGTCGGCCGTGTAGAGGGTGCCCAGTTCGGTGCTCTGGGTGATCGAGACGACCTGCGGCATCGCGCGGTGCTCGTCCTCCCAGCCGTACGCCTGCCGGTCGATCAGCTCGGGTGTGAGCTTGCCGTCCGGGGTCGGCACGGTGAGCAGCTTGAGGCCGCCCACACGCTCCGGCGCCCCGCACTCGTCGACGTTGATGTGGGCGGACTCCGCGCAGATCACCGCGCCCCAGCGGTCGGTGACCGCCTGGAGCGCGACGACGTTGGCGCCGGTGCCGTTGAAGACCGGGAAGGCCTCGGCCGTGGCACCGAAGTGGCTGCGGATGATTCGCTGGAGGTTCTCGGTGTACGCGTCCTCGCCGTACGCGACCTGGTGCCCGCCGTTGGCCAGGGCCAGGGCGGCGAGCACCTCCGGGTGTGCCCCGGCGTAGTTGTCGCTGGCGAAACCGCGGACCTCCGGGTCGTGATGACGGCGCGCGTCGGTCCTGGGAGGGTTCACGGCTTCTCGGTCAGCCACAGACGGGTTCCGTTCACTTCGGTGGCGGACTTCTCCCAGACGCCGGCGACGGCCTCGGCCAGGTCCTTGACGTCGGTGAAGCCCGCGAACTTCGCGTTGGGGCGTTCGGCGCGCATCGCGTCGTGCACCAGTGCCTTCACCACCAGGATGGCAGCCGCCGACGTCAGCTCGCCCTCGCCCTTCGCCTTGTTGAAGGCGTCGGCCATGGCGAGCGTCCAGGCCTCGGCGGCGGCCTTCGCGGCGGCGTAGGAGGCGTTGCCCGCGGTGGGCTTGCTCGCGCCCGCGGCGCTGATCAGGACGTACCGGCCGCGGTCGCTGCGCTGCAGGGCGTCGAAGAAGGCGAGCGAGGTGTGCTGCACCGTGCGGATGAGCAGCAGTTCGAGCAGGTCCCAGTCGTCGAGCTTGGTCCTGGTGAAGGTCTCGCTGCCGCGCCAGCCGCCGACGAGGTGCACCACACCGTCGACCCGGCCGAAGTCCTTCTCGACGTGGGCGGCCCAGTCGCGGGTGGACTGCAGGTCGAGCAGGTCCACGGTGTCCCCGGTGACGGTGGCGCCGCCGTACGCGTAGCGGGCCGCGTCCACGGCTTCCGCGAGCCGCTCCGGGTCGTTGTCCGAGCCGACGACGGTGGCCCCCGCCTCGGCGAGCCGGAGCAGCGCCGCCCGGCCGGCCGGTCCGCCCGCGCCGGCCACCGCGATCACCGCGCCGGTCAGTGGCCCGTTCCCGTTCCGCATCTTCGCCTCCTGCCGAGCGGCCGTACCGGTTGCCGGGGCGCTCACGCGGCGACCCGCTCGGCCGCCTGAGCCGTGATGCCCTTGGTCGAGGCGATCACGTTCTTGAGCTTCTTCTGCAACGCCTCATAGAACATGCTCAGCGGAAACTCGTCCGGAAGCACGTCGTCCACGAGCTTACGCGGCGGCTGCGTCAGATCGAGGGCGTCGGGGCCCTTGGCCCACTTGGAGCCCGGGTGCGGGGCGAGGTAGGTGGAGACCAGCTCGTATCCGGCGAACCAGTGCACGAGCTTGGGGCGGTCGATGCCGTCCTTGTACAGCTTCTCGATCTCGGCGCACAGCTGGTTGGTGACCTGCGGGGCGCGCTCCCAGTCGATGGACAGCTTGTTGTCGGTCCAGCGGACGACGTCGTGCTTGTGCAGGTAGGCGAAGAGCAGCTGCCCGCCGAGGCCGTCGTAGTTGCGCACGCGCTCGCCGGTGACCGGGAAGCGGAACATACGGTCGAACAGCACCGCGTACTGCACGTCCCGGGCCTGCGGCACACCGTCGGCCTGGAGCTTCACGGCCTCCTTGAAGGCGGTGAGGTCACAGCGCAGCTCCTCGAGGCCGTACATCCAGAACGGCTGGCGCTGCTTGATCATGAACGGGTCGAACGGCAGGTCGCCGTGGCTGTGGGTGCGGTCGTGGACCATGTCCCAGAGCACGAAGGCCTCTTCGCAGCGCTTCTGGTCGTGGACCATCGCTGCGATGTCCTCGGGCAGCTCAAGGCCCAGGATGTCGACGGCGGCCGCGGTCACGCGACGGAAGCGGGCGGCCTCGCGGTCGCAGAAGATACCGCCCCAGGAGAACCGCTGCGGCGCCTCGCGTACGGCGATGGTCTCCGGGAACAGGACGGCGGAGTTGGTGTCGTAGCCCGCTGTGAAGTCCTCGAACTTGATCCCGCAGAACAGCGGGTTGTCGTAGCGGGTGCGCTCCAGCTCGGCCAGCCAGTCCGGCCAGACCATGCGCAGCACGACCGCTTCGAGGTTGCGGTCGGGGTTGCCGTTCTGCGTGTACATCGGGAAGACGACCAGGTGCTGGAGGCCGTCCTCGCGCCTGGCGGCAGGCTGGAAGGCCAGCAGCGAGTCCAGGAAGTCGGGCAACTGGAAGCCCTCGTCGGCCCACCGGCGCAGGTCCTTCACGAGCGCCTCGTGGTAGGCGGCGTCGTGTGGCAGCAGCGGGGAGAGCTCCTCCACGGCCTGCGCCGCACGACGCACGGCGCCCTCCGCCTCCGCACGCTCCGGTGCGCCCTCGGCGTCGAAGTCGATCGAACCGTCCTTGGCCTGCCATGGCCGGATCTGCTCCACGGCATCCTTGAGCACGGGCCAAGCCGGGTGGTCCACCACCCTGTCCTGCGGAGGAACCCGCTCCTCCGAGCCCACCTGCACAAGAATTTCCGTCATGACCCATCCTTCACGGGAGAACCTCACGTAGGCACACCGTATGCATACGGAGTTTCTCCCAGCAAGAGGGCGGTCGACAAATTATCCTGCCAGGCCAGGCCTTCACCGTTCATTTTCCTGTGATACACGAAACAGGCGACGACTTCCGCTGAACGCTTGTTCGGTCCCCACCCGCAGGACGAAGAGGCGACTTCCGGCCATCGGGCGTGGAGCACGGAACGGTCAACACGGAGGAGACGCGCCCACCCCGGGGTGACACCGGACCGGCCGCCAAGTCCGGTTTCGCACCGTTCCGTGCGCCCGGGGCCCCGGCACGGACGGGTTCGGGGCGCGGCCGGGCCACTAGGCTGCGGCCGAGCCGCGCCGGTCCGGGAGCGCCGCGCGGCTGCCCGAGCCGCCGTCGACGGAAGCGAGCCGAACCTTGAACTTCCTCACCATCGGTCACCGCGGAGTGATGGGTGTCGAACCCGAGAACACCCTCCGGTCCTTCGTCGCCGCCGAACGCGCGGGCCTCGATCTGATCCAGCTGGATCTGCGTCTGAGCAAGGACGGTGCACTCGCGGTCATGCACGACGACCAGGTGGACCGTACGACCGACGGTACGGGGCCCATCACGGAGAAGCCCCTCGCCGAGCTGCGCGCGCTCGACGCGGGCCGGGGTGAGCGCGTCCCCGTGTTCGAGGAGGTCCTGGACGCGGTGAGGACACCGATCCAGGCGGAGATCAAGGACGTGGCGGCGGCACAGGCACTGGCCGAGGTGATGCACCGCCGGGACCTGGTCGGCCGGGTGGAGGTGTCCTCGTTCCACGACGAGGCGGTCAGGGAGATCGCCCGGCTGGTGCCGGGCGTCCGTACGGCGCTGATCGCCGACCGCTACGGCACCGACGTCGTGGAGCGGGCCGTGCAGGCCGGCGCGGCGACCGTGTGCCTCAACATCCGCCGGCTGACCCTGGAGGTCGTCGAGCACGCGCGCGAGGCGGGCCTGAGGATCATCGGCTGGGTCGTCAACACCCCGGAACACCTCCGCCTCGTCCGCGCCCTGGAGCTGGACGGCGCGACCACCGACTACCCGGAGATCAAGCGCACCGGCCGCTTCACGGCGTGACCTCCACGCCCGCGGTCACACCAGCGGCTTGACCAGCAGCTCGAACCGGAGGTCGTCGCGCTGGGGGATGCCGAAGCGCTCGTCGCCGTACGGGAAGGCGCTCATCTGTCCCGTACGGCGGTAGCCGCGCCGCTCGTACCAGGCGATGAGGTCGTCCCGGACGGAGATGACGGTCATCTGCATCTCCTTGACGCCCCAGGTCTGACGGGCCGTGCGCTCCGCCTCCGCGATGACCACCTTGCCGAGGCCGCCGCCCTGCAGCGTGGGGTTGACCGCGAACATGCCGAAGTAGGCGTGGTCGCCGCGGTGCTCGAGCTGGCAGCAGGCGATGATCGCCCCCTCGCGCTCCACGGTCAGCAGCCGGCTGTCGGGCGACTTGATCACCTCCAGCACGCCCTCCGGGTCGGTCCGCCGGCCCTCGAGGATGTCGGCCTCGGTGGTCCAGCCCACCCGGCTGGAGTCGCCGCGGTACGCCGACTCGACCAGCGCGACCAGCGCGTCCACATCGGCCTCCGTGGCGTCGCGGAAGGTCAGACCGGTCGTGGCGGTGTCAGCGGTGGCGGGGCTGTCCATTGGGATGCTTCTCCGTGTTCCGTGGCGCGGCGCGGGCACCGATGAGGGTAACCCGCCCACTAGGCTCCGCATGCATGGTCCACGTACTGAGCAGCCGCACCCTTCTGCGCCCGGCCGATCCGGAGCGGTCCCGGGACTTCTACGGCGGGAAACTCGGGCTCCCGGTCTACAGGGAGTTCGGTACGGGGCCCGATCGCGGGGTCGTGTACTTCCTCGGCGGTGGCTTCCTTGAGGTGGCGGGCCGCAGCGAGACCCCGCCCTCACCGGCCCTGAAGCTCTGGCTGCAGGTACCGGACGTGGCCTTGGCGCACACGGAGCTGGCCGACGCCGGGGTCGCGATCGTGCGGCAGCCGGTGAAGGAGCCGTGGGGTCTGATCGAGATGTGGATCGAGGACCCGGACGGCACGGAGATCGTGCTCGTCGAGGTCCCGGCCGACCACCCCCTGCGGTACCGGCCGGGGACCTGATGCTTCCCCCCGGGGGATGGCCTTGGCGTGGTCAGGGGGACCCGCCGGCGAGCCGAGCGGCGCCCGGGCCAGGGCCGGTCTTCGAGCCGGGTGCCGCCCCGCCTCGGCGCACGTCGATATATCGGACATTGATCGAATTGCCGGTCCGGCCGTAGAAGTGCCGCTCGACCGGCGTCAACGGGTCGTGATCGTGAAGTCTCCGGGTGTGCGCCCTCAGCCGCGCGGTGCGCCGAGCCGGCCTTCCAGCTGGACGAGCAACTCACCCAGCAATTGCGCGAGTTGGCGCCGGTCGTCGGTGCCGAGCCCGGACAGGACGGCGGTCTCGTACGACAGTTGCTCGGGCAGGACGGCGTCGACCAGCTCGCGGCCCGCATCCGTCAGACGCACATGCGCCACGCGGCGGTCACGGGAGTCCCCGCGCCGCTCGACCAGGCCGCGCTCGGCGAGCTGCTTGATCCGTTTGGTCACCGCGGCGCCGGAGGAGAAGGTCTCCCGGGCCAGCTCCCCGGGCGTCAGCTCGTGCCCCGTGCGGCGCAGCGTGCCGAGGACGTCGAACTCCGGCCTGGTGAGGCCGGCGCGGCGCAGCGGTGCGTCCTCGGCCTGCTGCAGCAGGGCGGCGCAGCGGTTGACCCGCCCGATGATCTCCATGGGCCCGGTGTCGATGTCGGGGCGGACGGCCCGCCACTGGCGCACGACGGCGGCGACGATGTCGTCCGCGACGGGCCCCGGTCCGGCCGCACCGCCCTGCGCCCGTGTCGTCGGTCCGTTCACAGCCGTCATGTCCGTGCGCCTTCCGAGGTGTGCAGTCCCTGCCGTCGTACCGTCGCGGCGAGCGTACGGTCCCCGGCCTGTTCGGTGCGAAGCACCCGCTCCTCGGGCAGGGCGCGCTGCCACCACTCTCCGGCCGCGGCGTCGGCCGTGGCGCGCAGTTCCACGAGGGCCGCGGCGAGAGCGCGGCGTGCGGCTTCCAGGGTTCCTGGCTCGGCGTGCCCGGCGGCCAGCAGCCGGGTCGCGCGCTCGCGGGCGCGGTCGACGGCGGCGAGGGCGTGGTCGAGACGGTCGCCGGCACGCCGATTGGTGACGACGATCGCGGCGACGAAGCCGACCAGCGCTCCGATGAGGGTGTCCAGGACCCGGTCGGCCATCAGCGCGGCGGGCTCCTGGTGGCGGGCGAACTCGGTGATGAGCAGGGCCATCGGCGTCACACAGACGCTGCCGAGCCAGTAGTTGCGGCTGATGAGCGCCTCGGCGCCGAAGTTGAAGACCAGGCCGCACAGCACCAGGGCGAGCTGGTTCAGGTGAGCGAGCGGGGCGATGGCCGCGAAGAGGAGGACGCCGAGGAGGTTGCCGATGACGCGCTGGACGCCTCGGCGCCAGGTGAGGGTGACGTTGGCCTGGTACAGCGAGGCGGCGGTGACCAGCGCCCAGTACGGGCGGCCGACGCCCAGCGCCAGGGAGGCGTATCCGGCGAGGGCGCAACCGAGGGCGGTGCGCAGGGCGATGGGGGCGAGCGGGCCGAGCCTGCGGTGCAGGGGGCGCCGCGGGCTCGCGAGTTCGGCCTCGACACCGAGGAGTTCGTCGGCGGTCCCGCCCAGGTCGTCCGGGAGCGGGAGGGGCCCGGTTGCGCGCAGGTCGCGCGCCCAGGCGCGCAGCCGCTCGGGGTCGGTGTCGCCGGGCGCCGCGAGCGCGACCTCAGCACGGACGACGAGCCGCGCCAGCGCGCACCGAGATGCAGAGCCGGTGGACAGCAGCGACTGCCAGGCGGTGTGCACGGCGGCCGCGGCACCGGCCCGGGCGGTGGCCGCACCGGTCTCGGCGAACACGGCGGCGGCGCTCAGGGCGTGGGCGGTGGCGCGGCGCTCGGGGCCGTGCGGCCGCAGCAGGCCGGGAGCCATGCCGACGATCCAGGACCAGGCGCCCGCCGCGGCGGCGAGACCGAGGTGGGCGGGGACCTGACCGAGGGTCTGCGGGGCGAACAGGGACGCCGAGCTGACGAAGGTGAAGATCACATTGCCGGGCGGCCCGACGCGGGTCGCGTCGCAGAGCGCCTTCTGCACCGCCGCCAGCAGGGCGCCCACGGTCACCAGGACCACGGCGTTCGCGGTGAGGGACGCGGCGACCAGCGCGACGGCGAAACCCCCGAGCATGCCGAGGACGACCCGGACGAGGGTGAGGGCGCGGGCCGCGTACGGGCGGTTGTGCGCGTAGAGGGCGCACAGGGAGCCCGCCATCGTGTAGACGGCCAGGTCCAGGCGGCCGAGGGCGAGCAGCGTCAGGTTCGGCGGGGCGATCGCGGCGACCACGCTCAGTGCGGGCTTGAACCAGATCTCCGAGGGCCTGCCGAGGCGCAGATGGCCGGATAGGGGCAAAGGGCGCACTCGGGAGGTTCGGGGTGTGACACTGCTCATGGACATAAGCTTAACAGGTGTTTTACTCGTAAATGATTGCGGCGACCACGCCCGGCCTACCGCGCCGCCCCGCGCTCCCCCCTGTACCCCTGTGCGCTTGCGTGTGCACCCTGCGTCACGGGCATGCCCCCGGTGACCGTCCGAGACCGTCCAGCGGGGAGGTGCGCGGTGCACGGACCGGCTTCGCCCGGCTGGCTGCTCGTCGCGCTGTGCGCGGCGACCGGGGCCTACTGTCTGCTGCGGATGCGCAGCACCGTCGAGGAGCAGCGCCGCGCCGCGGGCGGCGAGGCGCTGATGGGGTTCGGCATGGCGGTGATGGCCGTGCCCGCGGCGGTCGCCGTGCCGCCGCGGGCCGTGTGGATCGCGTACGCCGTGGTCTTCGGCGGGGCGGCCGTACGGGCCCTGTGGGAGGCCCGGGGCGGCGCCCACCATCTGCACCATCTGGTCGGCGCGTGCGCCATGGTCTACATGGCGGCGGCGATGGCCGCCTCGCACGGACACCACACGCACGGCGGCGTATCGCTGCTGACCGGGACACTGCTGCTCTACTTCACGGTCTATGTGCTGAGGTCCGGGGTACGGCTGGTGCCCGCGGTGTCGGTGGCCGCGGCCGGGGGTGCGCCGGGCGCGGGGTGGGGCGACCGGCCCGAACTCGCGCGTGCCTGCCGCCTGTCCATGGCGATCGCGATGCTGGCGATGCTCCTTACGCTGTGAGCCGGGCGTCGGGCGGAGCCGGCATCAGGTCGGCGGCGGAACAGGACGCCGCGCATCCGTGGCGTGCGTCACTTTGCCGCGACAGTACATAGGCCGTGCCCCCGCCCGGCTCATAGGCTTCGGCCCATGATGGTCCCCGCGGCACTGCTGCTGCTCGGCGCGCTGACCGCCGTCCTCGCTCCGCGGCTGCTCGCCCGGGCGGACTGGCCGGACCGCGAACCGGTGGTCGCCCTGTGGGTGTGGCAGTGCGTGGTGGCGGCGGTCCTGGTGTGCTGCGTGCTGTCGATGACGCTGAGCGCGGCCGCCGCGTGGGCGGCCGTGCGGGGCCATGTGTTCGCCCCCGCCCCGCACTCGGTCGTGGCCGCGTACGCGCTGAACACGGGGAGCCCCTGGGCCGCGACGACCGCCGTGGCGCTGGCGTGCGGTGGCGTGTGGAGCGCGGCGATGCTGGTCCGGGAAGTCTCCCGGGCACGGGCGCGCCGTCGGCACAGTCGCACCGAACTGCTGGTGCGGGCCCCGCTGTTGCCCGGCGAGGAGCCGCGCGGCGACCGCCTGGTGGTGCTGGAGGGGGAGCGCCCGGACGCCTGGTGGCTGCCGGGGCCGGCACCCCAACTGGTCATCACGACGGCCGCGTTGCGCCGGCTCAAGGGCAGGCAGCTGGACGCGGTGCTCGCCCATGAGCAGGGCCACGCGCGGGCCCGGCACGACTGGCTGCTGCACTCCTCGGCCGCACTGGCCAACGGATTTCCCCAGGTGCCCGTCTTCGCCGCGTTCCGCGACGAGATGCACCGGCTGGTCGAACTCGCCGCCGACGACATGGCCTCGCGCCGCCACGGCCGCCTCACCACCGCGCTCGCGCTGGTGGAACTCAATGAGGACCGTGGCGTGTTCGGGCCCTGCCCCACCCCGCAGGCCCACGTTCCGCAGCGTGTGCACCGCCTCCTCACTCCCCCGGACCGGCTTCCGGCGGCGCGGCGCCTGCGGCTGACGGCGACCGCGGCGCTGGTCCCGGTGATTCCGGTGCTGGTGGCGTTCGTACCGGGGCTGCGCGCACTCGGGTAGTCACGGGAGGCGCCCGGCGGCCAGGGCTTGACCGGTGGCCGCACGTGTCGGCGAGGATCACGGTATGCACCCAGCGCCCGTCGACTCACCGTCCCGCCCTCCGGCCCCGCGGACCGCGGCGCTCACCGCCGCCGCCCTCGCCGCCCCGTCAGTGCTGCTCCTGGTGCTGGTCGCCGTCTCCTGGCGTCCGCTCATGACGCTCGACGCCGACATCGCGACCACCACACACCGCTGGGCGGTCGAACACCGCGGAATCACGCACGCGTCCCGCATCCTCACGGACTGGGTGTGGGACCCCCAGACCATGCGCGCCCTGTGCGCTGCCGCCGTGGTCTGGCTGCTGTGGCAGCGCAGAGCATGGTTGCTCGCGTTGTGGGTGGCGGCCACGTGCGCGCTGGCGGCGCTGGCGCAGAACGCGCTCAAGGCGGCTGTCGGCCGACCCCGTCCGGTGTGGCCGAATCCCGTCGATTCCGCCCACTACGCGGCCTTCCCCTCCGGTCACGCCATGACGGCGACCGTGGTGTGCGGACTGCTGCTGTGGCTCCTGCACCGCCACGGCGCCGGCCGCCTGTTGTGGTGTACGGCGCTCACGGTGGCCGTGGTCTCGGTCGTGGGCGTCGGGCTGACGCGTGTCTGGCTGGGCGTGCACTGGCCGTCGGACGTGCTGGGCGGCTGGTTGCTGGGGGCCCTGCTGGTCGCGCTCGCGGTGGCGTCGTACGAGCGGTGGTGCCAAGGGGAGGAAGAGCCGGTCCGGCGCGAACGGCGTCCTTGACCGTGGGGGGCGGGTCACGAAGGATCAGCCCCATGGGGATCAAAGGCGTGCTCTTCGACTTCTCCGGGACCCTCTTCCGTATCGAGTCGACCGAGTCGTGGCTGCGCGCGGTGCTCGCGGAGGCCGACGTGACGCTGCCCGAAAGCGAGTTGCTGCGGCTGGCGGGGCGACTGGAGGCCGCGGGCGCGCTGGCGGGCGGTGCCTCGCCCACGGGGCCGCTCCCGGAGGACCTGTCCGCGCTGTGGGCGGTGCGGGACCGCAGCGCCGAGGCTCACCGGGCCGCGTTCACCGGGCTCTCCCGCCGGGTGGAACTGCCGGACGCGCGTCTGCACGACGCGCTGTACGACCGTCATATGACGCCCGCCGCCTGGCGGCCCTACCCCGACACGGTGGAGGTGCTGGCCGCGCTACGCGAGCGCGGGGTGGCCGTCGGCGTGGTCAGCAACATCGGCTGGGACCTGCGGCCGGTCTTCCGCGAGCACGGCGTCGACCGGTATGTGGACGCGTACGTGCTGTCGTACGAGCACGGCATCCAGAAGCCGGACACCCGACTGTTCGGGCTCGCCTGCGACGCGCTCGGCGTCGCTCCTCAGGACACACTGATGGTCGGCGACGACCGCCGCGCCGACGGCGGCGCGGCGGACCTGGGCTGCGCGGCGCATTTCGTGGAGCACCGCACGGTGACCGAGCGCCCGGACGGGCTCCGCCCGGTGCTGGACCTGATCGGCTGAGCCGGGCGCGCGCCCAGGCCCTCAGCTCTCGTAGCCCTCGACCTGCGACGCCGGGCGGACCTGTGCCTCGTCCGGGTTCTCACCGAACTCCGCCTTCGCGCGGCGCTGGCGCAGCAGGTCCCAGCACTGGTCCAGGGCGCGCTCCACCTCGCCGAGGCGCTCCTGTTCCGTCGCACTGTCGATGCGGCCGGACGACAGCGCCTCGCGCAGGGCTCGCTCCTCCTCCACCATGGCCGAAATCCTGCCCAGGATCTGGTCCTGATCCATGTCTGTACGCCTCCTCGGTGACTGCTGACCACTCTAGTGCTGTGGCCGGAAAGGTTTGCCGGAAGGCTCGCGGCGTCCGGTGCGGTGCATCGCACGGCGGAGCGTCGCCCGCGTACCGGATGTACTCGGGCGATGCGACAACGCGGCGAGGTGCCGTGCCGGGCGTCGCGAGCCGGTGAACCTTTCCGGCCACAGCACTAGGGAGGGTCGACCGGCCGTGCGACACCGATGGCGGGAGAGAAGAGGCGCGCGCCTGCCCTGGACCATCCCCCGTGTGGCCCGGGGCAGGCGCCGTCCGGGGCCGGCCTGCGAGGGCGCGGTCCCGGGACGCACTGAGTATAGTTGGCTGGCAGCCAGTCAACGCAGGAGTCCAGGATGTCGCCGCGCAGCGCCTCGGTCAATGAAGAATTGCGGCGGCGTTCCCGCGAACGGCTTCTGCACGCGGCCGTCGAACTGGTCAGCGAGCGCGGCTATGACGCGACCACGCTCGGCGACATCGCGGACCGCGCCGGCTCCGCGCGGGGCCTGGTGTCGTACTACTTCCCCGGCAAGCGGCAGCTCCTCCAGTCGGCCGTGCACCGGCTGATGCACCGCACCCTGGAGGAGGCGCTGGAGCGCGAGCCGCGCACGGAGGACGGCCGGGAGCGGATGGCGCGGGCCATCGACGCGATCCTGGGCCTGACCGTGCACCACCCCGTGCTGATGCGGCAGCACATGGCGGGGATCCTGCAGGCCGAGGGGTTCGTGCAGTGCCCCGAGCAGAAGCGGCTGGCGGAGCTGCTGCGGGACACGGTCGCACGGCACGGCTCCACGGCCCCCGACACCGACTACCCGATGCTGCGGGTCCTGCTGATGGGCGCGGTCTACGCGGCGCTGGTGCCGGGCGTTCCGATGCCGCTTGCCGTCCTGCGGGCCGAGTTGTTCAAGCGGTACGGCCTCGCCTGGGAGATGGGTGCCCCGCCGGCCCCCGAGGGGACCGACGAGGCGTACGACGCGGATCTGTCGCGGTTCTTCGCGACGGAGGACCGCCCGCCGGAGAGCAGCGGTCAGCCGAAGTAGTCCGGCTGCGTCTGGACGTTCAGCTCACCGAGTCGGACCCGCTGCGCGGGGTCCGTGCGGCGGTCGGTCAGCTTCAGGACGTCGAACCCCTTGGCGATGTCGTTCGAGTAGATGTACCCGTTGTAGTAGTACGCCGACCAGGAGCCGCCGACGGTGAGGGTGTCCGTGGTGAGCGGTCCGCGCTCGAAGTAGGCGATCTCCTCGGGGCGCGCGGAGTCGGTGAAGTCCCAGACGGAGACACCGCCCTGGTACCAGGCCTGGACCATGAGGTCGCGGCCCTTGACCGGGATCAGCGACCCGTTGTGGGCGACGCAGTTCTCGGTGTCCGCCTGGTGGCGCGGGATCTTGTAGTAGCCGCGGAAGACGAGCTTGCGGCTCTCGCCCTTGCCGACGATGTCATAGATGCCGTCGGCGCCGCGGTTCGGCCCGATCTGCGCGTTGCAGGTGGCCCCGCCGCCTCCGCCCAGCTCGTCGGTGAAGACGACCTTGTCCGCCTTCTGGTTGAAGGTGGCCGAGTGCCAGAACGCGAAGTTCACGTTGTCCTGGACCCGGTCGATGACCTTCGGATGCTCCGGGTCCTTGACGGACATCAGGATGCCGTCGCCCATGCAGGCGCCCGCCGCGAGGTCCTTGGAGGGCAGCACGGTGATGTCGTGGCAGCCGGTGGTCTTGGAGACGCCCGGGTTGGTGGGTGCGCCGGGGTTTCCGCCGCCGTCCGGTCCCTCACCGGGGAAGAGCACCGGGAAGCTCACCACCGCGGCCTTCTCGGGTGCCTTGCGCGGCACCTTGATCACCGAGATGCCGTCGTGCGGCGGCCGGCAGTCGGGGAACGTGCTGCTCGGCGAGTACGAGGAGACGTAGATGTAGACGTTGTCGCGCTTCGGCACCAGCGAGTGCGTGTGCGAGCCGCAGGCGGTCTCGACGGCGGCGACGTACCTGGGGTTCTTCTTGTCGCTGATGTCGAAGACCTTCATGCCCTCCCAGGACGACTTCTCGGTCGCGGGCTGCGTGGTGCTGTTGCAACTGCTGTCGCTGCGCGAGGAGTCGGTGGACAGGAAGAGCAGATTGCCGGAGACGGAGACGTCGTTCTGCGAGCCGGGGCACAGGACCTGGGCGACCGTCTTCGGGGCCTCGGGGTCGGCGATGTCGAAGATGCGGAAGCCGTCGTAGTTGCCGGCGAAGGCGTACCTGCCCTGGAACGCCAGGTCCGAGTTGAAGCCGGGCAGCGCGTCCTTGGGGATGTTGGCGAGGTGCTGGACGTTGGCGGAGTGGACGATCTCGTCCTGGCCGGGTATCGCGCCGTCCGCGATCGCCTTCCTCGCCTGGTTCTCGGTGCTCTTGGACACCTCGCGCGAGGCGGGAACGTCTCCGGGGTCGGGGGTGGCGGCCGCGGGTTGGGCCGTGAGCAGTGCGGCCAGGAGTCCGGCCGCGACGGCGCAGACTCCCAGGCGTCTGCGGCGCGTTCGGTGGTCGTGGGACAGGGTCACTGTGTCCTCCCTGGTAGCCGTTCGGGCTTGAACGGATCACGGACCTCCGAAGTATCGTCTTTCTCATGGGCAGATCAACAGATGGCAATGCACTCGTAACGAACGTCTTTGGTCGCGCGCGTGCTCTCCGCCGCCGCGCGTCCGTCATGTCGCTGGTGGCGCTGCCGCTGGCGATCGCCCTGATCACCGGGTGCGACTCCGGGTCGGGAGGCAACTCGGCCGCCGCGAACGGCCCTTCGGTGATCGCCCCCGGAAAGCCCGGCGAGGCGGCGCAGACGCTTTCCGCGGAGGAGGCCGGCAAGCGACGCGCGGAGGACGACACTCCGAACGCGGCGGACTTCTCCTATGCGCGGATGATGATCGAACATCACCGGCAGGCGCTCGAGATGACACGACTGGCACCGCAGCGTGCGGAGTCCGACCGGGTGAAACGACTCGCGGAACGGATCACTGCCGCACAAGAGCCTGAAATCGCCTCGATGGAAGCCTGGTTGACGGCGCATGCGAAGGACGACCACGGCAGCCCCCACCAGCACGACGCGATGCCGGGCATGGCGACCGAGGCCCAACTGAAGCAGTTGCGCGCGGCGGAGGGCAAGGCGTTCGACGAGCTGTTCCTCAAGCTGATGATCACACACCACGGTGGCGCCGTCACGATGGCGACGGACGCGAAGGCCGAGGGGAACAACATCCAGATCGAGGAGATGGCCGACGATGTGATCGCACAGCAGACGAGCGAGATCAGCCGGATGCGCGAGATGTCGTGAGGGGTTCGCTCCGAGCGGGCCCCGCCCGGTCAGCTCCGGGCATGACGCGGCGTCAGGAATCCGGCATCGCGCGCTCCGGCGATCAGTTTCAGTGAGCGGCGCCGGCTTCGGCCCGTCGCACACATGACCGCGTACACCGGGTCGACGCCCTCGGTCTGGGCAGCACGGTACTCCTCGGCCACCAGACGCCACCCCTCGACGCCGCGCGGCCAGGCGGGCCGGTGCCGGTCCGCCGGCGCCCCCAGGGGCTCGTACGGCGACCCGGAGTCCGCACCGCACGCCTCGAGCAACGGTTCCTCGATCCAGTCGACGAGGGCCGTCAGATCGCCGAGCGACAGGGGCGGCTGGGCCCGCACCTCCTCGATCGAAACGCCGCCGCCCGCGACCACGGCGAGGACGTCGACCCGGCCCCCGTCGGGCAGATCGAGCCGGACCGCGTACCACGACGTGACACTCCCGTGCTCCCGCACTTCCCAGGCGGGCCACACGGCCACCGGCACATCCGGCCGGGATCGATCGGAAAAATCCTGAAAGGACACTTCCAGCACACACGGAAGGTAAGCGACTGATCACATACCATGCGGAGAGCCACGCACAGAAGGAGCGCGCACCGCACCCCGTCGGCCCAGCGGCACGCCCCCTCCCCTCCCGCCGTGCGCGGTGCAATGCTGGAGCCACCAGCGATCTCCTCCGCTAGGGAGTTCCGCCGTGCTGCATGTCGCCGTCGTCGGCTCGGGTCCGAGCGGGGTCTACACCGCCCAGGGCCTGGTCCAGCAGGATCCACAGGTGCGCGTCGACGTTCTCGACCGCCTGCCGTGCCCGTACGGGCTGGTGCGGTACGGCGTGGCCCCCGACCACGAGAAGATCAAGTCCCTGCAGAACAATCTGCGCACGGTCCTGGAGCACGAGCGGATCCGCTTCCTCGGCGGCGTCCAGGTGGGCGGGGGCGGGGTGCCGGTGACCCGGCTGCGCGAGCTGTACCACGCGGTGGTCTACTGCGTGGGCGCCGCGACCGACCGGCATCTCGGCATCCCGGGCGAGGACCTGCCCGGCAGCTGGTCGGCCACCGAGTTCGTGTCCTGGTACAGCGCACACCCGGACTCCCTCGAGGAGGGCTTCCTGCATGACGCGCGGGCGGCCGTGGTGATCGGCGTCGGGAACGTCGCGGTCGACGTGACCCGGATCCTGGCCCGCGAGGTGGCGGACCTGAGCCCCACCGACATGCCGCAGGCGGCGCTCACCGCGCTGGCCGCCAACAAGGTCACGGAGATCCACATGGTGGGGCGGCGCGGCCCTTCCCAGGCCCGCTTCACCACCAAGGAGCTGCGCGAGCTGGGCACCCTGCCGGACACCGATGTGGTCGTGAACGAGGCCGAACTGGCGCTCGACCCGGCGTACGTCGATCCGTCCGGGCTGCCGGCCACCCAGCGCCGCAACGTGGAGGTGCTGCGCGGCTGGGCCGCGGCACCACCGAGCGGTGCGGCGCGGCGGGTCCGGCTGCGGTTCTTCCTGCGCCCGGTCGAACTACTGGCCGACGGGGGCCGGGTGGGCGCCGTACGCTGCGAGCGGACGCTGCCCGACGGACAGGGCGGGGTCACCGGCAGCGGGCGGTACGAGGACATCGAGGCACAGCTCGTGCTGCGTTCGGTGGGTTACCGCGGAGTGCCGTTGGAGGGCCTGCCCTTCGACGCGAAGACCGGCACGGTGCCGCATCGGGCGGGACGGGTGCTGCGCGCCGGGGAGGTCTCCCCCGGCGAGTACGTGGCGGGGTGGATCAAGAGGGGCCCGACGGGCGTCATCGGCACGAACCGCCCCTGTGCGAAGGAGACGGTGACCTCCTTGCTCCAGGACGCGCCCGGCCTCGCCGCCCGCGAGGTCCCGGACGACGCGCTCGCGGCCCTGCGGGCGGACGGAGTGCGGCCGGTCGAGTGGCCGGGATGGCTGGCGATCGAACGGGCGGAGGCAGCACTCGGGGCGTCGCTGGGCCGGGGAGTGGTGAAGCTCCCGGACTGGCGGTCGCTGATGGCCGCCGCGCACGACACAGCCCCGCAACACCCCTGAAATCAACAAACTGTTCAAGGAGCTTACGTTCTCCCCCATGTCCACCGTGCACCCCGTTGACGAAGTCCCCCCGATACGCCAACTGTCCGCCTACGCCCTCCAACACGTCCTCGCCATGTACGCCGGCGCCGTGGCGGTACCGCTCATCGTCGGCGGCGCCATGAAACTGCCGGCCGCCGACCTCGCCTATCTCATCACCGCCGACCTGCTGGTGTGCGGCATCGCGACCCTCATCCAGTGCGTCGGCTTCTGGCGCTTCGGCGTACGGCTGCCGATCATGCAGGGCTGCACCTTCGCCGCCGTGTCCCCCATGGTGCTCATCGGGACGACGGGCGGCGGACTCCCCGCCGTCTACGGCTCGGTGATCGTCGCGGGCCTCGCGATCGTGCTGCTGGCGCCCGTCTTCGGCAGACTCCTGCGCTTCTTCCCACCCCTCGTCACCGGTACGGTCATCCTGATCATCGGCCTGTCGCTGCTGCCGGTGGCCGGCAACTGGGCCGCCGGCGGCCAGGGTTCGAAGGACTTCGGGGAGCCGAGGAATCTGGCCCTCGCTGCGTTCGTGCTGCTGCTCGTGCTCGCGGTGCAGCGCTTCGCGCCGGCGTTCCTGAGCCGGATCGCGGTGCTGATCGGCATCGCGGTGGGGCTGGCGGTCGCGGTGCCGTTCGGCTTCACGGACTTCGGCGGGGTAGGGCACGCCGACTGGGTCGGGATCAGCACGCCGTTCCACTTCGGTGCGCCCGTCTTCCACGCCTCGGCGATCGCGTCCATGCTGGTGGTCGCGGTGGTGACGATGACCGAGACCACCGGCGACCTGATCGCGGTCGGCGAGATGACCGGCCGCAGGGCCGAGCCGCGCTCCCTCGCGGACGGCCTGAGGGCCGACGGGCTCTCCACGGTTCTCGGCGGCGTGTTCAACACCTTCCCGTACACGGCGTACGCACAGAACGTCGGCCTGGTCGGCATGACCCGGGTGCGCAGCCGCTGGGTCGTGGCGGCCTCCGGCGGCATGCTCGTGCTGCTGGGTCTGCTGCCCAAGCTGGGCGCGGTGGTCGCGGCCGTTCCGGCGCCGGTGCTCGGCGGGGCGGGTCTGGTGATGTTCGGGACGGTCGCCGCGAGCGGACTGCGGACGCTGGCCGGCGTCGACTTCCGGGGCAACCACAACCTGACGGTGGTGGCCGTCTCCGTGGCGGTCGGCATGCTGCCGGTCGGGGTGCCGACGGTCTACGAGAAGTTCCCGGACTGGTTCCAGACGGTGATGAACAGCGGCATCAGCGCCGGCTGTCTGACCGCGATCGTATTGAATCTGCTCTTCAACCACCTGCCCTCGAAGGCCGGTTCAGCCGTCTTGGAGGCGGACGGCCTGACGCGCGGCGGCGGCGAGCAGGGTGTCGAGGAGCCCCGGGAAGAGATCGTCTAGGTCGCCCCTGCGCAGGCCGTTCATCTTGGCCGTGCCCCGGTAGACCTGCCGGATCACCCCGCTCTCGCGGAGCACCCGGAAGTGGTGCGTGGTGGTGGACTTGGTGACGGGCAGGTCGAAGTGCGAACAGGAGAGCTCGTCGCCGACGGCGGCGAGCTCCCGCACGATCCGCAGCCGCATGGGGTCGGACAGCGCGTGCAGCACGGCCTCCAGACGGATGTCCTCACGCACCGGGTGCGGAAGGTCGCGGCTGCCGAGAGCGGGGGCGGCGGGGGTCACAACGGCTCCAGTTCGTCCGGGGGTCCGTCCGGCGGGGCGTCCGGGAGACTCCCCTCATGGTACGACGGCCATCGTAGTTTGACATCTTCCGTACTACGACAGCTATCGTACAAGGGTCCGTAGTCGGCACCGCACCGAATGGAGTCCGCCGTGAGTGCGCTCTTCGAACCTTTCACGCTGCGCGATGTGACAGTCCCGAACCGCCTCTGGATGCCTCCGATGTGCCAGTACTCGGCGGCGCCCGAAGGGCCGGCCATGGGCGCGCCGACCGACTGGCACTTCGCGCACTACGCGGCGCGCGCGACCGGCGGCACGGGGCTGATCGTCGTCGAGGCGACCGCCGTGTCCCCCGAAGGGCGCATCACCCCGTACGACCTCGGCCTGTGGAACGACACCCAGGTCGAGGTGTTCCGGCGGATCACGGGCTTCCTCAAGGAGCAGGGCACGACTCCGGGGGTCCAGCTCGGGCACGCCGGCCGAAAGGCGTCGACGGACCGGCCATGGAAGGGCGGCGCGCCGGTCGGCCCCGACGCGCACGGCTGGCAGCCGCTCGCGCCGAGCGCGGTGCCGTTCGACGCACGCCACCCGGTGCCGACCGAGCTGACCGTGACCGGGATCCAGGAGATCGTGGGGCGGTTCGCGGACGCGGCCCGCCGCGCCCTGGCCGCCGGCTTCGAGGTCCTGGAGATCCACGGCGCGCACGGCTACCTCATCAACGAGTTCCTCTCCCCCCACTCCAACCACCGCTCGGACGCCTACGGCGGCTCGTACGAGAACCGCGCCCGCTTCGCGCTCGAGGTCGTCGACGCGGTGCGGGAGGTCTGGCCGCAGGACAAGCCGCTGTTCTTCCGCATCTCGGCCACCGACTGGCTGGACGAGGGCGGCTGGACGGCCGACGACACGGTGCGTTTCGCGGCCGACCTCAAGACACACGGCGTGGACCTCCTCGACGTCTCGACCGGCGGCAACGCGGCGGGCGTCCACATCCCGACGGGCCCCGGCTACCAGGTGCCCTTCGCCGCCCGGGTGAAGGCGGAGACGTCCCTTCCGGTGGCCGCGGTCGGACTCATCACCGACCCCGAGCAGGCCGAGAAGATCCTGGTCAACGGGGAGGCGGACGCCGTGCTGCTGGGCCGCGAACTGCTCCGCAATCCCTCCTTCGCCCGACTCGCGGCCCGCGAACTGGGCGGCGAGGTTCGGATTCCGGACCAGTACCACCGTTCCGTCTGACCTGTCCTCGCCCACCCGCGCGGACGTCTAGCGCACTGGGGACACGCCCGGCGGGGTGTCCCCCGGCGTCGGCACATCGACGACGGTCAGGTCGCCTGCGGCCGGCCACCGGTCAGCCCGTCATCCGGCCCCACAGCGGCCCGAACCGCGCCCAGGCCTCGTCCCACTGCGCCATGCGCCGGCGTTCCAGGCGTTCGCGCAGGAGGCGTCCGCCCACGAACGGGACCGCGGCCGCGCCGGCCCCCACCAGCACCCCGACCATGGCCGCGCGGACCTGCGCCTGGGACTCGGTGGCGGGCTGTGTCACCAGGGAGCCCTCACGGTCCGTCCACACGGTGACGGCCGTGCCCGTGGGGCTGCCGGCGGCCACCCGGGCCTGCCCGGCGTGCGAGGAACCGTCTTCACCCGTCCATCGCACCTTCGCCCACACCCGCTGCGCCCCGGCGGCGCCCGCCTTCGGGGCGTCCTGGGTGACCAGGGCCACGACCGGGTGCCACTGCGCCCGCTCCTCGGCCAGCCCTCGCTCCACCGAGTGCGTCGCCGCCCATCCCGTCAGCACTCCCCCGACCACGGTCACGGCCCAGACCGCCAGCACCACCCAGGCCTCCAGCGCATCGCTGCGGCGCCGCAGCGGATTGCGCCGCCACCGCCACAGCCACACCCTGCGACCGTGGAACGTCATCGACGACAGCCACCTCATCGACGGCATCCTCCTCACGCATGCACGGACACCCCCCGACCGCCCTCCCATACGCGAGCGGACCCACCACTGCTCACCCGACGTCCGCCGGCCCTTGGTCCGAGGTCCCCGCGCGAAGCCGCCAAGGCTCGCCTCTCGCCCGGCGCCTTCGTCTCCGGTCTTCGGAAACACGGCTCTGACCTGCGGTGACCCCGTCCACGAGGGTGACTGTCAGTGCCGGGGTGCACACTGGCCCATGTCTGGAACAACGGCGTTTCGGAGGTGGTCGGCATGGCCGACGTACTGCTCACCGTGGGCACACGTAAAGGACTGTTCATCGCACGGCGACGAGGCGGCGCCTGGGAGTTCGACGAAAGCCCGTACTTCAACGCCCAGGCCGTCTACTCGGTGGCCATCGACACCCGGGGCGCCACCCCGCGTCTGCTGGCCGGAGGGGACAGCTCGCACTGGGGTCCCTCGGTGTTCCACTCCGACGACCTGGGCCGCACCTGGACCGAGCCCGCGCGACCCGCCGTCAAGTTCCCCAAGGGCACCGGCGCTTCGCTGGAGCGCGTCTGGCAGCTGCACCCGGCCGCGGCGGAGCCGGACGTGGTGTACGCGGGCACGGAACCGGCCGCGCTGTACCGCTCGGAGGACCGCGGCGAGACCTTCGAGCTGGTGCGCCCCCTGTGGGAGCATCCGACGCGCGACAAGTGGGTGCCGGGCGGGGGCGGCGAGGGCCTGCACACCGTGGTCACCGACAGACGGGACCCGAAGGCCGTGACGGTCGCCGTGTCGACGGCCGGCGTCTTCCGCACCCGGGACGGCGGCGCGAGCTGGGAGCCGTCCAACTCCGGGGTCTCCGCGGTGTTCCTGCCCGACCCGAACCCCGAGTTCGGCCAGTGCGTGCACAAGATCGCACAGGACGCGGCGGCTTTGGACCGGCTCTATCTGCAGAACCACTGGGGGGTGTACAGAAGCGACGACGCGGGCGCCCACTGGACGGACATCGGCGAGGGCCTGCCGTCGACGTTCGGGTTCGCCGTGGCCGCCCATCCGCACCGCGGGGACACGGCGTACGTCTTCCCGATCAACGCGGACGCGGACCGCGTCCCGGCCGGTCGCCGATGCCGCGCGTTCCGGACGGCGGACGCGGGCAAGAGCTGGGAGCCGCTCACCGCGGGCCTGCCGACCGAGGACCATTACGGCACGGTCCTGCGGGACGCCCTGTGCACGGACGACGCGGACCCGGCGGGCGTCTACTTCGGCAACCGCAACGGCGAGGTCTACGCGTCGGCGGACGACGGTGACAGTTGGCAGCAGCTCGCCTCCCATCTTCCGGACGTGCTGTGCGTACGGGCGGCGGTGATCGCCTGATCCGACATCAATCCGCCGGTTGACGCCCCTGTTCACCTGCCGCGCGATCATTCCCGGTCATCCACGGGCCACCGGTTGATCGCCAGTGCGCGCGCGGCAGTAGGGTGACGCCCGTGGCAGCACGACCGTTGCATGAAATCGTCGAAGCAGGCTGGGCGAAGGCCCTGGAGCCGGTGGCCGAACGGATCGCCGCGATGGGAGACTTCCTGCGCGCGGAGATCGCCGCGGGACGCACCTACCTCCCGGCGGGACCGAACGTCCTGCGGGCCTTCCAGCAGCCCTTCGACGAGGTCCGCGTCCTGATCGTCGGCCAGGACCCCTATCCCACACCGGGCCACGCTGTCGGGTTGTCGTTCTCGGTCGCTCCGGAGGTACGGCCGCTGCCGGGCAGCCTGATCAACGTCTTCCGGGAGCTGACCGCCGACCTGGGCCTGCCCCAGCCGTCCAACGGCGACCTCACCCCGTGGACCAGGCAGGGCGTGCTGTTGCTCAACAGGGCGCTCACCACGGCGCCGCGCCGTCCCGCAGCCCACCGTGGCAAGGGCTGGGAGGAGGTCACCGAGCAGGCGATCCGGGCGCTGGCCGGGCGCGGCAAGCCGCTGGTGTCCGTCCTGTGGGGCCGCGACGCGCGCAATCTGCGCCCGCTGCTCGGCGATCTCCCGGCGATCGAGTCCGCACATCCGTCGCCGATGTCGGCGGACCGGGGTTTCTTCGGCTCACGGCCGTTCAGCCGGGCCAACGACCTGCTGATCCGGCAGGGCGGGCAGCCGGTGGACTGGCGTCTGCCGTGACACCCTCCGGGCCGGGGCCCGTTCCGCCGGCGGGCGCACCCGGCGCGTTGCCAGAGGCCGTGCTCGCAGTGGACTCCGGGGGCTCCGGCCTTCGGGTCACCCTCGCCCCGCGGGGCGGCCCGGCCTCGGCGGCGACGGTCCCACGCACGTCCCGGGAGCCGGTGCGCACCGGTGCCCGGGGGATCGATGCCGGGCATCTGCTCGAACAACTCCTGCCGATCACACGGCGATTACTGGCGGACGCCGGCGGTGCCGAACTGCGGGCGGTCGCGGTCGGGACGGCAGGTCTGGCCACGCTGGGCGACGACCTGCGCGCCCGGCTTCCCGGCGCGCTGGCCCGTGAGCTCGGTGCACGCAGGGTGGCGCTGGTCGCCGACGCCGTCACCGCCTACGTGGGCGCGCTCGGCGCACGCCCCGGCGCAGTGGTGGCGGCCGGCACCGGCCTGATCGCGCTCGGCACGGATCTGACGAGCTGGCACCGGGCGGACGGCTGGGGTCATCTGCTGGGCGACTGCGGCGGCGGCGCGTGGATCGGGCGGGCCGGGCTGGAGGCTGCGCTGCGCGCGCATGACGGGCGGCCCGGCGGTTCGGAGCGTCTGCTGGCGCGGGCCGAGGCGATGTTCGGCCCGGTCACCGGCCTGCCCGGCAAGGTGTACCCGCGCCCCGACCGGGCGGCTGTGCTGGCCTCGTTCGCTCCCGAAGTGGCCGCCTGCGCCGCGGACGACCCGGTCGCCGACGGCATCCTGGGCGCGGCCGCCCGGCACATGGCCGAATCCGCGGCCACCGTGTGCCCCGCCTCGGGCGAGCCCCGCGTCGCCCTCACCGGGGGCCTGTTCCGAATGGGCGAGCCCCTTCTCGTACCGCTGCGGCGCGAGTTGGCACGCCAGGTGCCGCAGGCGCGCCTGGTCCCCGCGGAGGGCGACCCCCTGTACGGCGCCGTGCGCATCGCGCTCGCAGTTGCGAACGATTCACTCACACTCCCCGACGACGAACGCCTGTTACATGTCGTGACCGAAAAGAGCGAGTGATTCCCCTTGCCGGGAGAGGGAAGTTACGTCCTGGTACTTGCCGGGAAAGTCACACCGTACCGATCACTTCTCATCGGCACGTAACTCATCAGACAAAACCGGACGGATACCGCTCACCTGCACCCTCCCCGAACAGAGGAGCCCACAAAGCCAGTAGCATGCGGCGCCATGAGCTCCCCCACTGGGCCCGCATCCGGCCTGCCTGTACGAATGCCGCGACCCCGCCAGCCCGGGCGGCACCGCCGCCCGGAACCCGTGGTGGCTCCCGAGGGCGCGCCCGCGCTCGTCCTCGCGGTGCCGGGCACGCCCAGCGCCGCCACGCGCAGCCTCGTCGAGGAGGTCGTGAGCATCGCGCGCTCCGAGCTGCCCGGCCTGGACGCGCGCATCGGCTACCTGGACGGGGACGACTCGGAGTTCCCCGCGCTGAAGTCCGTGCTCACGCACACCGCCGAGGAGCGCACCGCGCGCTACGAGCAGGCGGTCGCCGCCGGCCTGGAGGTCAAGGAGCCCGACGGCCCCGTCGCCGTGGTGGTGCCGCTGCTGGCCGGGCCGGACAGCGCGCTGCTGCGCCGGGTCCGCCAGGCCGTCATGGACAGCCGGGTCGCGGCCGACCTGACCGATGCCCTCGGCCCGCACCCGCTGCTCGCCGAGGCGCTGCACGTGCGCCTGTCCGAGGCCGGTCTGGCCCGTGCCGACCGTGCCCGCCTGTTCACGGTCGCAACGGCCGCGGACGGCATCATCCTGGCCTCCGTCGGCGGCGACGAGGCCGTGCAGGCGGCCGGGATCACGGGCATGCTGCTGGCCGCGCGGCTCGCCGTCCCCGTGATGGCGGCGGCGCTGGACCAGGAAGGTTCGATCACGTCCGTGGCCGAGCAGCTGCGGTCCTCGGGCTCGCAGCAGCTGGCGCTCGCACCGTACCTGATCGGTCCGGAGCTCGAGCCGGGGCTGCTGGAGGCGGCCGCCGAGGAAGCGGGCTGCCCCGCCGCCGAGGCGCTCGGCCCGTACCCGGCGATCGGCAAGCTCGCGCTCGCCAAGTACACGACTGCGCTGGGCATCGCCCCGCAGCAGCCGCAGGGGACGCCGGTGCGCTGACCCGCCGGGCAGCCGTACGACCAAGGGCCCGCTCCTGAAGGAACGGGCCCTTGGTCGTGTCACGGGCAAGGCTGCCGCCGACCCCGCTGCGGGACGGCCGCCGTCAGACCCGGACCGGGGACGAACCGTGCAGCGGAACGGCCAGGGCGATCAGTGCCCGTTCCAGTCCGTGGAGGTGGCTGAGGGCCTGCTCGGCGCCGGGGTGGTGGCCCGGGACGCCCGCGGGAGACGTCAGGGCGCGTTCGGGGACCGCTCCGAGCAGCGCCTCCACCGCGGTCTCGACGCGCCGGCACGCATCCGTGAAACGGGCGTCGTGCGAGGCGTCCGGGTCGGCGGCGACGGCGACGAGGCCGCGCGTTTGACGGGCGCACTCGTCGAGCAGCTCCAGCACCTGGCGAGCCCGGGCCTTGCGCGCCCGCAGTGGGTTCAGCGGATGCACCAACGGCGCGAGCGCCTGGCGGACGCGCCCCAGCAGCGCCTCCAGCTCCGCCGCGCGCGGCGCGGGGTCCGCCTCCGGGTCGCCCGCGAGCCTCCGTGCCGCCGCGGCGGTGCAGGCGTGCACCGCGTGCACGGCCCGGCGCACCCACTGGTCGGTGACCGTGTGCGTGGTGATCGGCAGTACGAGCGCGACGGCGAGGCCCGCCCCCAGGGCCCCGGCACCCGTCTCCGCCAGGCGCAGAGCGAGCAGCCCCGGGTGCAGCACGCCGAGGAGGCCGTACAGCAGGCCCGCCATCACCGTGACGAAGAACATCATCCAGCTGTAGGACGGGGCCGCCGTGTAGAAGATGCCGAACACGCAGACGGCGACGAGCACGGCGGTGGGCACCGGGGCGCCGTGCAGCGGCACCGCGACCAGCAGTCCGGCGAGGATGCCGGTGACCGTACCGACGACCCGTCGGAAGCCGCGCACCAGCGTCTCGCCGCGCGAGGCGGTGTTCACGAAGATCCACCATGCGGTGCCGACGGCCCAGTACCAGCGCTCGTGGGACAACACCTGGCCCGCTGCGATGGCGAAGGCGCAAGCGGCGGTCGCCTGGAAGGCCTGGCGGGTGGCGGGCCTGGCGAGGCCACGGCCACCGAGCGGTGCCGGCGCGGCGGGCAGAGGCGAACGGCGTTCGACGCACCACACCCCGAAGCGCACCGCCGAGGCGGTGGCGAGCGAGAGCGCCACGGCCGCGTACAGCTCCGGCAGCTGTCCCGGGACGGCGTGCAGGAACTGTGCGACGAAGAAGGTCATGAAGGCGAAGATGCCGAGCGCGTGCCCGCGCGGTCCCCAGCGACGGGCGTACACACCGGTGAAGACGACCGCGAGCCAGACCGCGTCCCGCACCGTCGGCACACCGTGCAGGGCGGTCGCGACCGTGAGGACGGGAAGGCCGACGGCGGGCAGCAGCGCGGTGGTGACCGCCTGGCCGCGCACGGTCGGGTCGGCGACCGTGAACAGCGCCAGCAGCGCGGCGAGCCCGCCGGTGACCGAGGCCGGCAGCGGCAGCCCGGCCGCCTCGCACGCGGTCACGGCGAGGCCGATGCCGAGCACCGCGCGCAGCGACGCGCGCAGCCGGAACAGCCCGGGATCCGGAGCCGTGAACATCTTCTTCAACTTCTTCAGCGCCGGGTGAGTCACCGTCGTCCGTCCGCCCCCACTTCTCATGCCATCGCGACGCAAAGGACATGGGAATGGCGCCGCGGGCACGGATTCCGGCCTCGTCACCGGTCCTGCGCTGCGCGGCGCCATTGATACCCCTAAGAAAAGCATCAGAGCCGCAGTGGCTCAACCGGCGCACTCGTCACTGGGCCATTGGTACAGTCGAGCAGGATCCATTCATACCACCGGGAGGCCAACGGACCATGGCCGTGGACGGACTCGACACCCGCATCCTGCGGCTGCTGCTCGAACAGCCGCGCACCAGCGTGCGCGAGTACGCGCGCATCCTGGGCATTGCCCGGGGCACCCTGCAGGCCCGCCTCGACCGTCTGGAACGCGACGGAGTGATCACCGGCACGGGGCCGTCCCTCTCCCCCGCCGCGCTCGGGCACCCCGTGCTGGCGTTCGTGCACATCGAGGTCACGCAGGGGCATCTGGACGAGGTGGGCGACGCGCTCGCGGGTGTGCCGGAGATCGTGGAGGCGTTCTCCATCACCGGTGGCGGCGACCTGCTGACCCGGGTGGTCGCACGCGACAACGCACACCTGGAGGACGTCATCCAGAAGCTCATCAGCCTGCCCGGGGTGGTCCGCACCCGGACGGAGGTGGCACTGCGCGAACGCGTACCGCACCGCCTGCTGCCGTTGGTGGAGTCGATCGGCCGCGCGGCGGCGAACTGACCCGGGGCCGGCGTACTTCGCGCCTGGCTGCCGGGCGCGGCGTCCTCGTAGCGCCACCGCCTTGCGATCGCCACCGGGGACCCGGACTTCGCCGCGGAGAAGACCCGCGAGAAAGACGAACCCGCCCCCGCATCCCAGGACCACGGACACGATCCGTGTCACCGGACGCGGTGCGAAAGCGGGCGACCAGAACATCCAACATCGTTCGGGATGCCCACAGCGATCAGGTACGGGTCCAAGACTCGCTCCTGCTCACTGATCAGGAACGGTTCGTCGGCATGTGGTGAGCGGGGTGGCGGCGGGTCCGGAGGGCTCCCGCGGCGAGGCTCCGAGCCGTCGGCCGAAGGCCCTGGTCACGGTCCTTCCGCGCCGGGTCCTGTCGTTTCCCGCGCAGTGTCCGGCCGCGGTCACGACCGCCGACGGGGCTTGCCGCGCCGTGCGGCCTTGGGGCCGCCGGAACCGCCGCGGGGACTACGGCCCGTCGACTTCCCCGGGGCGGGCTTGCGCCGGGTCCCTGCCGCGTCGCTGCGCTGACGCTTGGCTTCGGCGGGGGGCTGAGCGGGGGTGCGGCCCCGGGTGCTGTTGACCGTCCGTCCGCGCACGATCCCGATGAAGTCCTCCACCAGGTCGGTGGTCGCGTCCTCGGGCCAGGACAGGGCGACGCTCGACTGGGGCGCGTCCACGACCGGGCGGTAGGTGAGGTCGCGGCGGTGGTACAGCCGCGCCAGCGACTGGGGCACGACGAGCAGGCCCACGCCCGCCGCCACGAGTTCGATGGCGTCCTCGGTGGTGGCAGGGCGCTCGAAGGCGGGTTCGCCCGGCGGTCGCTCCCACCCCAGGACATCGTCGAGGGGGTGGAAGACGACCTCGTCGGCGAGGTCGTCGCAGGACACCTCGTCGACGGCTGCCACCACGTGGTCCTTGGGGACGACGACCACCGTGGTCTCGGTGTAGAGGGGGATCGCGCTGAACACCGTGCGATCCACCGGCAGCCGTACGAGCCCCGCGTCCGCCTCGCCGCCGCGCAGCACCTCGGGCGCTTCGGCCGCCGGCGCCTGAAGAAGGGTGAGGGGTACATCGGGCAGGCGCTCGTTCCATATCCGCACCCATTTGGCGGGCGTCGCCCCGGGGACGTACACGAGCCGGAAAGAGGGGGATGCATCCGTGCCTGTCACCCCGCCAGGTTACCGGGCGTGGTCAAAGGGCCCGAATCCGGCCGATAGTCTGGACAGCATGAAGTCGCAGCAGACCACCCAGACGATGAAGCCCGCCACCGCGGCGAAGAAGCTGGGTGTGTACCTCCCCGCCACCCCCGCCGAGTTCCAGGAGGGTGCCGTCTCCCGGGCCGAGCTGAACGAGCTCCAGGCCAACCCGCCCGAGTGGCTGCGGGAGCTGCGACGCAACGGCCCGCACCCGCGCCCGGTGGTCGCCGCGAAGCTGGGCGTCTCCATCGCCGGCCTCGCACGCGGCGGAATCACCGAGGCGCTCACCACGGAGCAGATCGAGGCGCTGAAGAAGGACCGTCCCGAGTGGCTGGAGAAGGAGCGCGCCACCCAGGCCGAGGTCCGCAAGGAAGCCGCGCGCCTCAAGAAGCGGGACGCCGAGCGTGTCGAACAGGCCGGTCCTCCGCGTACCTGACGTCCGCCGGGCACCGCGACGGCCGTACGCGCGGCAGCGGGGCCGGGCTGATGCCCGGCCCCGGATCCCCCCGCCCGCGGTGTCCTAGACGTTGGGCTCCGCCGCGCTGATGTCGCCGAGCGCCGACTCCGGCTGGCGCTCCACGGCCAGGTCGCCGAGGGAGACGATCCCCACCGGCTCTCCGCCCTCGACGACGGGGATACGGCGGATGTGGTGCTCGCGCATCACCTGCACCGCCCGGTCCAGGTCCTCGTCGGGGGTCAGGGTGACCAGCTCCTCACTGCACGCGCGAGCCACCGTCGTCTCCTGCGGGTCGGCTCCCTCCGCGAGCGCGCGCACCACGAGGTCGCGGTCGGTGACCAGGCCACGCAGATGGTCCTCCTCGGTCACGAGGACGGCTCCGATGTCCCGATCGCGCATGATCTGCGCCACCGCCGCCAGCGAGGTCTGCGGTTCGACCTTGACGGGTTCGGCGGTCATGATGTCGCGTACGTGCTGGGCCATGGCTTGTCCCTTCTCCACAGGTCTCCCGGGTCTCCCCGGGGGTCCCCCGGAGCGACGGTTCCGGTCCCCGCCGCTCAGGCGCCGAGTACCCGATGGGCGCGGTCCTGCACGGCTGCGGCACGGTCTCCCGCGCCGCGGCGGTCCGCCGGGACGGGCCGGCTCCGGTCAGGTGGCACCGGAGCCCCCGCTGCCGAAGGAGCCACTGGAGCCGGAGTTCCAGCGCGGGCGCTTCTGCTCCCCACTGCGCCGGGTGCCGGAGGCGTGGACCTCGTGCGGGGTGAGACGCTCGCTCTCGTCCTGCGCACGCGGAACCTCGTTCGGCTCCCTGACCTCCCGGGACTCCATGACGGGTCCGGAGGTCGGCCGGGTCGGCTGGTCGGAGGGGCGTGGCGGCGACGGTTCCCGGCGTCGCACCCTGATGCCGAGCCGGACGGCCCACACCAGGGCTCCCGCGATGAGGAGACCGCCGACGAAGGCGCCGAGCACGCCCCAGGCGGCATCGGAAGCGGCCAATTGAAGAGAGATCGTCAGCATTTTTTCCGGGTACCCCTCTGCCGGAAACAAACCCTTCGGTGGCGGGCGCCCGCGACGGGGCGGAGCCGGGTCGGCGGGCCGGCTCCGATCGCGGAGCCGCACGGTGGCCCTTTCCTCCTCCCGGCCGGTTTTCCCCGGCCGAGCCGGGGCACCCGCGATGCGCCCGCGTGCCGCCCGGCTCGTGCGCCGGGTGCGACAGCGCGGGCGACGGCGCGTGGAGGAGGACGATGACAGAACTGTCGGAATACACCGCGACCCTCCGGCGCAAGGCCACCGCCCCCTCCCCTCTCGGTCGCACGGTGCTGAACTGGATCACGACGACCGACCACAAGGTGATCGGTCGTCTGTACATGGTCACGGCGTTCTGCTTCTTCCTCTTCGCCGGTGTGCTGGCGATGGCGATGCGGGCCGAGCTGGCCCGTCCGGGCCTGCAGTTCATGTCCGAGGACTTCTACAACCAGCTCTTCACGGTGCACGGCACGGTGATGATGCTGCTCTTCGCGACCCCCATGTTCGCCGGGTTCGCCAACGCGGTGATGCCGCTGCAGATCGGTGCGCCGGACGTGGCGTTCCCGCGCCTGAACGCCCTGTCGTACTGGATGTACCTGTTCGGCGGCCTGATGGTGGTGTCCGGGTTTCTGACGCCCTCCGGGGCCGCCTCGTTCGGCTGGTTCGCCTACGCCCCGCTGAACAGCGCCTACCGCACGCCCGGCGCCGGCGGCGATCTGTGGACGATGGGCCTGGTGGTGACGGGTGTGTCGACGACACTGGGCGCGGTCAACTTCATCGCCACGATCATGTGCCTGCGGGCCCCGGGCATGACCATGTTCCGGATGCCGATCTTCACCTGGAACGTCCTGTTCACCTCCATCCTGGTGCTGCCCGCGTTCCCCGTGTTCACGGCCGCGCTGCTGGCACTGGAGGCCGACCGGAAGTTCGGGGCACACGTCTTCGACGCGACGAACGGCGGCGCCGTCCTGTGGCAGCACCTGTTCTGGTTCTTCGGGCACCCGGAGGTGTACATCGTCGCGTTGCCGTTCTTCGGGGTGATCTCGGAGATCCTCCCGGTGTTCTCGCGCAAGCCGCTGTTCGGCTATCTGCCGATGATCGGTGCGACGACCGCGATCACCATGCTGTCCGCGGTGGTATGGGCGCACCACATGTTCACCACGGGTGCCGTGCTGCTGCCGTTCTTCTCCCTGATGTCGTTCCTGATCGCGGTCCCGACGGGGATCAAGTTCTTCGCGTGGATCGGCACGATGCACCGCGGGTCGCTGTCGTTCGAGACACCGATGCTGTGGTCGCTCGGCTTCCTGGTGACGTTCCTGCTGGGCGGGCTGAGCGGTGTGCTCCTCGCGTCGCCGCCGATCGACTTCCACGTCACCGACTCGTACTTCGTCGTGGCGCATCTGCACTACGTCCTCTTCGGCACCGTGGTCTTCGCGATGTTCGCGGGCTTCTACTTCTGGTGGCCGAAGTTCACCGGGAAGATGCTGGACGAGCGGCTTGGCAAACTGCACTTCTGGCTGCTGTTCCCCGCCTTCCAGCTCACCTTCCTGGTACAGCACTGGCTGGGCACGGAGGGCATGCCCCGCCGCTACGCCGACTACCTGCCGGCCGACGGCTTCACCCTGCTGAACACACTCTCGTCCGCGGGCGCGTTCCTGCTGGGCGTCTCCACGCTGCCCTTCCTGTACAACGTCTGGCACACCGCGCGGTACGGCCAACGGGTCACGGAAGACGACCCCTGGGGCTACGGCCGCTCGCTGGAGTGGGCGACGTCCTGCCCGCCGCCGCGCCACAACTTCGTGGCCCTGCCCCGGGTGCGGTCCGACTCGCCCGCCTTCGAACTGCACCATCCCCAGGTCCTGCGGCAGTCCCTCGAGGAGGGAGCGCGATGAAGACCGAGGCCATGCTGTTCGGCGGCGTCGCCGTGTTCTTCGCGGGCTCCGCCGTCCTCTACGGTGCCTGGTCGAGGGATCCGGCGGGTACGGCGTGCCTGGTCATCGCCTTCGGGACGGCGGCCCTGGTCGCCTTCTTCTGCGCCGTGCAGTACCGGCGCAAGGGGCGCCGCCCGCAGGACCGCAAGGACGCCGAGGTGATGGACGCGGCCGGTCCGCTGGAGTTCTTCCCGGCCCACAGCCCGTGGCCCGTGGTCACGGCGCTCGGCTTCGCCCTCGCCGCGACCGGTGTGGTCTTCGGGCTGTGGCTGTTCCTCATCGGCCTCGGGGTGCTGGCTCGGGGTGTTCTCGGGATGGTGTTCCAGTACGCGGCTCGAGGGAGCTGAGCGGCTTCCTCGGCGCTCCCGGCCGGAAGTCGGTCACCGGCTCGTGGCCGCTCTCGTAGCCGCCCTCCACCGTCTGCCGCACCTCCCCGGTCTCCTCGCCCTCGGCCAGGCGCTTGTGCTCCGCCTCCAGCAGGGCGTGGCACAGCCGGCGGGTGAGCAGGAAGGCGACCGCGGGCGCCGCCACGAGGGCGATGCGCAGGGTCCACGTCAGCGAGTTCAGCGAGATCTGAAAGGTGTCGGCCACGATGTCGTTGCCGCCGGCCAGCAGCAGGACGCCGTAGAAGGTGATCCCGGCGACGCCGAGCCCGGTGCGCACCGGGCGTTCCCGCGGCCGGTCGCACAGGTGCTGTTCCCGGTGCCGCTCCCCCGTCAGCCGCTGTTCGAGGAACGGGTAGGCGTACAGGACGGCGAACAGCAGCAGCGGCAGGACGACCCCCGGCAGGAGCACGTTCCACATGATCGTGTGACCGGCGACGGTGGTTTCCCAACGCGGCATCAGCCGCAGCGATCCCTCCAGGAAGCCGACGTACCAGTCGGGCTGCGAGCCGGTCGACGCCTGGTCCGGCCGATAGGGGCCGTACGTCCACACCGGGTTGATCTGCGCGACCGCGCCGAGCAGCGCGATCACGCCGGAGACCATGAGGGACAGGCCGATGGAGGACGCGGCGAACTGCGGGAACAGCGGCTTGCCGATGACGTTCCGGTTGGTCGCGCGCGGGCCGCGCCACTGGGTGTGCTTCAGGTGGAAGACCAGGATGAGGTGCACGGTGACCAGGGCGAGCAGTGCTCCGGGCAGCAGCAGGACGTGCACAGGGTACAGGCGGGACACGATGTCCTCGCCGGGGTACTGGGACCCGAACACGAACATGCTGACATAGGTCCCCACGACCGGCAGGGACAGCATGATGCCCTGGGCGATGCGCAGCCCCGTGCCGGAGAGCAGGTCGTCGGGGAGCGAGTAGCCCGCGAAGCCCTCGGCCAGGGCGATCAGGAACAGCGTGACACCGATGATCCAGTTGATCTCCCGGGGCCTGCGGAAGGCGCCGGTGAAGAAGATCCGCAGCAGATGCAGCCCGATCGTGGAGACGAACACCAACGCGGCCCAGTGGTGCATCTGCCGGATGAGCAGGCCACCGCGCACCTCGAAGCTGATGTGCAGGGTCGAGTCGAACGCCTCCGACACCAGCGTGCCGCGCAGCGGCACATAAGGCCCGTGGTAGACGACCTCGTGCATCGCCGGCTTGAAGAAGAGCGTGAGCCACACGCCGGTCACGATCAGCACGAGCAGGCTGTAGAGCGCGATCTCGCCGAGGAGGAACGACCAGTGCTCGGGGAAGGCCTTGCGCAGCAGCCGTCCGCCGCCGTCCAGCACGGGCGCCCGCCCGTCCGCCGCGTCGGCGAACCGCTCCCCGGGACGGCGGGCCTCGGATTGCGCGGACGGGGCCGGTGGCCGCTGCCCCGCCTTCACCGTGCCTCCCCCGGGTGGTCGGCGAAACCCTCACACCGGTCCCGGTCCAAGGAACTCCCCCTTCTCCCGCCTCCCACCGGCCGTTCCATGCCGTGCACGGCCCTCGGCCTGCCGACGACCGCCCCTGCCCTCATGCGGCCCGTCCTCAGGGGAAGAGCGCGATGCCGAGGACGACCAGCAGGACGATCACGACGATGATCGCCACCATGCTCCAGGACCCGCGGTACTTCGCCGGTGCCTTCTCCTTCGGCTTCCCTCCGCGGGGCCGGTCCTCCTCCAGGGTCGGCTGGGCCGGGCGGTCACGCTTGTAGAACTCTTCGTCATCTCGGTGATCGGTCATGACGACTCCTTCCCGATGTGCCCCTGTTCTTGTGTGCCCTGTTCTTGTCGCGGAGCGGGTTCCCCGTCCGCGCTCCGGGATTCCGGACGCGTCAGGCGGCCGGAGCCCCCGTGCGCAGGGCGCTGTCCCCACCGCGCCATGCCTTGAGGAGGTGGGCGCCGAGCCGGTCCTCGAGGAAGCCGGTGGCCCGGATCCCGAAGACGACGTCCGTCTCCAGATCGGGTTCGCTCTCCAGCAGCCCGCCGACCACGTCATGGCGTACGACCTGTTCGTGCACGGCGTCCGCCACCACGTGCTCGTCGTAGAAGCGGGCGGCGGCCTCCCCCGCGTCCGCCCGGCGCATGGCCTCGGCCAGGCGGCGGGAGCCGGGGGAAGAGGTGACCTCGACCGCCGCGAAATGGCCGGTCAGAGCGCCGCGCAGGCTGCGGTGCAGGCCGAGGAGGGACATGAGGTTGACCGTGGCGAGCATCTCCGCGGGCGCGGCCTCCACGTAGTAGCCGTAGGCCGTGTTGAGCCCCAGGTCCTCCATCAGGTCGGCGAAGAGGCCCGCGTGGATCTCGTCGGCCCGTCCGGCCCCGAACTCGTCGAACTCGACGGCCACCATGGCCGCCTTGGCCCTGCCGTGCAGCCGGGGGATCACCCAGGCATGCGGGTCCGCCTCCTTCAGGTGGTACAGCGACCGCAGCGCCGCGTACTCCCTGAGGTGGCGCAGTCCGCCCTCGCTCCGCAGGAAGTGGGTGACGCTCCCGCCGTCGTCGCCGACCGGTTCGACCTGGAGTTCGTCCAGGGCCTCCTGCGCCGCGGCGTCGACGGGGACGTCGGCACGCAGAGCGTCCAGGAAACGGTCCTCCAGGGCGCGCCGGAAGGTGAGCAGGGTGGGGTCCCACTCGTGGTCGTCGTCGACCCCGTCGAACCCCTGGTAGTGCAGTTCGTACAGAACGTACAACGCCAGCTGCAGGTCTTCGCCGTAGGGGTCGCTGTCCGCGAGGGACGCCAGCGACAGCGGGCTGCCCCGCTCACGCAGCGCGCTGACCGCAGCGTGCGAGAGCGGGCCCCTGGGCAGGGGCAGCGGCGGGCTGAACTGGCGTGGTTCACGTCGGCCGGTCGTCACGCGCGCGTCTCCTTTCCTTCCCGGCCCTGACCCCCAGGAGCCCCTGGCCTTCCGCACCCCGCTTGGGCCCCCTCTGGCATCTCCCTCGGTCCGGTTTGCCGGTCACCCGGCATCTCCCTCGGCCTGGTTTGCCGGTCACCCGGCATCTCCTTCGCCCCGGTTTCCCGGTCGTCCGTCGGTTTCCCGCGGCGGCGATGGCTGGTGTCGCACCACGGGTAGGTGCGGCTGCGTCGGCAGGTGCAGATCGCCACCACGAACCGCCGACTGACGACGGTGTCGCCGTCGGGGCCGGTGACCTCCACGGGGCCTTCGACCAGCAGCGGGCCGTCGCGATCGGCCCGGATACGGACCACGCGTTCACTCTCGTACGGCACGGACGACCACCAGCTCTTCCACCATGTCGTCGGCGGGCAGCCCGCGCTGCCGCAGCCAGGCCAGCCGGGACCGCAGCACCCGGCCGAACGGAATGGGCACGCGATCGGTGATCCGGGCACTGAGCCCCGCCGAGGTAAGTCGGTCCAGGGTCTCGTCCACCCCGGACAGCGCGGAATGCACCATGAGGAGCACTCCACGGGGGCGCAGGTGCCCGGGCGCGGCATCACAGATACGGTCCAGAAGCAGCCGCCCGTCCCAGCCGGCGTCCCAGGCGCGGGCGGGGCCCCTGGGGCTTCCGGCATCGGGTGAGGGGACGTACGGCGGATTGCTGACCACCAGGTCGAAACGGCGTCCGGGCACGGCCGTCGTGAGGTCGCCGCGGCGCACACTGATGCGCTGCCCGCTGAGCAGCGCGTTCACCCGGGCCGCCAGTACCGCCCGCCAGGAGATGTCGATGGCGGTGACACGCGCGCCGAGCCGTGCGGCCTCCAGCGCCAGGGCTCCGCTGCCGGTGCCCAGGTCGAGAACGTCCGCCCCGGGGGTGATGTCCTCCCGGCGCAGGGCCCGGGTCAGCAGCCAGGTGTCCTCCTGCGGCTCGTACACACCCGGTGGGGTCCACGCGGGGGCGGGAAGGGGCGGACAGGGGGTCTCGACGGTCATCGGCTCCTCCGTTGTGGCCTACACGCAGGCGGCACACCCGCCGTGGCAACCGCGGCGGGTGCGGATCTTCTGCCTGCGCACACCGAGTCCCCCGCTGCACGTGATCGACACGTGCCGATCTCATCCCGGGCGCCCCCGAGCCGGAGCGAAGGTCACCCGAGGAAGCTCAACCGCACCTGGCGCTGGGTGTTGTCCCGGTTGGTGTCCACCAGGCATACCGACTGCCAGGTCCCCAGTTCCAGCTCTCCGCCGATGACCGGCAGGGTCGCGTGGGGCGGGACAAGGGCCGGCAGGACATGGTCGCGGCCGTGGCCGGGGCTGCCGTGGCGGTGCTGCCAGCGGTCGTCGGCAGGGAGGAGGGTGTGCAGGGCGGCCAGGAGGTCGTCGTCACTGCCGGCGCCCGTCTCGATGATCGCCACGCCGGCCGTGGCGTGCGGCACGAAAATGTTCAGGAGGCCGTCCCGGCCCCTGCTCACCTCACGCAGGAAGGTCACACACTCTCGGGTGAGGTCGAAGACCGTCTCCGAGGATCCGGTGGCGATATTCAGGACGCGGGTGCTGAAGGCATCGGACATGCCTCCATCGTCACCCACACGACCGATCTCACACACAGCTGATGGCCCGTCCGGCGATACGAGAGGTCCACTTCTCGAGACACCGTTGACCCGGAAGGCGCCATCTGGCTACTTTCAGCCGCATGTTGCGTTCAGCCCTGCTCACCACGCGCGGTCACATCGACCTGCTGCGGGTGGTCTCTGCCGCGTGTCGCCGCGGTCGCTGACGCCTTCTTTCCCTCTCTTTCACCCTCTTTTCCTCGCCTTGGTACCGCCCTGCCCGCACGTCTGAGCCCTCTCTGACGCGGTGCCGCCAAGGTGCGTCCCCGCCCGGCCGCTCTCCTCCTCATGGAGCACTCATGAGCATCAGCCATGCCCCACCCGGCGCCTCCGAGTCCGATATTTCGGCTATGTCAAGAGACGGGCAGATCGCGCCCGAGCTCGAGCCCCTCGTCCCCTCCTCTGCTCGCCGCACACGCGTCCCCCGCTGGCTGCGGCGCACCTCCGGCCCGCTTCTGCTGCTCGCCCTGTGGCAACTCCTCAGCAGCACAGGCGTACTGCCCTCCGACGTCCTCGCCTCTCCCGGCAGGATCGCGCAGGTCGCGGGTGATCTCGTCGCCGACGGATCTCTGCCCTCCGCGATGGGCACCTCGCTGCGCCGGGTCGCGGCCGGTCTGCTGCTCGGCACCGTCATCGGCACCGGACTGGCCCTCGTCTCCGGGCTGTTCCGCATCGGCGAGGACCTCGTGGACGCGCCCGTCCAGATGCTGAGGACGGTCCCGTTCGTCGGCCTGATCCCGCTGTTCATCATCTGGTTCGGCATCGGCGAGGCCCCGAAGGTCGCCATCATCACCCTTGGTGTGACCTTTCCGCTCTACCTCAACGTCTACGCCGGCATCCGCGGCGTGGACGCCCAGCTGATCGAGGCCGGGGAGTCCCTGGGGCTCTCCCGGTGGGGGCTCGTCCGGCATGTGGTCCTGCCGGGCGCGTTGCCCGGCGCGATGACCGGTCTGCGCTACTCCCTCGGCATCGCCTGGCTCGCCCTCGTGTTCGCCGAGCAGGTCAACGCGGACGCCGGGATCGGCTTCCTCATGGTGCAGGCGCGGGACTTCCTGCGGACCGACGTGATCGTGGTCTGCCTCATCGTCTACGCCTTCTTCGGCCTGCTCGCCGACTTCATCGTCCGCTCCCTCGAAAGGCTGTTGCTGCAATGGCGACCGACGTTCACGGGCCGGTGACGACCGGCTCCGCAAAGGCCCCGGCCCCCGCCTCGGCCGTCCGCGTCGAGGGGCTCACCCGCTCCTTCGACGGGCGCGCCGTCATCGACCGCCTGCGACTCGATGTGCGGCCGGGAGAGTTCGTGGCTCTGCTGGGCCGCAGCGGCTGCGGCAAGTCGACCCTGTTGCGCATCCTCGCCGGCCTCGACCGCGACATCGAGGGCACCGTCCTCGTCCCGCGCCGCAAGGCGGTCGCCTTCCAGGCCCCCCGGCTGATGCCGTGGAAGAAGGTGTGGCGCAATGTGCTGCTCGGATTGCCCGGCAAGCCCGAACGCACCGTCGCCCAAAAGGCGTTGGAGGAGGTCGGCCTGGCGCACCGCTCGGACGCCTGGCCCAAGACCCTCTCCGGCGGCGAGGCCCAGCGTGCCTCCCTGGCTCGCGCCCTGGTGCGCGAACCGGATCTGCTGCTGCTCGACGAGCCGTTCGGCGCACTCGACGCGCTCACCCGTATCAAGGCCCAGCGCCTGGTGGGCGAGTTGTGGCAGCAGCGTGGCTGCGCCGTGCTGCTGGTCACGCACGACGTCGAGGAGGCGGTGCTGCTCGCCGACCGCGTCCTGGTGATGGACGGCGGCGTCATCGCCCACGAGACGACGGTCGACCTGGACCGCCCGCGCGACATCACCGACCCTCGCTTCGCGGAGGTGCGCGCCGGACTGCTGGAACGCCTCGGCGTCGGCACGGCCACCGAAGCCGGCTGACTTCCCCCCCGTCTTCCTGTAACTCACTGCACACGAACGGTTCCGTCATGCGACAACGCCTCCTGCCCGCCGCGCTGCTCCTGCCCTTCGCCCTGCTGCTCACCGCCTGCGGTGGCAACTCCGCCGCCGACACCTCAGCCGGCGGCCGAACCGACGGCAAGGGCTCCCTCACCCTCAACGTCGGTGACCAGAAGGGGGGTGCCGAAGCGGTCCTGGAGGCCGCCGGTGAGCTCAAGAACCTCGACTACAAGATCAAGTGGTCCACCTTCACCTCCGGACCGCCCCTGCTGGAGGCGGTCAACGCGGGCGCCGTCGACATCGGGGGCGTCGGCAACACCCCACCGGTCTTCGCCGCGGGCGCCGACTCGAAGATCACGGTGGTGGCCGCCTGGCACGGCACGTCCAAGGGCGATGCCATCCTCGTACCGAAGAACTCCCAGCTGACCGCGGTGCAGCAGCTCAAGGGCAAGTCGATTGCGGTGGCGCAGGGCTCGTCCGCGCACTACCAGCTGGTCGCCTCCCTCGACAAGGCCGGGCTGAAGCTGAGTGACGTGAAGGTCAAGTACCTCCAGCCGGCCGACGCCCTGGCCGCCTTCACCAGCGGCAAGGTCGACGCCTGGGCGGTGTGGGACCCGTACACCTCGCAGGTGCTGCAAGGGGGTAAGGGGCGCGTCCTCACCACCGGCGACGGCGTGACCAACGGCCTCACCTTCCAGGTGGCGGCTCCGAGCGCCCTGAAGGACAAGAACAAGGCCGCGGCCGTCAAGGACTACCTGGAGCGGCTGCGGCGCGCCCAGAACTGGGTCTACGCGCACCCCGAGGCCTGGGCCAAGGTGTGGGCGAAGGACACCGGTCTGTCGTACGAGGTGGCACTCGCCGCGGTGAAGCGCACCAACGCCTCCCGGGTCCCGGTCGCCGTGGACCAGTCGCTGATCGCCTCCGAGCAGCAGATCGCGGACACCTTCACCGGCCTGAAGCTCATCCCGCGCAAGGTGAACTTCGGCGACTTCGTGGACACCGAGTTCAACGGCAACCTGCCGCCGTCCACCACCACGCCCCGTGTTCTGAAGGAGTCGTGACGTGACCGTCCGACTTCACTGCTGAAGTTCCTGGTCGCCTTCCGGCCGGGGCTGATCTCGCCGACGCTCGACGCGCAGATGGCGGCGACGTACCGACGTGTCACGCGTGGCCGGCTGGACGTGTATCCGACCTGGGGCGAGCCTCCCGCCCAGGTCAAGGAGAAGATCGACTGGATTCGCTCGCTCGCCGAGCGCGAGGGGCGCACGGTCCGCTTCGGGATCCGGTTGCACACCAGCTCCCGAGACTCCGCCGCCGAGGCCTGGGCGAGGGCGAACCGGTTGCTCGACGATCTCGACGCGGACACGGTCGCGGCAGCGCAGGCGGCGCTCGGCCGCAGCGAGTCGGAGGGCCAGCAGCGGATGCCGACCACGCACGACGGCTCCCGGGAGGCGCTGGAGATCCACCCCAACCTGTGGGCGGGCGTCGGTCTGGTCCGCGGCGGGGCGGGCACCGCGCTCGTCGGCAGTCATGCCGAGGTCGCCGACCGGATCGAGGAGTACCACACGCTCGGCATCGAGCACTTCGTGCTGTCCGGCTATCCCCATGTGGAGGAGGCGTACTGGTTCGGGGAGGGCGTGATCCCGGAGCCGGCGGACCGCGGGCTGCTGGACCGTGGATCCATAGCGGCGGGCGCCGCTCCTCGTCGCGAGCGGACGCTGACCCGATGGGAAGATCCACGCCCCCGACAGGGTTGGTGGAAGCGTGAACAACACACGCGAGGTCGAGGTGGTGGTCATAGGCGCTGGGCAGGCCGGCCTGTCCAGCGCCTATCACCTGCGGCGCACCGGGTTCGAGCCGGAGCACGACTTCGTGGTCCTGGACCACTCCCCCTCTCCGGGCGGCGCCTGGCAGTTCCGCTGGCCCTCGCTGACCTACGGCAAGGTGCACGGGATGCACGCGCTGCCGGGCATGGAGCTGACGGACGCGGATCCGGCGCAGCCGTCGTCGGAGGTCATCGGCGCGTACTTCGACTCCTACGAGCGCACCTTCGACCTGCGCGTACGGCGGCCGGTGCAGGTACGGGCCGTGCGGGAGGGCACGGAGGGGCGGCTGCTCGTCGAGACGTCGGCCGGGACATGGTCGACACGGGCCCTGATCAACGCCACGGGCACCTGGGACCGGCCCTTCTGGCCGCGCTATCCCGGGCAGGAGACCTTCCGGGGGCGGCAGGTGCACACCGCCCAGTACCCCGGGCCCGAGGAGTTCGCCGGACAGCGGGTGGTCGTCGTCGGTGGCGGCGCCTCCGGCACCCAGCATCTGATGGAGATCGCCCCTTACGCCGCAGCGACCACATGGGTGACCCGGCGTCCGCCGGTGTTCCGCGAGGGCCCGTTCACCGAGGACGTGGGACGGGCTGCCGTGGCACTCGTGGAGGAGCGGGTGCGGCAGGGGCTGCCGCCGAGGAGCGTGGTGTCCGTGACCGGGCTGCCGCTCAATGACGCGGTCCGGCAGGCGATAGCCGACGGTGTGCTGGACCGGCAGCCGATGTTCGACCGGATCGTGCCGGACGGCGTGGAGTGGGACGACGGGCGGCATGTGGACGCCGACGTCATCCTGTGGGCGACCGGCTTCCGGGCCGCGATCGACCACCTGGCTCCGCTGCGGCTGCGCGAGCCGGGCGGCGGAATCCGGGTGGAGGGCACGCAGGTGGTCTCCGACCCGCGGATCCACCTGGTCGGCTACGGTCCGTCGGCGAGCACGATCGGCGCGAACCGTGCGGGACGCGCGGCCGTGCAGGACATCAGGCGTCTGCTGGCGGGGGAACCGGTCGCCGCCGCATGAGGCGCGATGTCGCCGGCCCTCAACTCGTGGTCTCCAGTTGCGCGTCCCGCCGGACCAGGGCCGCGTACCGGCCGTTCAGCTCCAACAGCTCCTCGTGCGTGCCGCCTTCGACCGCGTGTCCGGAGTCGAGGACGACGATCTGGTCGGCGCTGCGGATGGTGGACAGCCGGTGCGCGATGGTGAGCGTCGTGCGGTTGGCCGACAGGGCGTCGATGGCCTCCTGGACGGCGTGCTCGGTCCGTGTGTCGAGCGCGCTGGTCGCCTCGTCGAGGATGAGGACCGGCGGGTCGCGCAGGATGGTTCGGGCGATGGCTAGCCGCTGTTTCTCACCACCCGAGAAGCGGTGACCGCGCTCGCCGACGACCGTGTCGTACCCGTCGGGCAGGGACATGATGTGGTCGTGGATCTGGGCCGCCCCGGCCGCCGCGTACAGCTCCTCGTCGGTGGCGTCCGGCTTGGCGAAGCGCAGGTTGTCGGCGACCGAGGCGTGGAAGAGGTAGGTCTCCTGGGAGACGACGCCGACCGCGCGGGCGAGCGTGTCGAAGTCCAGTTCGCGCACGTCCACGCCGTCGAGCGTGACCCGCCCGCCCGTCACGTCGTACAGCCGGGGCACCAGGTAGCCGAGCGTGGACTTCCCTGAGCCGGTGGGTCCCACCACGGCGAGGCTGCCGCCTGCCGGGACGGTGATGTCGATGCCCTTGAGGACCGGGCCGCTCTTGTCGTCGTAGTGGAACTCGACGTCCTCGAAACGGATCTCGCCCTTGACCTGGTCGAGGTGGACCGGCTCGTCGGGCTCGGTGATGTCGATGGGCAGGTCGAGGTACTCGAAGATGCGCTGGAAGAGCGCCAGGGAGGTCTGGATCTGGACACCGGTGGAGAGCAGGCTGACCGTCGGCCGGAACAGGCCCTGCTGGAGCGAGACGAACGCGACCAGGGTGCCTATCGAGATGGACGGGCCCCCGAGTTGGACCGCCAGCCCCGCGGTCCAGTAGATGACTGCGGGCATGGCGGCCATGACGATGGTGATGACGGCCATGCGCCAGCGGCCCGCCATGTTGGATTTCACCTCGAGGTCGACCAGGCTCTCGGACTCACGCCCGAAGGACTGGGTGAGCGAGTCGGCGCGGCCCATCGTGCGGCCGAGCAGGATGCCGCTGACGGAGAGCGACTCGGTGACCGTGGCGGCCATCGCGGCCATCTGCTTCTGGCGCTGGGTGGCTATCTTCTTGCGTTCGTTGCCGACGCGTCGGCTGATCCACACGAACAGCGGCAGCAGGAGCAGCGAGACGACGGTGAGGCGCCAGTCGAGGGCGACCATGGCGACGATGGTGGCGACCACGCTGGTGAGGTTGGACACCAGGGAGGTCGCGGTGGAGGTGACCGTCGCCTGCATGCCGCCGATGTCGTTGGCGATCCTGGACTGCACCTCGCCCGTGCGGGTGCGGGTGAAGAAGGCGAGCGACATGCGCTGCAGCCGGCCGTAGACCGCGGTGCGCAGATCGTGCATGACGCGCTGGCCGACGGTGGTGGAGATCAGGGTCTGCAGCACGCCGAAGACGCTGGTGACGACGGCGCTGAGGATCATGCCGAGGGCGAGCAGGGTCAGCAGACCGGTGCGGCCCTGCGGGATCGCGACGTCCAGGGTCTCCTTCAGCAGGAAGGGAGTGGCGACGGAGACCAGCGACGATGCGCCGACGAGCAGGCCGACGACTGCGAGCCGGCCACCGTAGGGCTTGAAGAGCTTCAGGATGCGGCGGACCTGCCGCGGCTGCTCCGGTGAGTCACCGGGCGACGGTGTCCATGTGGGTTGGTCGGGGTGCATGGGCTCCTACGTAGGTGAGGCGTCGGAACGCGTCGGAACGCGCATGGACGAGTCTCGACGAGTATCGGGATCCTAGCTCATTGTTACCTATACTCACAATGCACAAGGTCCTGATATTGTTCCCGCATGACGACCCCCGATCCGGACAGCATGCTCGCCGAGCAGCTGCTGCGGCTCACCCGTCGGGTCCACCGCATCCAGAAGCGCCACCTGGAGCGATGCGACCTGGGTATCACCCCCGCCCAGTCCCGGCTGCTGCGCACCCTCGCCCACTTCGGCTCACCGCCCCGCATGGCGGATCTGGCCGAGCGTCTGGAGGTGGTGCCGCGGGCGGTGACGACGCTGGTCGACGGCCTGGAGGCGAGCGGCAGGGTGCGCCGGGTACCGGATCCGACCAACCGACGGGTGATCCGGATAGAGGTCACGGACGAGGGGCGCAGGGCGCTGCGCGCGTTGCGCGGTGCGCGCCGGTCCGCGGCCGAGGAGATTCTCGCTCCCCTGACGGACGAGCAGCGTGAGGTGCTCGGCGATCTGCTCACCACACTGATCGACGGCGGCGACGGCGCCCTGGCAGCCGAGCGCGACCTCACAGCCGAGCGGGGGCTCGCAGCGGAACGGGAGCGCCGGTGCTGACATCAGGCACCTGAACCACGTGTGGCGGGGTGCGGCTCCCGCTTTCCCCCGGCAGCCGCGCCCTGTCATTGCGTCAGACCTCGTGCGCGGGCTCCTGACGCGCCGTTGGGGCCGGCCTGCGGAGCGACGCCCGCCTCCCCCGTCGCGGTTTCCACGGGAACTCCCCCGGCCCACGACGGGGCCTCACCGGGCGTCAGCGAGTGCCTCCGGTTGCTCCCAGGTCCTCAGGTGCGCCCTGTCGCCCATCACCACCACGGGCTTCTGGTCGGGATCCAGCACGCGCAGCAGGTGCCTCATACCGGATTCGGGCAGTGTGACACAGGCGAGCGTGCCGTCTTCGTGATCCACGTGCAGCCAGATGCCGCCGCCCTTCTCCTCGCCCTCGGGGCGGGCCGGATCATGGGGCGGGGTGCCCCTGAGCCGGTTGTAGTCGACGGCGATGACGTAGTCGAAGACGTTCCGGTGCGACTCGCCCCACTCCTCCGGTGCCTTGTACGACTCCCCCTGGCTGTACGGGAGCTTCGTCCCCGGATCGTCGAGGAGACCGCCGGCGTCGCTGAGAGTGAACACCCCGACCGGACTGCGCAGATCGCCCAGGTAGTGGTCCGTCGTCCAGCCGGCCTTCCCGTTGTGCCCGCGCCAGCGCCCGGACTCCCTCCATGCCGGGCCCTCCCTCAGGTAGAGAACGACCGTGGACTGCGGAGAGTCCTCGTCGTCGCCGTAGACCACCACGACCTGACGCGACCCGTCGGGGATCCGCCGGTGCAGCCCGTCACCGACACCCGGAATGCGGCCCGGCCCGGGCGTGGATGCAGGTGTTCTCCCGGCCCCGTTCCCCGGAGCACCGCGAACGGTCCGGCCGTCCCGTGTCGGATCGGGGCCTTTCGCCCGGTGGCCCTCACCCGCCGAACCGCCACACCCGGGTACGGACATCAGCAGCACACCGCAGGCCGCCGCCACCGTCCACCTGTCCACCGCCGCACCGCTCACACGACCTGTTCGCATATGTCGTATCGTCACATCACTTTCCGGGCCCTTCCGTCCGGATGTCCGCCATCCGGCCGCACGCAACTGCGGAGGCCGGTTCTCTGCTGCCGGGCCGGAAAACCGTTTGCTTTCGAGCGCGTTCCGACGCGAGGCTGTCACGGCTTGTCACGGCAGGCGCGGACCCCCAGACGCTGCCCCGGCCTGCCCCGCCACCCGTTTCCGCTGACACGAGCCACTGGGACGTCATGCAGATTCACGACCTTCCGTATCCCGACCCGGGTGTGCCGGACGCACGCTCGGGCCCCCGATTCCTGTGGTGGCTCGGCCGGAACCAACTGGGCGGGCAACTTAAGTCCCTTGCGTGGGGGCTGCTGCACTTCCTGTCCGTCTGCGGACTGCCCTTCTGCGTCGGTCACGCCGTCCAGGCCGTCGTCGACCGGTCGGGCGCCCGGCTCGCGCTGACGGGCGGACTGCTTGTGCTGTGCGGGGCCGGTATCGCACTCGGTGACACCATGCTGCACCGCACCGCGGTCACCAACTGGATCACCGCCGCCGCGCGGGTCCAGCAGCTCCTGGCGCGCAGGACGGCCCTGCTCGGCTCCGCCCTGACCCGGCGGGTGGCGGCCGGTGAGGTCGTCGCGGTCTCCACCGGTGACGTCGAGAAGATCGGCTGGTTCGTGGAGGCCCTCTCGCGGTTCAGCGCGGCCGCGCTCACCGTCGTCGCGGTCTGCGTCGCGCTCGTCGTCTACCAGCCCGCGCTCGGCGTCATCGTGGCGGTGGGCGTGCCGGCGCTGGCGCTCACCGTGCTGCCGCTGCTGCCCCGGGCGACCCGGCGCGCCGACGTCCAGCGCGAGAAGGCGGGCCGCGCCACCGAGCTGGCCTCGGACACCGTCGCGGGCCTGAGGGTGCTGCGCGGCATCGGCGGCGAGGAACTGTTCCTGGAGCGCTACCGCCGGGCCTCCCAGGAGGTCCGCACCGCGGCTGTGCGCAGCGCCCGCATGTGGTCGCTGATCGCGGCGATCCAGGTGCTGATGCCGGGTCTGCTGATGATCGCCCTCGTCTGGCGCGGTGTCCAGCTGGCCCATGAGGGGCGTATCGCGGTCGGCGAACTGGTGACCGTGTACAGCGCCGTCATGCTGCTCACCTACCCGCTGCAGCACTTCCAGGAGATCGCCATGGCGTACTCCTTCTCTCGGCCGTCCGCCCGGCGCGCGGCCCGGGTGCTGGCCCTGGAGCGCGCCACGGACGCCGAGGGCTCCCGCGAGGCGAGCCTGCCGGCCGGCGACCTGTACGACCCGCAAACCGGCCTGCTCGCGCCCGCGGGAGAGTTCACCGCCGTCGTCTGCGGCGACCCGGACGCGGCGGGGGTGCTGGCCGAACGATTGGGCGGACACCCAACGGAGGAAAGCCCCCCGGTGCTGCTGGGCGGCGTCCCGCTGGACGAGTTGCCGCTCCAGACGGCCCGCACCGCCGTCCTGGTCCAGGACAAGGATCCGGTGCTGCTGTCCGGCTCCCTGCGCGACCTGCTCGACGTACCCGCCTCCGGCGAGGTCGGCGCCGAGGAGGCGCTCGCCGCCGCGCAGTGCGGTGATGTCCTGGACGCCCTCGTGGAGGGGTCGACGGACACCGACGACCCGATGGACGCACGGATCACCGAGCGCGGCCGGTCCCTGTCCGGCGGCCAGCGCCAGCGGCTCGCCCTGGCCCGGTCGCTCATCACCGACCCGCAGGTGCTGGTCCTGGACGAGCCGACGTCCGCCGTCGACTCGCACACCGAGGCACGGATCGCCGACGGGATCCGCCGTCTGCGGGCGGGTCGCACAACGGTCGTGTTCACCTCTTCGCCCCTGCTCCTGGACCGAGCGGACCGGGTGGTGCTGGTGCACGAGGGAGAGGTCGCGGCAGTCGGCCTGCACCGCGACCTGGTGCACGCCGAACCCCGGTACCGCTCGGTCGTCACCCGCGAGACCGACGACGAGACCGCCGCGCGCGCCGACGTCCTGGCCGAACTGCACGAGCTTGAAGACCTGGAAGAGATCGAGGAGACCGCATGATCGGCGTGGCGCCACCGGCGTACGACCCGGCGGCCCCGACGACGGCGACCACGCTGCCCGTCGGCGCCCCCGAGACCGTACGCGCCTACGTGGCCGAACTGTTCCGCCGGCACCGCCGCCCCTTCCTGCTGCTCATCGCCGTGAACACGGTCTCCGTGGTCGCCTCGATGGCCGGCCCGTACCTGCTGGGCGGGCTCGTGGAACGCGTCTCGGACGGCGCCCGGGAACTCCATCTGGAACGCACCGTCGCGCTGTTCGTCGTCGCGCTCGTCGTCCAGGCGTTTTTCGTACGCCTGGTGCGGCTGCACGGCGCCGTGCTCGGCGAGCGGATGCTGGCCGACCTGCGCGAGGACTTCCTCGTACGGTCCGTGAGACTGCCGCCGGGCGTCCTGGAGCGGGCCGGTACCGGCGACCTGCTCTCACGGATCACCACCGACATCGACCGGCTCGCCAACGCCATGCGCGAGGCCGTGCCGCAGCTGGCGATCGGCGTGGTGTGGGCCGTGCTGCTGCTCGGCGGCCTCACCGTCACGGCCCCGCCGCTGGCACCGGCCGTGCTCGTCGCGGTACCGCTGCTGGTGATCGGCTGCCGCTGGTACTTCAAGCGAGCCCCGTCCGCCTACCGCTCCGAAGCCGCCGGGTACGCCGCCGTGGCCGCGGTCCTCGCCGAGACCGTGGATGCGGGGCGCACCGTCGAGGCGCATCGCCTCGGCGAACGGCGCATCGAGCTGTCGGACCGGCGGGTCAAGGAGTGGACCGCCTGGGAGCGGTACACCCTCTGGCTGCGGTCGGTCCTCTTTCCGGTCATCAACGTCACACACGTCACCGTCCTGTCCTCGGTCCTGTTGATCGGCGGGGTGTTCGTCCTGCAGGGCTGGATCGGCATCGGCCAGCTGACGACCGGCGCGCTCATCGCTCAGATGCTCGTCGACCCGGTGGGGCTGATCCTGCGGTGGTACGACGAGCTGCAGGTGGCCCAGGTGTCGCTGGCCCGGCTCGTCGGGGTCCGCGAGATCGAGCCGGACGCGGGCGACACCTCCCTGACGCCGAACGGCCGTGACGTGGCCGCCGAGGAGGTGCGTTTCGGCTACCGCGCGGGCGTCGACGTGCTGCACAAGGTCTCCCTGCAGGTGGCGCCCGGCACCCGCCTTGCCCTGGTCGGCCCGTCCGGCGCGGGCAAGTCGACGCTGGGCCGACTGCTCGCCGGCATCTACGCGCCCCGGGACGGCCGCGTCGCTCTCGGCGGCGCGGAACTGTCGCGGATGTCGGCCGAGCGGGTGCGCTCGCACGTGGCCCTGGTCAACCAGGAGCACCACGTCTTCGTGGGCTCCTTGCGCGACAACCTGCTGCTGGCCCGGACGGGAGCCGTCGACGCCGAGCTGTGGGCCGCCCTCGGAGCCGTGGACGCGGACGGCTGGGCGCGTGCCCTGGACGACGGCCTGGACACCGAGGTGGGCTCCGGTGGTCTGGCGCTCACCCCGGCGCAGGCGCAGCAGATCGCGCTGGCCCGGCTGGTACTCGCCGACCCGCACACGCTGGTCCTGGACGAGGCGACCTCCCTGCTCGACCCGCGGGCGGCCCGCCATCTGGAGCGCTCCCTGGCCCGTGTGCTGGACGGCCGCACAGTCGTCGCCATCGCGCATCGGCTGCACACCGCCCACGACGCCGACGTCATCGCCGTCGTCGAGAACGGGCGGATCAGCGAGCTGGGCAGCCACGAGGAGCTGGTCGCCGCCGACGGGGCGTACGCGGCGCTGTGGCGCTCCTGGCACGGGTGACCTCAGCCGCCCGCCCGCGGCGGTCCGGGGCCGACTGCCCGGGATCGGCGGCCCGGGCAGGCGGTCGGTCACCCCGCTGCCGTCGCGAGTGCGCCGGTCCGCCCGCTCGCACACGCCTGCCCCGGCCTTTCCCGGCCGCTGTCCGGCTGCCGTTGCGCGGTGCCGACGCGGGGTGGAAGGCTGGAGGTGGCACCGGCCCGGGGGACGTGCCGGAACCATCCGGCTCGGGAGGGCGCGGCCCGTCCGAGTGGTCCCCCGCGTCCGCGACGCGTGCATGGCGGCAATCGGTTCCGTCCCCACCACCTGGAGGTATCTGTGGACAGCACCGAGGGATGGGGCGACGACGTCTACCAGCCCGACGGATCCGAGGTGCAGGACGACGCGGGGCTGCTCGACGCCGAGGACACCCTGGAGAGCGACGGCGTCACCAACCCGCTCGACCGGGGCTGGTCGCCGCCCGAGCGGCCCTGGGCGGTGGAGCACGTGGGCGTGACCGCGGCCGAGGGGCATCAGGGCGAAACCCTGGACCAACGGCTCGCCGAGGAAATACCGGACATCTCCGTCCCGGACGACGACGGCATCGGGGACTGGTCCGACGGCGACGGGGAACCCCTGGACAACGAGGTCGGCGACACCCGCTCCGGCCGTCTCGTCGCCCCGGACGAAGGGGCGCACGAGGACGAGGAGCACGGACTGGTCGCCACCGATGTCGGCATCGACGGCGCGGCAGCCTCGGCCGAGGAGGCGGCCGTGCACATCGTCGACGAGGACACGCTGCCCGGCTGAACGCCACCCGCCGCACGCGTCACGCAAGGAGGCCCCATGCAGCAGGACAAGCACCCCGACTACCACCCCGTGGTCTTCCGCGACCGCGCCGCCGGGTACGCCTTCCTGACCCGGTCCACCGCGACCAGTGACCAGACCATCGAGTGGGACGACGGGACGACGTATCCGGTGGTGGACGTCGAGATCTCCTCCGAAAGCCACCCCTTCTACACGGGCAAGGCCCGCACGGTGGACACGGAGGGGCGCATCGCCCGCTTCGAGCGGCGCTACGCCAGGGGACGGGGAGCAGACGGCGGCTCCGGACAGTAGGTCGCAGCACCCGTCGAACGGCCGTCGTCCCCCAGCCGCCCTCAGATGACGTTGAGCGCTGCCGCGCAGCCCGCCCCGCCCAGCAGCATGAACACCGGCATCAGCACCTTCAGCTCCACCCAGCTGCCCGCCCGGAACCGCAGCGCCTTCGGCGGGCCCACCGGATACCAGCGCTTGCGGCCCACGGGTATCGGCCACAGGATCGGGCAGCCGGAGACCGTCAGCGCGTCCCCGATGTCGTGCACCAGGGCGCCGAGGACGATCGGCAGGCCGAGCCACAGGTAGTGCTGGCCCGGCGCCGTGAACAGCCAGTCGGAACCGTTGCCCGGTTTGTCGAGTATGCCGGCCAGAATCCACGCGCTCGTCGCGGCCAGCAGCCACACCAGCACATCGCTGCTCGAGCCGCGCGCCGCTCGCCACAGCAGTCCCTCGATGGCCAGCACCATGTGCGCGAAGAGGATGGCCAGCACCGTCCAGCGGCCGCCCGTGACGGCCGCCACGGCCGTTCCCGCCCCGATCAGCACCGCCCACAGCCAGGTGTGCGTGAGCGTGCGGTGCCCGCCCGACCGGCGAGCATCGCCCGGCTTCCTGGTCGCCTTGTAGACGGCGTACGACAGCTTGTCGACGATCTCGCACACCCAGCGGGAAAGGGGTCCGAAGGCCCGCGAGATGGTGGCCGCCTTGTGATCCAGATCCGGGGCGAGCGCGGCACCAGCGCAGATCAGCGCACCGACGAGAAGGACCGGCCAGGGCATCGGATGACCCGACGCTGCGGCGGCCGCTCCCACCCCGAGCCAGGCCGCGGCCCCCGACAGTGAGTGTGCTGGTCCCATCATGGCCGCATCCCGCCCCATTCCTCTTGTAGCGCTGTCCAGTTGTCCCTGTGCGTCGACGTACTGTCGGCGCCACAGCGTAGCGTTCATGATCTTCGGGTCGGCAGCCGATTCCCTCATCGGGTGCGCGGGCAGGCAAGATGGTGACGTGACCCTCATCGATCAGCTCCCGCAGACCGCAGACCCCGACGCCCTCTACGAAGCCTTCGAGTCGTGGGCCGGGGAGCGCGGGCTCACCCTCTATCCGCACCAGGAGGAGGCTCTGATCGAGGTGGTCTCGGGAGCGAACGTGATCGTGTCGACGCCCACCGGCTCCGGCAAGAGCATGATCGCCGCGGGCGCGCACTTCGCGGCGCTCGCCCGGGACGAGGTCACCTTCTACACCGCACCGATCAAGGCACTCGTCTCGGAGAAGTTCTTCGAGCTGTGCAAGCTCTTCGGCACCGAGAACGTCGGCATGCTCACCGGTGACGCCTCCGTCAACGCGGACGCGCCTGTGATCTGCTGCACGGCCGAGGTCCTGGCGTCGATCGCGCTGCGCGACGGCAGGCAGGCCGACGTCGGCCAGGTCGTGATGGACGAATTCCACTTCTACGCCGAGGGTGACCGCGGCTGGGCGTGGCAGATCCCGATCCTGGAGCTGCCGCAGGCACAGTTCATCCTGATGTCGGCGACGCTCGGCGACGTCTCGATGTTCGAGAAGGACCTGACCCGCCGCACCGGTCGCCCCACGGCGGTGGTGCGCTCGGCGACGCGTCCGGTGCCGCTCTCCTACGAGTACCGACGCACCCCGCTCACCGAGACGCTCACCGAACTGCTGGAGACCCGGCAAGCCCCTGTCTACATCGTCCACTTCACCCAGGCGCAGGCCGTGGAACGGGCCCAGGCGCTGATGAGCATCAACATGTGCTCGCGGGAGGAGAAGGACCAGATCGCCGAACTGATCGGCAACTTCCGCTTCACCACCAAGTTCGGCCGCAACCTCTCCCGTTACGTGCGGCACGGCATCGGCGTCCACCACGCCGGCATGCTGCCGAAGTACCGGCGCCTGGTGGAGAAGCTGGCCCAGGCCGGCCTGCTGAAGGTGATCTGCGGCACCGACACCCTCGGCGTCGGCGTCAACGTTCCCATCCGCACCGTGCTCTTCACGGCCCTGACCAAGTACGACGGCAACCGGGTGCGCACCCTCCGCGCCCGGGAGTTCCACCAGATCGCGGGTCGCGCCGGGCGCGCCGGGTTCGACACGGCCGGCCTCGTCGTGGCGCAGGCGCCGGAGCACGTCATCGAGAACGAGAAGGCGCTCGCCAAAGCCGGCGACGACCCGAAGAAGCGTCGCAAGGTGGTGCGCAAGAAGGCACCGGAAGGCTTCGTCGGCTGGACGGAAAACACCTTCGAGAAGCTGATCGCCTCCGAGCCGGAGCCGCTCACCTCCCGCTTCCGGGTCACCCACACGATGCTGCTGTCGGTGATCGCCCGCCCGGGCAACGCCTTCGAGGGGATGCGCCATCTGCTGGAGGACAACCACGAACCCCGCAAGCAGCAGCTGCGGCACATCCGGCGGGCGATCGCGATCTACCGCTCGCTGCTGGACGGCGGCATCGTCGAGAAGCTCGACGAGCCGGACGCCACCGGCCGCATCGTGCGCCTCACCGTCGATCTGCAGCAGGACTTCGCGCTCAACCAGCCGCTGTCCACCTTCGCGCTGGCCGCGTTCGAACTCCTCGATCCCGAGTCCCCGTCCTACGCCCTCGACATGGTCTCCGTCGTCGAGTCCACGCTGGACGACCCGCGTCAGATCCTCATCGCCCAGCAGAACAAGGCGCGCGGCGAGGCCGTGGCCGCGATGAAGGCGGACGGTGTCGAGTACGAGGAGCGCATGGAGCGGCTCCAGGACGTCACCTACCCCAAGCCGCTGGAGGAGCTGCTCTTCCAGGCGTACAACACCTACCGCAAGAGCCACCCCTGGGTCGGCGACCATCCGCTTTCGCCCAAGTCGGTCATCCGCGACATGTACGAACGGGCGTTGTCCTTCACGGAGTTCGTCTCGTTCTACGAGCTGGCACGCACCGAGGGCATCGTGCTGCGCTACCTGGCCAGTGCCTACAAGGCCCTCGAGCACACCGTCCCCGACGACCTGAAGTCGGACGACCTGGAGGACCTGATCGCCTGGCTCGGCGAGATGGTGCGCCAGGTCGACTCCAGCCTGCTGGACGAGTGGGAGCAGTTGGCCAACCCCGAGGAGATGACGGCCGAGGAAGCCCAGGAGAAGGCCGACCAGGTCAAACCGGTCACCGCCAATGCGCGCGCCTTCCGGGTGCTGGTCCGCAACGCCATGTTCCGCCGCGTCGAGCTCGCCGCCCTCGACCAGATCGAGGAACTCGGCGAGATGGACGCCGAGTCCGGCTGGGACGCCGAGGCGTGGGGGGCCGCCATGGACAAGTACTGGGACGAGTACGACGAACTCGGCACCGGCCCCGACGCTCGCGGCCCCAAGCTGCTGATCATCGAGGAGGAGCCGGAGAACGGGCTGTGGCGGGTCCGCCAGATCTTCGCCGATCCGAACGGCGACCACGACTGGGGCGTCAGCGCCGAGGTCGACCTCGCGGCCTCCGACGCGGAGGGCCGCGCCGTCGTCCGGGTCACCGACGTCGGCCAGCTGTGAACACAGGAGCACACCACCCATGACGAACCCAGCCGAGAGGCTCGTCGACCTGCTCGACCTGGAGCGGATCGAAGTCAACATCTTCCGTGGCCGCAGCCCCCAGGAGTCCTTGCAGCGGGTCTTCGGCGGCCAGGTGGCCGGCCAGGCGCTGGTCGCCGCCGGCCGCACCACGGACGGCGAACGGCCGGTGCACTCGCTGCACGCGTACTTCCTGCGCCCGGGCATACCGGGCGTGCCCATCGTGTACCAGGTCGAACGGGTCCGTGACGGAAGGTCCTTCACGACCCGGCGGGTCACGGCCGTGCAGCAGGGCCGCACGATCTTCAATCTGACCGCCTCCTTTCACAAGCCTGAAGAGGGGAGCTTCGAGCACCAGTTGCCGCCGGCCCGGGAGGTACCGGCCCCGGAGTCGCTGCCGACGGTGGCGCAGGAGGTCAAGGAACATCTGGGCGCGCTGCCCGAGACGCTGGAGCGGATGGCCCGGCGCCAGCCGTTCGACATCCGCTATGTGGACCGGTTGCGCTGGAGCACCGACGAGATCAAGGACGCCGACCCACGCAGCGCGGTGTGGATGCGTGCCGTGGGCCCGCTCGGGGACGATCCGCTCGTGCACACCTGCGCGCTCACGTACGCGAGCGACATGACGCTCCTGGACGCCGTCCGCATCCCCGTCGAACCGCTCTGGGGGCCGCGGGGCTTCGACATGGCGTCGCTGGACCATGCCATGTGGTTCCACCGGCCGTTCCGCGCGGACGAGTGGTTCCTGTACGACCAGGAGTCCCCGATCGCGGTGGGTGGCCGGGGTCTTGCCCGGGGCCGCATCTACGACGTCGAGGGTCGCCTGCTCGTCTCGGTCGTCCAGGAGGGGCTCTTCCGTCGGCTCGAGCGGTGACGGGCACGCCTGTCTCACGCCCGCGTCGGCCGGTCGCCGCGAGGCCGGTCAGGGGTTTCTGCGGCGGAGCCACCCGAGCACGCCTCGCGGCGGCGTCTGTTCATGGCGCCCGGCCCTCGCCTGCCGGTCGGGCGCGGTCCCGGTGTGTGCCACAGGCTCTCCCGGGATGGCCGTTTCGGTGAGGCTCGCGGTCCGGCCCACGTCCGTGGCCCTGTGCACGGTCGTGTTCCCGCAGACCGTCGCGGCCCCGGCCCCATGGGCCGGCGCAGGACGGTGGACGGTCCCGAGCCCGAGGCGTTCGTCGTCGGGGACCTTTGGTGACAGCCACGACGCGGGCCGCTCTCGCCGCGCCTCGATCAGCGCCCGGCCCAGATCGGCCCGGAGCCAGCCGACTTCGTCGGGATCGTCCGCGATCATGATCCGCGCGGCGATCCGGGCCGCGGGTGAGTCGGGCGGCCACTGCACGGACTGGGCAGGCCGCAGGCGGTACAGCTCGGCACGCTCGTACGGATCCCGGACGACATCCGCCACGTGCGCCGGCTCCAGCAGGGACGCCACCACGGCGGCCTTCGCCCACCGGTCCTCCGTCAGCCGCAGCCGGAATCCGAGGTTGCGCCCCCGCCAGTTGCGGGGCCGCAGATCCAGCCCCGCGTCCAACTGGTCACGCAGCCCCTCCGGCGTTCGGCCGGTGAGCAGCGGCGCGTTCGCCTCTCCGGAGGCGAACTGCTTGACCTCCTCGGCCAGATACAGCCAGACCACGGCACGGTAGCGGTTCAGGTACCAGTTCACCGGCACGATCAGACCCAGGCGTGCGAACCGTGTGAACCGGGCGGGCGTCACGTCCATCAGGGCCGCGCCGTCCCTGGTGCCCACCGTCGCCACCCGTTCCCGGAGCGTCTCGGGGAACCCGTCCTCGCATCGGACCCGGTCGATTTCGGCACGCGTGATGCGGCGGCCGCCCCCTCCCCTGTCGTCGGGTACCGTCCGCACACAGCCGAGCCGGACGGCGAGGTCCAACTCGCCCCGCCTGAGTCCCAGTTCACGTGCGGCGCGGGTCAACGCCAGCGACGGCAACCGCGACGTGACGTCCGCGGCACCGGTGGTTTCCGCGTTGACGGGCGTGATCATGCGTCCGGACATGGCCGTTCTCCCCCGTGGAGTCCGCTGCGGTCGCCGTGTGCGTCCGCGTCGGAGAGACCGTAGCCCCATCGCCGGATCCCGGAACGAGCCTGTGGAAAACTCCGCTCGCTCCACCGTCGACGCAGGTCAGAGGTCCACTGTGGGCGTGCCCCGCTCTCGCTCGGCCACGGCGAGGTGCTCCCCGACCCGGTTCACCATCAGTGTCATCTCGTAGACGATATGGCCGATGTCGGCCTCGGCGGCGCTGAGCACGCACAGGCAGCTTCCGGGCCCGGCCGCCGTGACGAACAGGATCGCGTCCTCGAATTCGATCATGGTCTGCCGTACCTGGCCCGCGCCGAAGTGGCGGCCTGAGCCCTTGGCCAGGCTGTGCAGACCGGACGAGACGGCGGCGAGGTGCTCGGCGTCCTCGCGCCGCAGCCCGGTGCTGGTGCTGGTCACCAGTCCGTCGTTGGACAGGACCAGCGCGTGTCGTATCGGCTCCACACGCTCGGTCAGGTCGTCCAGGAGCCAGCCGAGCTCCGTGTTCTGCGCCATGGTCCGTTCTCCCCGTGTCGTAGCTCTCCCTGGCCGGAGGATCCGGACAGCCAGCCTTCCCCACAGCCGCCGTCCCGGCAAGCAGGATGGGGGTATGGCACAGAAGATGACCGACGAGGAATGGCGGGCCTTCGTCTCGCACGGGACGCGCACCGGGAAGCTCTCCACGGTCCGCGCCGACGGCAGCCCGCATGTGGCGCCGATCTGGTTCCTGCTGGACGGTGACGACGTGGTCTTCAACACGGGTAAGGAGACCGTGAAGGGGCGGAATCTGGCCAGGGACGGCCGAGTCGCCCTGTGTGTGGACGACGACCACCCTCCGTACGACTTCGTCGTGCTCCACGGGCGGGCCGAGTTGTCGGAGGATCCGGAGGAGGTGCGGCACTGGGCGACGCGGCTCGGTGCCCGGTACATGGGTGAGGACCGGGCCGAGGAGTTCGGAGCCCGCAACGGCGTTCCGGGAGAACTCCTCGTCCGGGTACGGGTCGAGAAGGTCCTGGCCTATTCGTCCGTCGCCCAATAGGACCGGCCGGCCCTGGCCGGCCGACGCGTCAGCCCACGGAGTCGAGCAGCCGGGCGGTGTGCATCCGCCCGGCGTACTCGACGAGGCGGATCAGCACCTCCTTCCCCGAGTCGCGGTCCCGCGCGTCGCACAGCACCACCGGCGTGCCCTGGTCGAGGTCGAGGGCGCGCGACACGTCCTGGGCCGCGTGGCCGCGGGCTCCGGCGAAGCAGTTGACGGCGACCACGAACGGGATGTGCCGGTGCTCGAAGTAGTCCACCGCCGGGAAGCAGTCCTCGAGCCGTCGGGTGTCCGCGAGCACCACGGCACCGAGGGCGCCCTGGGAGAGCTCGTCCCACAGGAACCAGAACCGGTCCTGACCCGGTGTACCGAAGAGGTAGAGCGAGAGCCCGGACCGGATGGTGATGCGCCCGAAGTCCATGGCGACGGTCGTCGTGACCTTCTGGTCCACACCGTCGGTGTCGTCCACGGACTGGCCCGCCTCGCTCAGCAGTTCCTCGGTGCGCAGCGGCCTGATCTCGCTGACCGCGCCCACCAGGGTGGTCTTGCCCACGCCGAATCCGCCGGCGACCAATATCTTCAACGCCAGGGCGGCCATCTCGTCCTCGGTGGCGTCGGAGTGCTCGGAGACCATCGATCACTTCTCTCGGGAGTGCCGACCACGGTCGACTTCAGTACATCCGTGCGGAGTCAGCATCATGGCAACGGCGGTGCACCCACGGGGAGTTCGACCGCTTTTGACCGATGCGACCACCTGTCGTCCATTCGGCGCCCGAATGAACGTACAACTCGGTACGGGTCCGGCCCGCTGTGCTTACGGCCCATCGCCTACAGCGCCCTCAGTCCCTCGATGACCTCGCGCAGAATCCGTTCATCAGGAAGTTGGGCCGGCGGTACGGGGCGGCTGACCGACACACACCCCAACTCCAGGAGGTCCCCGAGGAGCACTCGGACGACACCCACGGGCAGGTCGGCCCCCGCGGCCAGTTCGGCGACGGACTGGGTCTCGATGCGGCACAGGTCGATCAGGGCCCGGTGTTCCGGGCCCAGCGCGGCGTCGTCGTCGAGGTTCGGTGCCCCGGGGTCGAGCGAGACGAGGGCGATGAGGTCGAAGCGCACCCCGGTTGGGCCCGGTTTGGTGCGGCCGCCCGTCATCGCGTAGGGCCGCACGAGGGGGCCCGCCTCGTGGTCGTACCACTGGCTGCCCGGCTGGTACGGGACGCCTGTCCTGTCCTCGGTCATCTGCGACCGCCCTCGGTCCTCATCCGGCGGCGGGCGGTCGCGCGCCCACCCTGGGCGCGGTGTAGAGGTGCTCGCCGACGCGTTTGACCAGTCGTGCCATCTCGTACGCCACAAGGCCGATGTCGGCGGTGACGGCGGTGAGGACGGCGAGGCAGGAGCCGTCGCCCGCGGCCGCCACGAAGAGGAAGCCGTCGTCCATCTCCACCATGGTCTGCCGTACACCGCCCGCACCGAAGTGGCGGCCCGCGCCCTTGGCGAGGCTGTGGAAGCCGGAGGCGACGGCCGCCAGGTGTTCCGCGTCCTCCCGGCTGAGGCCGGTGGAGGCGCCGACCGCCAGGCCGTCGTTCGACAGCACCACGGCGTGCCGGACTTCGTTCACGCGTACCACCAGGTCGTCCAGCAGCCAGTCGAGTTCACCCGACCGCTGGGCGGCCCTCATGCTCGGGTCCTGGATCATGCGGGGTCTCCTTCACTGCTGTCGCCGGCGGGTCGGGCCGCATGTCCGGGTGCGCGGCCACCGCCACGTGCCCAGCCGTCTCGGTAGGCCGCCATGCGGTCCCGTACTCGTTCGGGGGTGCGCTCGTCGTCGCGCCAGGAGCCGGGAGCGCTTGTCGCGCCGTCTTCCGGGCGTCGGTCGCGAAGCTGGGGGGCGAGGCTCGCCTGCCGTACCCGTCGCGGGAGGTCGTCGGAGGCCTCGGGGTCGTCCGCGGGGCGGTGCAGCCTCAGGGGAGCGACTCCAGGGGGATGGTTCTCGGGCGGCAAATCGGCGGAGCGTTCCGCTGCGACGCGGGCGGAACGTGCCAGCGCGGGCCGTTCCGCGGCCTGCGCCACTGGCTCCCCCGGCGGCGGGACCGCGGCCACGCGCGCGTACTCGCGGTCCTCGTCCCGCTCGGCGTCCGCCGTACGAGGAGGGGGTTCCGCTGCGCCGTCGTGCAGCAGGGCGGTCGGCAGGAGGACGACGGCGGTGGTGCCGCCGTAGGGCGAGGTGCGCAGGTGCACCTTGACGTCATGCCGGGAGGCGAGCCTGCTGACCACGAAGAGGCCGAGCCGGTCGCTGTCGAACAGGTCGAGCGCCTCGGACTGCTCGATGCGCCGGTTGGCCTCGGTGAGGGTCTCCTTGCCCATGCCGAGTCCCCGATCCTCGACCTCGACGGCGTAGCCGTTGCCGACGGGCTCTCCGTTGACGCGCACGCGCGTGTGGGGCGGCGAGAACTGTGCGGCGTTCTCGATGAGTTCGGCGAGGAGGTGCGTGAGGTCGGCTACCGCGGTGCCGATCACGAAGGCCTCGGGGAGCTGCCGTACCTCCACGCGCGCGTAGTCCTCGATCTCGGAGACCGCGGCCCGTACGACGTTGGTCAGTGAGACGGGCATGCGCCAGGCCCGGCCGGGCGCGGCGCCGGAGAGGATGATGAGGCTCTCGGCGTGGCGGCGCATCCGCGTGGTGAGGTGGTCGAGCCGGAAGAGGTCGCTCAGTTCGCTCGGGTCCTCGGAGCGGCGCTCCATGCTGTCGAGCAGGTTGAGCTGGCGGTGCACCAGGACCTGGCTGCGCCGCGCGAGGTTGACGAACACCCCGGAGATTCCGCTGGCGAGTTCCGCGCGTTCGACGGCGGCGCGCAGAGCGGCGCGGTGCACGATGCCCAGGGCCTCGGCGACCTGCCCGGTCTCGTCATCGGCGGGTGGACCGCCGGGCGCCTCGGAGTCGACGTCGATCTCCTCCCCCGCGCGCAGCCTGCGCATGGCCTGAGGGAGTTTGCGGCGTGCGATCTCCAGGGCGCTGTTGCGCAGGCTCACCAGTTCGACGACGAGTCCTCGTCCGATGCGTACGGAGATGACGAGCGACGCGGCGACGGCGACGAGGCCGAGCAGGACGGCTGCGCCGGCGGGTGTGAGCACACCGCGGGTGAACGGGTCGGCCTGGCGTGCGACGCTCCGGCCCGCCTCCGCCTCGATGGTCCGCATGCCGTCCTGCACGCGCGCGTGTGCCGGGTTCCAGACGGCTTCGGGGGCGGCCGCGACGGCCGAGGCGCCGGCCCGTCTGGCCAGCACCCTGTCCTCCATGGCGCCGACGCCGGCGTATGCGCTGCTCTTCGCCAGCCGGTTCCAGGAGGTGCGCTCGGCACCGCGCAGGTCGGCGACGGCGGACGCGGTCAGGGTACGGCGCGTGTCGACGGCGCCGGTGAACAGCCTCAGCCGGTCGCCGTCAAGGCTCCGCGCCACGCGGGCGCCGGCGAGAACGGCGTCCTCCTGGGCGAGCGACTCGCCCGCGCGGGAGAACTCGAGCAGCACGCGCGCGTCGGAGCCGAGGTCGGCGTCCTGCACACCGGTGAGCGCACCGCCCACCTGGAAGGCGGTGGCGATGGTCCTCGTGTACTGCTCGTACGCCTCCTCCCAGCCGACCCGGCGGGCGAGTACGTCGCCGCGCAGAGACCGCAGGTGTTCGGCCCCGGTCACGAAGGATTGGAGACGACCTGAGACCCCGGAGGGCAGGTCGGTGCCGTCGGCGACGGTGTGCCGGCCGCCGAGCCGCAGTGCGGCCACGGCCCGGTCGGTGCGTCCCGCGAGAGCCTGCAGATCGCTCTGCTGTTGGGCGGCGCGATCGGTGGCATAGCGCACGGCGGCGACGCGCTCGTCCTGGAGCGCGGCCACGGCGTCGGCGACCGGCACGCGCACGGTGGAGTCCACTCGTTGCAGCTGGCGCAGCCGAGCGACGTCCTGGGCGGTGCTGACGGTGGCGTATGCCCACAGGGCGATCAGGGAGATCACGGGCACCATGAGCAGGCAGACGATCTTCGCTCGGACGGTGCGCGGCCGTATGCGCCACCGTCCCGCCCCCACGGCGGTGCCGGGCGGTTCCGTGCCGCCCGCCTCGTCGGTCCCGGCATGCTCGTCGGCCGGCGGGCCGGCGTGTGCACGGCGGCCGCGCGCCGGTGGCCGGGGCGGCGGCTCGGCGCCGGCCGCAGGTGTCCTACGGGGTGTTCGCATGGCCTTCTCACTCGGAGTGTGTCGCGACATGTGGTCCGTGATCCGTGGCCCGTGGCCCGTGGTCAGCGGGCGGCGCTCTCGAGCGGCCGCTGGGCCGACTCGGAGGCCTCGCGCTCCCCGGCGGTCGGAGACAGTGCGACGAACGCCGAGGTCAGGAAGAGGTAGGACCCGAGGCCGACGGCGAGGGGGAAGATGAACTGCATCGCCGTGGCCCCGGGCAGGACCTCGCCGGACGGGGTCACATCGACGCTCACCGCGAACATCCCGGTGTAGTGCATGCTGCTGACCGCCGCGCCCATGACGAGCGAGGCGACGGTGACCGCGATGGGCGATTTGATGTTGAGGCCCGCCCACAGGGCCGCCGTCGCCGCGACCACGGCGATCAGCACGGAGAGCGCGACGAGCACCGGGTCGTAGTGCACCGCCCCGTGCAGCCGCAGCGCCGCCATGCCGAGGTAGTGCATGCTCGCGACCCCGAGACCGGTGGTGAGGCCGCCGAGGAAGAGCGCCCGGGGGCGGCCACCGCCGTAGCCGACGGCGAACACGCCGACGCCCACGACGATCATGGCGACGAGCAGGCTGAGGATGGTCAGCGGCACGTCGTAGCGGATCTCGGTCCCGGTGACGCCGAAACCGAGCATGGCCACGAAGTGCATGGTCCAGATGCCGGTGCCGATCGCCGAGGCCGCGGTGACGAGCCAGTTGCGACGCGACCTGCCGGTGGCGCCGAGCGCACGGACCGTGCAGCGCAGCCCGAGGGCGGCGCCTATGCACGCCATCACGTACGACAGCACGGGGGTCAGCCAGCCGAATGTGGCGTGGTCCAGGTGTCCCATGGCCACGGGACGCTAGCCCGGGCGGAGGGGCGCAAAGGGGGCGCATTTCGAAAGCTGTTGAAATCTGACGCAGACGAGACAGGGAACGATCGCGTCATGCTCGAACATGTGCACAGAGGCATCCCTCGTGGAGGTGAGGGATCATGCGGAGCATGAGCGACGTCCATACACACGTCCAGGAGTTCTTCACCGCGCGAGCGGCCGACTGGGACGCGAAGTTCCCCGACGACGGCCCGGCGTACGCCGCCGCGGTCGCCGCTCTCGGCCTGCGCGAGGGCGACCGGGTACTCGACGCGGGCTGCGGTACGGGGCGGGCTCTGACGCCGCTGCGTGCGGCCGTGGGAACCTCGGGGCTGGTCCTCGGGGCCGATCTCACCCCGGCGATGCTTCAGGCAGCGGTACGGGCCGGACGGGACCGCGACGGCCTGTTGCTGCTTGCCGACGTGGCCGGGCTTCCGCTGCGCACGGAGTCCCTGGACGCGATCTTCGCGGCAGGGCTGATCGCACACCTCCCCCACCCGGCCGGGAATCTGCGTGAGCTGGCGCGTGTGGTGCGCCCCGGCGGACTGCTCGCGCTCTTCCATCCGGTCGGCCGGGCGGCCCTCGCCGCCCGCCAGGGCCGGCAGATCACCCCAGGCGATCTCCGCGCCAAGCACAACCTCCGCCCGCTGCTGGCCGGCTCCGGCTGGCGCATGACGTCGTACGTCGACGAGGACACCCGCTTCCTCGCCCTGGCCGTCCGCGAGGGCTGAGTCTCAGCCTCGCCCTGCAATCGCGGCCACCAGGGCGTCGGGGTTGTCGAACATGACGTTGTGACCCGCACCGGGCACGGTCACCACACGGACACCCGCCGCCTCCAGGCCTTCCCGGCCGGCCAGTTCGCCGCTCAGCTCCCCCTGGAGGTAGACGCGGTCCGCCGTCAGGTCCTCGAGCATGCGACGCATCGTCGGGTTCGTTCCGCGCACGAGGTGGGTCGCCGTGCGGTGCAGGGCCCGTGGGTCGGCGAGCCGCATGGTCGCCGCCCAGCTCGGGCCGACCTTCTTCAGCACGCGCGCGTGGCCGCCGTTGTCCACGTACTCGTCCTCGGTGTGGCCGGCGATGCCACTGCTGCCGGCACCGATCGGCGGATTCGGATCCAGATTGGCCTCGATGAGCACCAGGCGCGTGACGAGGTCGGGTCGCCGGTGGGCGAGCACCACGGCGACGGAGCCACCCATGCTGTGCGCGACGATCTCGGCACCGGTGACCCGCGCCTCGTCCAGCGCGGCGGCCAGCGCGTCGGCATGACCCTCCAGGGTGTACGCGAAGTCGGCGGGGCGGTCGCTGATGCCGTGTCCCGGCAGGTCGACGAAGAGGCTGCGGCGGCCGGCGAGTTCGGTGCGCGCGGCGATGTGCGCGTGGTAGACCGCCGAGGTCGCCCCCAGTCCGTGCACGAACACCCGCGCAGGTTCCGCACCCGCCGTCTCCGTCCATCGGATCAGGCTTCCCCTGCTGTCGAACTCGGCCTGTCTCATCGGCCTCCCCCTCGCTTGCGTTCTCGTCACTTTCCACGAGAATACCTCGCATCCGATGTATTACGCGCCCGGGGTACCACGGCGTTGGGGCACAATGCGGGCATGCTCGAGCTGGCCATCCTGGGTTTCCTGTACGACACCCCGCTGCACGGGTACGAGCTGCGGAAACGCATCGCCGCGTTGACCGGACACGTGCGGCCCGTCGCGGAGAGCACGCTGTATCCGGCGATCAAGCGGCTGGAGAGCTCCGGACTGCTGGCACGTGCCACTCAGCCGGGTTCGGTCGCGGCGCCCCGTCATGTCCTGACGCTCACGGAGGAGGGCAGGCAGGAGCTGCGGCGCCGGCTCGCAGCACCGGAACCGCGCGACATCACCGACGAGAACCGCTGGTTCACGGTGCTCGCCTTCCTCCGGCATCTGCCCGACCCGGAGGCACAGTCCGCGGTCCTGCGGCGCCGGCTCGCCTTCCTGGAGGAGCCCGCCAGCTTCTTCTACGAGGGCGACCGTCCGTTGCGCGCGGAGGAGGTGGATGACCCCTTCCGGCGTGGGATCCTCACGATCGCGCGGGCCACCACCCGGGCCGAACTGGCCTGGCTGCGCACCACGCTCGACTCCCTCGACTCACTCCGTTGGGGAGACCGTTGAGGAGGCCCCTGCCTGCCGGACCGGACAGCCCTTGACCCCGGGGACCGGACGGGTGCCCAGGTCGGCGATGCGGTAGCCGTTCGGGTAGCCCTTGATCTCCCAGTTCTGCCGTGCGTGGTGGGGGCTCCGGCGCGGGGGCATGAGGCGGACGAGGCGGCCGCGGGCCCTGACCGCACGGCGTACCCACGCGCGCGTGGCGACGCTCGGCGGCTCGTACCGGAAGGCCCGCAGGAGCGAGTCGTCGAGCAGGGAGAGAGTCGCCCGGCGCAGGACCGGTGCGAGGGGGCGCGGATACCAGGAGGCCATCAGGTCCAAGGTCGCGTCGGACACGCGCCGGGCTTGCGGGTCCCAGGCGAAGTAGGCGGCCTCATAGGCGTCGAGGCAGGTCTCGAACTCCTCATAGCTCCCGGGGATGTCCTTGATCCCCATATGCCGCCCCAGGGTGCGGTAATGGACGGCGGAGGCGACGGTCTCGTGCCGGGACAGCCGGCGCCATCCGTAGGCGTCGATCCACCGCTTGGGCATCACCACGAAGGTGCACAGCACGTACCTCATGTCGTCATTGCTGATGTCGTAGCTGCGGTGCATCTGGTTGATGCGGCGGATCGCGGTGCGCCCCTCGTCGCTGTCGAAGCCGTGCTCGACAACGGTGTCGAGGAGCAGCGAGGTGTCGTCGTACCGCTTCTGTGTGCGGTCGGTGAGCTCCCTGGTCTCGGCGAGCAGCCGACCGATGCCGGGGACGGCGTACGTACGATAGAGCGCCAGTTCCAGGGCGCGGGTGTAGTCCCAGGGGAACTCGTACGCGACACTGAGCAGGTAGATCTCCAGGGCGTCCCTCTCGGGGTGCAGACGCCGGATCTGTTCGAGCCGCTCGAACCGCTTCACCGTTCAGTCCCCCTTCTGCCGCGGCAGCTCCAACCCTACGTTGAAGAGCAGCACATGCACGTCGGCGAAGGCAACCACACAGGGGGAAGGTGGCTTGGCATGTTCGACAAGATCCGCGCTTCGGTGGGCAGACTCGTCAACGACTCGTCGCGCGCACGGGCGGCCGCGGCCGGGAGCAAGCGCTCACACAACCTGTTCGAGGCGGCAGCCGCTTACGTGTCGGCGTGCGCCGAGAACGACCAGGACCGGATGGACGAGGCCGCGGCGTGGGTCTCGCCGGAAGCCCTGTCGTTCGGTGTGACGGAGCTTGCCTGCCGTGCGCTGATCGCTCTCGCACGGGAGCGCGACGACTCGCCGCGGGCGGTCGCGCGGACGCTCCTCGGCCTGCCTGCCGCCTGACACCGGAACTCGCCGGGTGCTTTCGCCCCGTCCGGCCGGAGACGTGCGGTTCCTTCTGCGATTCGCAGTCGTGACAACCGGCCGGTGGGCGCATTAGGGTGCGCCGACGAACGACGGATCGGGAGGACGGCATGACCGGGACGGACGAGGACTCCGTCGCCGCCACGGACGACGCGCTGTATGTGCTGACGGCGATTCTGCTGACGCCCGCGCAGTTCCCGAGCGTGCTGGGCGACGACTATCCGGAGGCCTGCGCGGCGCTCGGTCTGCCGCCCGTGATGGACGGGTACGGCCTGGTGCTCGGCCAGGACGGCGACGGTGCGCGCTGGACGGTGGTCGTCGACGACGTGTCGCTGGTGGCCGTGGCGATCGCGTCCTGGGACTGCGGCATGGAATACGACCTGTCGCCCGACGAGCGCACGGTCGTCGCCGCGCTGCCGGGCTGGCCGCTGGCTGTCGCCGTCGCGGCGCCCGGCGTGCCCGCCCCGCACGACCCGGCACCGGAAGACACCGACCGTGAGCCGCTCTCCCCGCCGGACACCGACACCTGGGGTCCGGCGCAACGGCGCCTGGGCGCCGACCAGATCGCGCTCCAGTGGGCCATGTGGCGAGACCAGATCGACGCCGCCGACTTCGCACCCGTGGACGACGCGGAGCCGGCGGCGGAGGGTGGCGAGCCCGCAGACGGCAAGCCCGTCGGCGGGGCCCGCAGCGCGATACATCGCGCGCTTGACGAGGCGCACGGGTACGTGGACTCCCCTCCGCCGCCGGGCCGTGTCCGTTCCTCGTTCGCACCCGGTGACGCGCGCCTGTTGCGTGCCGACGGGCCCGGCTGGTCCATGGTGGCCAGGACCGACGACATCGCGTTCTTCCTCCTCGACGAAAAACCGGGGGAGGTGATCCCGGTGGGCCGGGGGTCGCAGTTGCCCGGACTGCTGGAGGGCCTCGACAAGGTGGCGGCACGTCCGGCCTGAGGCGGGACAACTGGGTGCGGTGGGCATGGGCTGCGTTGTGAGCCCCCATACCGTCGCCTGTGCCCATATGGCCCCCACCTATGGTCGGCGAACTTCCGTGGTCGCAGCATGGGCAGCCCCGTGCTCCCGTCCTGACCCGGAGGTCCCTCATGCGCCTGTCCCGTCGCCTCGCGTTGTGCGCCGCCGCTCTGCTCGTCTCGGCCCTCCCCGGCCGCGCGGCGGCGGGCGACGGTGGCCATTGCCAACCCCACGAGCGGACACGGGTACCGGGTGCGGCGTTCCAACAGAGTGCTTGTCTGGGCGATATGACGACGACGGGGCTCGCGGGAACGCCGTACACGGACATGACCGACCAGGCGGGCCTGACCGCCGCGGCCACCCGCAATCCGTCCGGTGTGCCGGGGCTGCAGATCGACGGCTACTTCCCGGACGACTCGCACTTCAACACCACGCACGGCTGGCGGCACGACGCCCAGTTCGTGATCCGGCTCCCCGACCGGTGGAACGGCGGCCTCGTCGTCACGGGCGCCCCCGGTACGCGTCGGCAGTACGCGACCGACACGGCGATCTCCGACCGGGCGCTGGCGCAGGGCTACGCGTACGCGGCCACCGACAAGGGCAACAGCGGACCGGACTTCTACCGCGACGGAACCCGCCCCGGTGACGCCGTCGCCGAGTGGAACCGGCGCACGACTCAGCTCACGCTGGCCGCCAAGCGGGTGGTGGCGCAACGTTACGGACGGGCCCCTCGGCGCACGTACATGACCGGGATCTCCAACGGCGGCTACCTGACGCGCTGGCAGTTGGAGCACCACCCCGAGCTGTACGACGGCGGGGTGGACTGGGAGGGCGCCCTGTGGACGGCCGACGGCCCGAACCTGCTGACGTCGCTGCCGGTGGCCGTGGCCCGCATGCTCGGCTCCGCCCGGGACGAGGATCTGTACGCGGCCGGGTTCGCCCGGGGGTCCGAGTTCCTGTGGCCGTACCACGAGAAGGCGTACTGGGGCATCACGCAGAAGATCTACCGGGCCGCGTTCGACCCCGCGTACGACCCCGCCTGCCCCGGTGCGTCTGCCGGGTCGACGGCGCAGCAGATCCTGGCGCCCTGCCCGTCGGACGCGGCCTACGACTACGCGGCGCGCCCCGCATCCGTGCACCGAGCGGTCGCCCGGGTCGCCCTCACGGGACGGATCGGCAAACCGCTGATCACGCTGCACGGCGACCTGGATGCCCTGCTGCCCAAGAGCGCGGACTCCGACGTGTACGCACGCATGGTGCGGGAGGCCGGTCGCGGAGCGCTGCACCGCTTCTACACCGTCGCGGGCGGTACCCACGTCGACGGCCTGTACGACTCCTATCCCGACCGGCTCAGGCCGATTCTGCCGTGCTACCGGGCGGCCTTCGACGCGCTGACCACCTGGGTCGAGCGGGGCGAGCGGCCGCCCGCGGACCGTACCGTCGGCGGGCCCGCGGGCGGTGACGTGGTCAACTCCTGCGCACTGACGGGGCCCCGGGCCGACCGCTGACCTCTCAGCGGCCGAGCTCCTTGCGCGCCACTCGGCGCAGCCTGCGCCGCTGCGAGGGGTCCAGGGTGAAGTACGCGGCCGCCGGGACTCCCAGCACGATCAGGAGGGCGGCCCACCACGGCAGCCATATCCACAGGATGAGTCCGGCCAGCACTCCCCCGGTGGCGATCTTCGCGTTCCTCGACATGTGTCGCCTCCTTTGCGGCCACTGCCGCTCCTTGTTCTGAGAACGGGTGCCTGCTGCGTGCGGTTCCGGGCCTCGACCCTGAGAGAACCCTGAGCCCCGCCCCTCGGCCGTCCCTGAGAGACCCCTCAGGGGACGGCCGCGACCTCGGTGTGCGTCGACGGTGCGGCGGCAGGCGCACTGAAGAGTGACTCCAGGTCGCTCGGGAAGCCGCTGGGAAGCACGCCGGGCCACCCCGACGGCAGCCTCGTCGGGAGGCCCGAGGGGAGCTTCGAGGGCAGTGCGGTGGGCAGTCCTGTCGGGATGCCCAGGGACGGGGCAGGTGCACGGCTTGTGCTCGCGTCGCTCCCGGTGGGCGACTTCCGCTGCGACGCGCCGTCGCTGTTCACCACGAGGACCACGGCGACGATTCCGAGGGCCACGATCGCGGCGAGCGTCAGGAAGAGGCCGGCGCGGCGGCGGACGGGCGCGCCGGGTGGTCCGGGCGGCGGCTGGAACGGCGGGCCGAACCCGGCGTGGTCCGAGGGCGGCATGTCTCCCGGCGGCATGGCCATACGGTCCACAGTCGCCTCGGACCGGTCCTGGAGGGACCCTCGCGCGGCGGTTGATACGGACTCATGCCATGGACGGTATGAGTCCGGGACATTCCACGCGAGGGCGTCACTCCTCGGGCGCCGACAGCGATCAGCCGCGCGCGCCCAGCAAATGGTCCATGGCCAGCTGGTCCAGGCGCTCGAAGGCCATTCCGCGCGCGGCGGCCGCCTCCACGTCGAACTCCTCAAAAGCACTGCGGTCGGCGAGCAGCGCCTCCAGTCCGTCCTCGGCGGTCGGCTGCGCCAGCTGCTCCAGACGCGAGGCGCGCAGGGCCTCCTGGACCTCCGGATCGGCCCGGAAGGCGGCCGAACGCTCCTTCAGGATGAGGTAGTTGCGCATACAGCCCGCCGCCGACGCCCAGACGCCGTCAAGGTCCTCGGTCCGCGGCGGCTTGAAGTCGAAGTGGCGCGGTCCGCTGTAACCGGCGCTCTCCAGGAGGTCGACGAGCCAGAACGCGGCCCGCAGGTCGCCCGCGCCGAAGCGCAGGTCCTGGTCGTACTTGATGCCGGACTGGCCATTGAGGTCGATGTGGAAGAGCTTGCCCGCCCACAGAGCCTGGGCGATGCCGTGCGGGAAGTTGAGGCCGGCCATCTGCTCGTGGCCCACCTCGGGGTTGACGCCGTACAGCTCCGGACGCTCCAGGCGCTCGATGAAGGCCAGGGCGTGGCCGACGGTGGGCAGCAGGATGTCGCCGCGGGGCTCGTTCGGCTTGGGCTCGATGGCGAAGCGCAGGTCGTAGCCCTGTGAGGTGACGTACTCGCCCAGGAGGTCGAAGGCCTCCTTCATGCGGTCGAGCGCGACCCGCACGTCCTTGGCCGCGCCGGACTCGGCACCCTCCCGGCCGCCCCAGGCGACGTACGTCTTGGCGCCCAGCTCCACCGCCAGGTCGATGTTGCGGATGGTCTTGCGAAGTGCGTAGCGGCGGACGTCCCGGTCGTTCGCCGTGAAGGCGCCGTCCTTGAAGACGGGGTGCGTGAAGAGGTTGGTGGTGGCCATCGGCACGGTCATCCCGGTCGTGTCGAGGGCCTGACGGAAGCGCTTGATGTGCGCCTCGCGCTCGCTGTCCGAGGACCCGAAGGGGATCAGGTCGTCGTCGTGGAAGGTCACACCGTAGGCCCCGAGCTCGGCGAGGCGCTGCACCGTCTCCACCGGGTCCAGGGCGCGCCGGGTGGCGTCGCCGAACGGGTCCCGTCCCTGCCAGCCGACGGTCCAAAGGCCGAAGGTGAACCTGTCCTCGGGGGTGGGCTGATAGCTCATGCCGCGGCTCCTTGCTCGCTGAGACTATTTCGTCATGGCGCTTAACAAATTAGTATGCGGAGGCATCTCTGGGAAGAGACGATGTGTCCTCCGTACGGTGACTCCGTACGGTGACGACGGGCGCACGTCCGGCCACCGCGGCCGACGGCGCGCCCGCCCACAGGCCAGAACCCGCGAGCCGCGGAAGAGGGAGAGCCCGATGTCAGCAGCCGAGGGTCCGCTCGTCGTCGGAGTGGACTCGTCCACCCAGTCCACCAAGGCCCTGGTGGTCGACGCGTCGACCGGACGGGTGGTGGCGAGCGGTCAGGCACCGCACACCGTCACGTCGGGCGCCGGTCGCGAGAGCGACCCGCGCCAGTGGTGGGAGGCACTGTGCGAAGCCCTGCACCAGTGCGGCGAGGCGGCGCACGAAGCCGCCGCCGTGTCGATCGGCGGCCAGCAGCACGGCCTGGTCACCCTGGACGGCCGGGGCGAGCCGGTCCGCCCGGCCCTGCTGTGGAACGACGTGCGGTCGGCGCCGCAGGCCCGCCGCCTGGTGGAGGAGCTGGGCGGTCCCAAGATCTGGGCAGAGCGGACGGGAAGCGTGCCCGGCCCGTCCTTCACGGTCACGAAGTGGGCCTGGCTGGCCGAGAACGAGCCGGCGGCCGTCCGCGCGACCAAGGCCGTGCGGCTGCCCCACGACTACCTGACCGAGCGCCTCACCGGGCAGGGCACGACCGACCGCGGCGATGCCTCGGGCACCGGCTGGTGGGCGTCGGCGACGGAGTCGTACGACGAGGAGATCCTGGCGCACGTGGGCCTCGACCCCGCCCTGCTGCCGCGCGTGGTCCGGCCCGGGGAGGTGGCCGGCACGGTGCGCGACGCGCATGACCTGCCGTTCTCCAAAGGCACCCTGGTCGCGCCCGGCACCGGCGACAACGCGGCCGCCGCGCTGGGCCTGGGGCTGCGCCCCGGGACCCCGGTGCTGAGCCTCGGAACCTCCGGAACGGTGTACGCGGTCTCGAGACGGCGGCCCGCCGACCCGACCGGGACCGTGGCGGGCTTCGCGGACGCGCACGGCGACTGGCTGCCGCTGGCGTGCACGCTGAACTGCACGCTCGCCGTCGACCGGATCGCCGCCCTGCTCGGCCTGGATCGCGAGGCCGTCGAGCCCGGTACCGGTGTGACGCTGCTCCCCTACCTGGACGGCGAGCGCACCCCGGCCCTCCCGCACGCCTCGGGGCTGCTGCACGGCCTGCGGCACGACACGACGTCCGGACAGCTGCTGCAGGCGGCCTACGACGGCGCGGTGCACTCGCTGCTCGGCGCCCTCGACCTGGTCCTCGACGCGGACGCGGACCGAGCCGCTCCACTGCTGCTCATCGGGGGCGGCGCACGGGGTCGGGCCTGGCAGGAGACCGTACGGCGGCTCTCGGGACGTACGGTCCAGGTTCCGGAGGCCAGGGAGCTGGTCGCCCTGGGCGCCGCCGCGCAGGCCGCCGGGTTGCTGACCGGTGAGGACCCGGCAGCCGTGGCTCGGCGCTGGGACACCGCGCGCGGGCCGGTCCTCGATGCCGTGGAGCGGGACGAGGCGACGCTGGCCAGGATCGCCGGGGTACTCTCCGACGCGGCGCCGCTGCTGGAGCGGGAGCCGGACCGGCGCTGACGAGATCCGAGGGAGGCATGACCGCACCACTGCACGAAGCCCATCCGTCCAGCCCCGGCCGACGGCTGCCGGACACCCAGCAGGGCATGCGCCGCCGGAATCTGGCGCGGGTCATGCACACCGTCAGCGCCGAGGGGCCGCTGTCGCGTGCCGCGGTCGCCTCACGGATCGGGCTGACCCGCGCGGCGGTCTCGACGCTGGTCGACGAGCTGATCCGGTCGGGACTGCTTCAGGAGCTGGGGCCCGAGCGGCCCGGCCGGGTCGGGCGCCCGGGTTCCGCCCTGGCCGTCAGCGGGCGCGGTCCCGCCGGGATCGGCGCCGAGATCGGTGTCGATCATCTGGCGGTGTGCGCGGTCGATCTACGCGGCGACGTACGGGCTCGGGCGGTGCGGCACGGCACGAACCGTGGCCGCCCGCCTCAGCCGGTGCTCGGCGAACTGACCGAACTGATACGGCAGGTGGTCGCGGAGGGGGAACGGGAAGGGCTGTGGCCCGCGGGTCTGGCCGTCGCCGTGCCCGGCCTCGTCGCGCGCGACGCCCGGACCGTGGTGCGCGCCCCCAACCTCGAGTGGCACGACGTCGACCTGGGGCCCCTCCTGCCGGACGAGCTGCCGCTGACGGTGGACAACGAGGCCAACTTCGGCTCGCTCGCGGAACTCTGGCTCGGTGACGACACGCCTCGCGACTTCCTGCACGTCTCGGCGGAGATCGGCATCGGCGGCGCCGTGGTCGTGGACGGGCGGCTGCTGCGCGGGACGCGTGGATTCGCGGGCGAACTGGGTCATGTGCCCGTGCGCCCGGAGGGTCCCGCGTGCGCCTGCGGCGGCCGTGGCTGTCTGGAGCAGTACGCCGGTGAGGAGGCCGTGCTGCGCGCGGCCGGGCTGACACCGGGCGAGGACCGCGTCGAGCTCCTGGCCGAACGTGCGGCGCAGGGCGACCGGGAGGTACTCCGGGCCCTGCGCGGCGCCGGAACCGCGCTCGGCATCGCGCTCACCGGAGCGGTCAACCTGCTCGACCCGCAGACGGTCGTGCTGGGCGGAGCCCTGGCCGCTCTCGCGCCCTGGCTCCTGCCCTCCCTGGAGCGGGAACTGGCCCGCCGAACGGCCGGCCCGGCCTGCGCCGTGAGCGTCTCACGGCTGGGGTCGAAGGGGCCGCTGCTGGGGGCCGCGCACTCGGTGGTGCGGGCAGTGCTGGACGATCCTGCGGCGGTGGCGGCGCGGATGTGACCGCTTGGCCCGGGGCTTCCGGGAGCCCGGTCACGTAGGGCCACCTCCCTCGAACGGGTGGGAGATGTCCACAGTCTCCTGGTTGTCCACCGGTGACACCGCCCTCTTCCTGCGCAACCGCCCAGCGCCGTACCGTGATCCACGCGAGGCGCAGCCGCCGGGCAGTGGCTGCGCGGGAGCAGAATCGGGGGGTTCACATGGCGGGGGACACCGCTTTCGGCTTGAGGCGTGAGGCGATCGGCCTGCGCGAGGTCCTGTTCCAGTGCATGACAGCGATGGCTCCGCCGACAGCGGTCGCGGCGTCCATTCCCTCCGGCGCGGCCTTCTGGATGCGCGAAACGGCGACGGCACTGGGGCGTTGAGCAGACCAGGAACGAAATCGGCACTTCTTCGAAAGCCAGGTGCGGAAGGCACTTCCATGAAACGAACCGAGCAGGAGCGGGCAAGACCCCTCACCAGTAGGCGCCGGTTGCTGCAGGGTGCAGCCCTCGCAGCGGTTCCCTACACACTGCTTCCCTCCGCACCGGCCCAGGCCCGGCCCCGGGCCGTCGACCATCCCTTCGCGGACTGGATGTCGGCGGACCCCCATAACTACACGCCGTCCGACCGGCCCTTCACCTATCCGCTCGACCTCGTCGTCATCCATGTGACGCAGGCGACGTACACGAACACCCTGGGCATCTTCCAGAACCCACGGAAGAACGTGTCCGCGCACTATGTCGTCCGGTCGGCGGACGGGCACATCGCGCAGTGCGTCCGCGAGCACGACATCGCCTGGCACGCGGGCAACTGGGACTACAACACACGGAGTATCGGCATAGAGCACGAAGGGTGGGTGGACCGGCCCGGATATTTCACGGACGCCCTGTACGAGGGGTCGGCCGGACTCACGGCGGCGATCTGTGCCAGACACGGCATCCCGAAGGACCGGGCGCACATCATCGGCCACTACGAGGTCCCGGGCACCGACCACACCGATCCCGGACCGAACTGGGACTGGACCCGCTACATGAGGCTGGTCAACGTCTCTTGACGCCCGCGCGGGAACTGCCGGTTACGTTCGGGTCGATGGCGGTCGAAACGGTTGTCGGCGGCCGACTCCGGAGTGACGATGTCACCCACCGCACCGCCGTTCCCGGGAGGCCGAGTTGACCGAGCCGTGGGTGGCCCTGGAGCCAGGGGCCGATCCCGTCGAACGGGTGCGGGAGCTGCGTCGCGCGCACGAGACGTTCACGGCGGTGGGGACGGTGGCGCGGCGGGTCCGTCCTGTGGTGGCCGACTCGTGGCGGCGTTCGGCGCTGGCGGGCGTCGGACCGGACGGTACGGCGCCGGTGGAGCTGGCGGACGACGACCTCGGCTCGTACCGGGCCGAGCATCCGCTCGCTCGGGTGATGCCGCTGGTGCGTGAACTGATGGGCCCGTTCGCGGCGGACGGCGAGCATCTGCTGGCGGTGTGCGACGCGCAGGGCAGGCTGCTGTGGGTCGAGGGACATCCGGCGACACGACGGCGGGCGGACGGCATGAACTTCGTGCCGGGTGCCCGTTGGGCGGAGTCCGCGGTGGGGACGAACGCGCCGGGGACGGCCGTCGCGGTGGACCGGCCGGTGCAGGTGTTCGCCGCCGAGCACTTCGTCCGGCGGGTACAGCCGTGGACGTGCGCGGCGGCGCCCGTGCACGATCCGCGCACCGGGCGGGTGCTCGGCGCGCTGGACATCACCGGCGGTGACCGGCTCGCGCATCCGCACAGCCTGGGGTTCGTACAGGCGGTGGCCCGGGCCGCCGAGTCCCAGCTGGCGCTCCTGGCTCCGGTCGAGGACGCGGCGGACGCACTGCGGCTGACGGCGCTCGGCCGTGACGAGGTGCGGCTCCTCGTCGGCGGCCGAAGGGTCCGGCTCAGCCGTCGGCACAGCGAGATCCTGGTGCTGCTGGCCCGGCACCCGGAAGGGCTGACCGGGGACGAACTGCTGTGCGCGCTGTACGAGGACGAGTCGGTGACACCGGTGACGCTGCGCGCCGAACTGGCCCGGCTGCGCCGGATCCTCGGCCCCGGTCTGCTGGCGTCGCGCCCGTACCGGCTCACGGCGGCGGTGGAGTCGGATGTCAGCGTAGTGGAGCGCCGGCTGGCGTCGGGCGCGGTGGCGGAGGCGGCGGCCGCGTACCGGGGCCCGTTGCTGCCCGGTTCGCAGGCGCCCGCCGTGGCCCGGTTGCGGCGCAGGCTCGCCGACGGGCTGCGAACGGCGCTGATCGCCCGCCGTGACCCCGACCTGCTGGCCGACTGGGTGCACGCGCCGTGGGGCGAGGAGGACCTCGACGTCTGGCGGGCACTGGCGGCGGTACGGCCGACCGCGGCGGTCAGGGCCCGCCTCACGGACCTGGAGACGGAGCTGGCGGCACCGGCGGGATGGGAGCGTCCCGGACCTCACTGACGCCGGGAAGCGAAGATCGGCATCCGTCCGTAAGCCCCAGGACGCAACGTCCTCGCAACGTCCCCGTTCCTAGCCTCGGCGTCGAGAGCTGCCCAATGGCGGGCAGCGCCTTCCCAGGAGGCAGAGCCGCAATGACCCGTTACGCAGCGCCCGGCACCGAGGGCGCGATCGTCTCCTACCAGGCGCGTTACGACCACTTCATCGGCGGAGAGTACGTGCCGCCGGCGCGTGGCCAGTACTTCGAGAATCCGACTCCGGTCAACGGGCAGCCGTTCACGGAGATCGCGCGGGGCACCGCCGAGGACGTGGAGCACGCGCTGGACGCGGCGCACGCCGCCGCGCCCGCCTGGGGGCGTACGTCGGTGACCGAGCGCTCCGACATCCTCCGGAAGATCGCCGACCGGATGGAGGCCAACCTGGAGCAGTTGGCGGTGGCCGAGAGCTGGGAGAACGGCAAGCCCGTCCGGGAGACCCTGGCCGCGGACATTCCGCTCGCCATCGACCACTTCCGCTACTTCGCGGGCGCGATCCGCGCGCAGGAGGGTTCGCTGGGCGAGCTCGACGACGACACGGTGGCGTACCACTTCCACGAGCCGCTCGGCGTGGTGGCGCAGATCATCCCGTGGAACTTCCCCATCCTGATGGCCACCTGGAAGCTCGCGCCGGCGCTCGCCGCGGGCAACGCGGTCGTGCTGAAGCCGGCCGAGCAGACCCCGGCGTCCATCCACTACTGGCTGAGTCTGGTCGCCGACCTGCTGCCGCCGGGTGTGGTGAACATCGTCAACGGCTTCGGTGTGGAGGCGGGCAAACCGCTGGCGTCGAGCCCGCGCGTGGCGAAGGTCGCGTTCACCGGCGAGACCACGACGGGGCGCCTGATCATGCAGTACGCCTCCGAGAACATCACCCCGGTGACGCTGGAACTCGGCGGGAAGTCCCCGAACATCTTCTTCGACGACGTGTGGTCGGCGAACGACGACTTCCGCGACAAGGCGCTGGAAGGCTTCACGATGTTCGCGCTCAACCAGGGCGAGGTGTGCACCTGCCCCTCACGGGCGCTGGTGCAGCGGGGCCACTACGCCGAGTTCATGGAGGCTGCGGTCGCCCGCACGGAGAAGATCAGGGCCGGGCATCCGCTGGACACCGACACGATGATCGGCGCCCAGGCGTCGAACGACCAGTTGGAGAAGATCCTCTCCTACCTGGACATCGGCCGGCAGGAGGGCGCGAAGGTCCTCACGGGCGGAGAACGCGCCGAGCACGACGGCGAGTTGAAGGGCGGCTACTACGTCCAGCCGACGATCTTCGAGGGCGACAACCGGATGCGGATCTTCCAGGAGGAGATCTTCGGGCCGGTGGTGTCGGTGACGTCGTTCCACGACTTCGACGACGCGATCAAGATCGCCAATGACACGCTGTACGGGCTCGGGGCGGGCGTGTGGACACGGGACATCAACACCGCCTACCGCGCGGGCCGCGCCATCCAGGCGGGCCGTGTCTGGACGAACTGCTACCACGCGTACCCGGCACACGCGGCGTTCGGCGGCTACAAGGGCTCGGGCATCGGCCGTGAGACCCACAAGATGATGCTGGAGCACTACCAGCAGACGAAGAACCTGCTGGTGTCGTACTCGCCGAAGAGGCTGGGCTTCTTCTAGACACATGCGAAAGGGCGCCTGACCTGGGTTTTCACCCGTCAGGCGCCCTTCGCGCAACCCGCTCTCGACCGGGCCCGGCTTGCGCACTAACTCCCAATAGACCGCGTCGCGCTTGCCGCGCGACGCTTGAGCGAGTGCACCTCGTGCACCTCACCGTCGTCGGTCCACTCCTTGCCAGACGTGACAACCCCGCCCGAGAGGTTCAGCATCGCCCATCCCGTCTTCGGCAAGTGGCATTGATCGATCCGAAGGTGGATGACCTCAGCTGGCCGCATAGCCGCGAAGTACATGCAACCGAAGAATGCTTCAAGATGCGGACCCCGCCCCCGCTGGCGAGCAACGGCCTCGAGCAGCCGAAGCACCTGGGCCGGATTGGGAACGGCGGCCGGATCCACCTCCTCATTGATCGATTTTCATCCTGAATTCGCAGGTCGGGCTGCTGGTGTGGGGGGAGATTGACGTGCTCGTGCTGCTCTCGGACGTGATCGCTAGCAGGTGATCGTCTGCCCCGGCCCGGTTCGCGGGTTCTGGGGTGGTCCGCCCGAGGCGTCTCGTAGGTTCCGCAACGGGAGGGAGGCGCATGGTGGACGTGCTGACGTGGACGATCGAGCGGCGGATGCGACTGAACCACGCCCCCGTCCTCGCTCACCGGCATCCCAGCTCTGACCTGTGGTTGGGGTGCTTCGCCGGCCCAGGAGTCTCTGCCGAGCCGGGGAATCGTGGATGCGGAAACCCGAACCGGTCGCCTGCACGCGGCCCGCCGGTGAGATCTCTGGTGATCGATTCGGAGAGGAGCGGAGCGACGCAAAGGGGAGCACGTCGAGGACATGGAACGCGCCCCGGCGGCGCCCACCCGTGGCCGCCGTCAGACGCGTCCTGGCGGGTGCGGCGTGCCACTGCCGGGACGCATGTCGAAACGTTCATTCGCGCATGCGTACACCCGGTTCACACAACCCGCTGAGCCGACGACAGCCAAGACGAGAGCGGGTGCACAACCCAGCGGGATTCGAATTTTGCATATTATCCGAGCTCCACAAGGCTCTTGCCTTGATCCCACGCTCTGCAGCTACCTATTGCTGCGTCCGCTTCCTGGCCCGGGTTCCCGATGAGCCCTGGGCCGACCGACGGCACATCGGCCAGTCCCCTGGGCCGTCGGTCAGGGATGTGTTCGCGAAGCCTGCAGTGAGGAGTAGTCGTGAAGAAGGCGTATGAGGCACCGACGCTCGTTCGACTCGGTACCTTCCGGAAGGAGACGGGGCTCCTTCAGCGCTCCGGCAACGACCGGCTGATCCTGAGCAAGAACTGACGACCGACGGTCCTTGACCCGACGTCATGACTGAACTGCACGAAAGTGCGGGGACGGGCCCCGGCGACGCGCACTTCGCGGTCTTCACGGACCGTGCGGACGCGGCCGCCGCGGCCCGCTCCTTCGCCCGCCCCGGAAGCCGGACCCTCGCGCATGCGTCGGGCCGGCCCTGGCTGGTCGGCCACTGGCACGACGACGAGGTCGTCTCGGCGGGCGCCGGCGGCGCCTCCCTCGCCGTCGTCGGCTGCTGCCCGATCGACGCCGACGAGCTGCGGCGCCGGGCCGCACGGTTACGTGATCTCGCGGAGCTCGACGCACTGGCCCGATCCCTCCCCGGCAGTTTCCACCTCGTCGGCGCCCTCGACGGACAGATCAGGGTGCAGGGCACCGCCTCCGGACTGCGACTCGTCTTCCACGCGGAGATCGCCGGCGTGCGAGTGGCCGCGACTCGCGCCGACACGCTGGCCACCGTCCTGGACCTGGACCCCGACGTGGAGGAACTGGCCGTAAGGCTGCTGTGGCCCGCCCCGTACCCACTGTTCGAGACGTCAATGTGGCGTGCGGTCACCGCCGTTCCTCCGCGGGCCGCCGTGGTCGTCGCCGCTGACGGGCGCACCGCACGGCACACTCGGTGGTGGACGCCGCCGGAGCCGGTCCTGCCGCTTGCTGAAGCGGCGCCCCTGATCCGGACGGCGCTGGAGGAGGCCGTCGGCGCGCGCACCCATCAGGGCGGCGTGCTGAGCTGCGACCTGTCCGGGGGTCTGGACTCCACCTCCGTCTGCTTCCTGGCCGACCGCTCCCCCGCCCGCGTGGTGGCCAGTACGTGGCCGGGACGGGATCCGGCGGACACCGACCTGTCCTGGGCCGAGCGGGCGATGGGGTACCTGCCGGACGTCGAGCACGTGGTCTGGGACGCCGACGCCTCGCCGCTGGTCTACGAGGACCTGCTCCGCATCGACGACCTCCTCGACGAACCCACCATCGGCGTCATGGACCGCTCCCGGGTGCTGCACCACCTGCCCGGCCTCGCCGCACGCGGCAGCCGGTTGCATCTGACCGGCATCGGCGGCGACCACGTGGCATGGTGCTCCGAGGCGTACTACCACCGGCTGCTGCGCACCCGTCCGCTGTTCGCCCTGCGCCAGTTGCGCGGGTTCCGGGCGCTGTGGCAATGGCCGCTCGGCGGCACACTCCGCGCTCTCGCCGACTCCCGACCGTACGGGAATTGGCTCGCCGACGCCGCCGGTGACCTACGTGGCCCGTTGCCCCCGTCCGTCGCAACGGGTCTCGGCTGGGGCATGGCTCCGCGCCTGTTCGACTGGGTGACTCCCGAGGCCGAGCGGATGGCCCGCCGGGCACTGCTCGATGCTGCGGCGACGGCCTCTCCGCTGCATCCGGACCGTGGGCTCCACACCGACCTGGAGCAGATCCGCTCGTGCACCCGCGTCATCCGGCAGTGGGACCGGATGGCGGCCCGCGCCGGCCTGCCGATGGCTTCTCCTTTCCTCGACGACCGCGTCATCGAGGCGTGTCTCGCCGTACGTCCGAGCGAGCGCGTCACGCCCTGGCGGTACAAGCCCGTCCTGAGCGCCGCGATGCGCGGGATCGTGCCCGAGGAGTGCCTGCAGCGCAGCAACAAGGCCACGGCCTCCATGGACGCCTCCAATGGACTGCGTGAACACCGCGCCGACCTGCTGGCCCTGTGGGAGGACTCACGGCTGGCGGAGCTGGGCCTGGTGGACGGCGCCGAACTGCGCCGCCTCGCCCGGCGGCCCGCCTCCCCGGGGCTCTCCGATGCCATCCTCTACTCCACGATCGCCGCGGAGGTGTGGCTGCGCGGGCTTGCCCGCGGCCGCATCCGTGTCCCACAACCCTGACCGCATCCCCTGTCAAACACGTCAGAAAGGTCCTCACATGCCCCTGCGGTTCGGCGACAACGTCTCCACGGCCGAGACCGACTACGGCACGGTGCTGCTGGACGAACAGGCTGGCGCCTATTGGGAGTTGAACCCGACGGCCACCTTGGTGGTGCGGACGCTGCTGGACGGCGGCGAGGAGGCGGACGCGGCCGCCGCCCTGGTCCAGGAGTTCGACATCGACCAGGCGCAGGCCCTGCAGGACGTCGACTCGCTCGTACGGGAGCTGCGCGACTCGGGGCTCGCCTCATGACGACGCCCAGCGCGCTGGAGCGGCCCACAGGTGTGCCCCTGGCCCGACGTCTCACCGCCCGCCTCGTCCTGCTCCCCGCCGTCGTCTTCGCCCTGCTGCCGCCCCGCCACATCCGCACCGTGCTCGGCATCCTGCGGCGCGGCGCCGCGCCCGCGACCACCGCGCAGGCCCAGAACGCACGCGACGCCATGTGCGCCGCCAGCCTGCGCTGCGCCGGACCGAAGGGGTGCCTGCCGCGCTCCCTGGGAGCGGCACTGCTGTGCCGGCTCGGCGGAACATGGCCGACCTGGTGCACCGGCGTACGGGTCACCCCGCCCTTCACCGCGCACGCCTGGATCGAGGCTGAAGGCCGTCCCGTCGGCGAGGGAGTCCCACAGGGCTACTTCGCCCGGCTGGTGGCCGTCGACCCGCTGCCACGGCCTACTGACCGATGACCGGCGCGACGGTCCCGCACGGCGGCCGGGCCGCGGTCGCCGAAGCCGACAAGTCCACCCTGGCGGCGGTGGCCACGATGTACCGGCTCACCGCCGGGCATCGGAGCGCCATCGCTGTCGCCAGCGCCCTGACCCTCGTGGGCTCCGCCCTGGGGCTGGCCCAGCCACTGGTCGCCAAGCAGGTCGTGGATGCGAGCGGCCGCGAACAGGTCATCTGGCCGCTGCTGGTACTCCTGGGCACGCTGTTCGTCGTCGAGGCGGCGACGGGGGCAGCAGGACGCTTCCTTCTGGAACGGATGGGCGAAGGCGTCGTACGGCAACTCCGGCACGGGCTGGTGGGTCGGCTGCTCCGACTGGAGATGAGGGAATACGACCGCCACCGGGGCGGCGACCTCATCTCCCGGGTGACGGCCGACACCACCTTGCTGCGGGAGGTCGTCTCGCAGGCCCTGGTCGATCTCGTGACGGGAAGCCTGGTCGCCGCCGGGGCGATCGCCCTCATGGCGTGGCTGGACCTTCTGCTGCTGCTCCTGGTCGCCGTGACCGTGACAGCGGCGGCCGCGGTGGTCGCCTCGCTGCTCACGGGCATCAGGAACGCGTCCGAACACATGCAGGGCTCGGTCGGTGCCGTCGCCGCCGACATGGAACGCGCCCTGGGCGCCCTGCCGATGGTCCGCGTGCACCGGGCGGAGGAGCGCGAGGCGGCCGGCATCGGTGCCCGCGTGGATGCGGCCTACGGCGCGGGGGTGCGCACCGCGAAGCTCGCCTCCGTGATGAGCTCCGCCGTCGAACTCGCCGTCCAGGGCTCCTTCCTCATCGTCCTGGTCGTCGGCGGCCTGCGCGTAGGCGGTCATGCCGGCTCCCTCGGTGACCTCGTCGCGTTCCTGCTGTACGCCTCGTACCTCGTCCTGCCGCTGTCCTCCGTCTTCCGCGCCGTGGGCCTCGTCCAACGCGGGATGGGCGCCTACCAGCGCATCGACGAGGCACTCCGCCTTCCTGTGGAGCCCACCGCACCCCGGATCCCGAAAGACCGCGCACCCACACTGCGGCCGGCCGGGCCGGCCGGCTCCCGCGAACAGCCCGTCCTCGCCCTGCACGACGTCCACTTCGGCTACGACCCTGAGCGGCCGGTCCTCCGCGGTGTTTCGTTCGCTGTCCCGCAGCGCCGGCACGTAGCCCTGGTGGGCCGGTCCGGCGCCGGCAAGAGCACTGTGTTCGCCCTGGTGGCGAGGTTCTACGAGCCGGATGCGGGCACCTTGCTCTTCGATGGGCGGCCCGCGACCGAACTCACCCGTGGCACCTGCCGCCGAGGCATCGCCGTGGTCGACCAGAACACCCATGTCGTCCACGGCACCTTGCGCGACAACATCACCTACGCGGTGCCCGACGCCACGGAGGCGGAGATCCGGCGCGTCGTCGAACTGGCCCGCCTCGAAGAGGTCGTCGACCAGCTGCCCGGGGGCCTGGCCGCTGTCATCGGTGAACGCGGCAGCAACCTCTCCGGCGGCGAACGTCAACGCGTCGCCCTCGCCCGCGCGCTGCTGGCACGCCCCTCGCTGCTCCTGCTGGACGAGCCCACCTCCCACCTCGACGCGATCAACGAATCGGCGCTCACCACCGTCATGAAGGACATCGCCCAGGAATGCGCCCTGCTGGTCATCGCCCACCGTCTGTCCACCGTGCAGCACGCCGACCACATCGTGGTGCTCCAGGACGGCCGCACGGCCGCCGGCGGACGCCACGAGGAATTGCTGGTCAGCAGTGCCCTCTATCGCGAGCTGGCCGCGAGCCAGATGCTCCGGGCGGGCGGGGAGCCCGGGATCGGCAAGCGAGGGCGGACGGACGGTTGAAGTGTTCCCTCCCCGCGGCCCAGCAGGCCGAGATCCGGACCATGCACGGGCCATCTGCCGGGCGGTCGCGGCCATGAACCCCCTTCCTACTGGTCAGCGGCAGTACGGCAGCTGTAGCAGCAGCAGACGAAGAACCTCCTGGTGTCGTACTCGCCGAAGAGGCTGGGCTTCTTCTAGACGCAGACGAAGGGCGCCTGACGAGGGCAGATGCACCGTCAGGCGCTCTTCGCCATGCTGCTCCCCTCCCAGGTTCCAGCAGAACACGCGTGCGGACGGTGCGCGGGGCGGCTTCGGCGCACGCCGTGCGGACGCGGCCGCCTCGGTCGGTCGGGTGAAAGCCGGCCTGATGAGACTCGTGTGGTCCTGCCTGCCCAACGCCTTGGCTTCCGCGGGCCCTGTCGGCGGCGGGTCAGCGGCCGCGGTGGCGCGGTGGGGTCTGGCTGTCCCCCACGTACCGGTCGATCCACTCCGTCAGGGGTCGTGCAGCCGTCCAGACCTCCCGCACCCTGTCGATCGCCTCCGGTCGGTGCATCCAGTCGGCCGGTTCGTACTCCCTGACCACCACCGCGCCCTTCCAGCGCAGCAGTTCGGCACGGGGGTGGTCCGCGGGGTAGCCGGTGGGCGTGCGCTTCAACGGGGGTTCCCGGCCCGGGCCGACCGGCAGGGACCGGTCGGCCAGCCGACGCCGGACCTCCTGGAACCCGGCCGCCGACTCCTCGTTGTCGATGGCGGACCTGAAACGCTGGATCTGGTCCGGCGCCATCACCATGGCGCCTCCCGCGAGACGCATGCCGTCCGCGTCGAGCCGGAGGAAGGCGCCGACACCGCCGACGGCCCGGTCGCTGGTCGTCACCCCCACCCAGGTCTTGTAAGGGGACTTGTCCCGGGAGAACCTGACGTCCCGTTGGGGCCGGAACGTCCTCAAGGGCCCGAACTCCTCGTCCAGGTCCGCCATGAGCCGGCGCACCGGCTCCTGCACGTGGCGCTCCCAGGTCTCCCGGTTGGCCTCCCAGTACGTCTTGGAGTTGTCCTTCTCCAGGCCTTCAAGGAAGGAGAACAGTTCGGGTGGGAACCCTTCGAAGGGAGGGGTCTCCCGGGTGCCGTCCTCAGTCGTCACTTCCGCTGGCCTTCCTGTTGTAGGCGAGGGCTTCCTCGATCCAGGAGTTGAAGGCAGCTTCCGACTCCGTGCCGTAGGAGTCGACCACGATCCAGCCCTTGCTCATCCGGCGGCCCCGCATCTCCGGCCAGTCGGCTCCCTCGCGCCCGAGCAGCTCCTCCACCCGCTCGGGATCGCACCGGACCATGAGCTGACCGTGGGTGTTGGCGGTGGCCGTCATCTTGCCGTTGACCATGAAGGTGAGGCCTCCGAACATCCTCACCTCACGGACCGCGGCCTCACCCGAGAGCGCTTCGCGGATGCGGTCCGCCAGCTCTTTGTCGTATGCCATCGTTCGACTGACCTCCTAGGCCGTGGCGACGAGGGGAAGCGCCGGGTCGCCGCTCCATTCGGCGAGCCCACCATCGTAGAGGGCGACGTCCCGGACCCCCAGGAGTTTCAGGACGAAGGCGTCGCTCGTGGCGTTCACACCCGCGGCGCAGTAGGCGATGACCTTGTCGGCATCCGTGGCGCCGGCCGCCTCCATGAGGCAGGCCAGTCGGTCTTCGGGCAGGAAGGTGCCGGTCTTGGGGTCGACGAGGGCGAGGGCCGGGACGTTGACGCTCGAGGGAATGTGGCCTCGGCGGCCGTGCGCGACCGGGACGCGACCGGAGTGCTGGTCGGGCGAGAGCGCGTTGACCAGACAGGTGCCCGGGTCGTCGGTCGCGGCTAGCACCTGCTCGCGGGTGACGAACAACTCGGGGCGTGGCCGGGGCACAAAGGTGCCGCGGGTGACGGCGGGGATGTCCGTGGTGCCGGGTCGGCCCTCGTCGGTCCACTTCTTCCAGCCGCCGTTCAGTACGGCGACATCGTCGTGGCCGAGGTACTGCAGGAGCCACCAGAGCCGGGTGGCGAACGCCGTGTGGGCCCGGTCGTAGAGGACCACGGTGTCGCCGTTTCCGATGCCCAGTTCCTCGACCGCGCGGGCCAGCACCTCGGCCGGCGGAACGGTGAAGGGCTTGGGCGAACCGGGATCGGCGAACGCGGTGAGGAGATCGGCGAACACGGCGCCCGGAAGGTGGACCTCCCGGTAGCGGGGCAGTCCACTCTCGAGTTCGACTCCGCCCGTGGACAGCGGACGGTGGATCACCGTGCAGTCGACGACGACGAGCCCCGGCCGGCCCAGGTGCTCGGCGAGCCACTCGGTCTCGACGAGTGCCGAGGGGAGCTCAAGGGTTCCCGCGGCTGCGGTGCTCCCGGCCGCCGCACGTTCAAACGCGCCACCGTCCCTGGCGAGCTCCGCGCCGCGGCCGTCCGGCGGGCTCGCGGGCCTCGGACCGGGCCCGGCCAGGCGGCCTCGGGTCATGAGCGCCGCGGCGAGGACGGCGGCGAGGAACGTGCAGGCGGCGCAGACGAAGAAGACGGTGTGGATCGCACCGACGAAGGACCGGTTGACGGCGGCGGTGAAGTCGGCGGCGCCGACGGGAAGCCGGCTGGGCGCCTTGCCGCTGCTGCCGGCGAGAGCGCCGGAGCCGCCGATCTGCTCGGCGATGCGGCTGCCGGTCGCGGCGGGCACGCCGAGGCCGACGAGGGCATCGGAAACCTTGTCCTTGAACTGCGACAGGACCACCGTGCCCAGGACGGCGGCACCGGCCGTGAACCCGGTGATGCGGGTGGTGTTGATCATCGAGGAGCCGAGCCCGGCACGCTGCGGAGGCGTCGAGGCCATGACCGCCACCGTCAGCGGAGCGAACATGCATCCGATGCCGCCGCCGACGATGCCGAGCTTCCACCAGACTGCGCCGAAGCCCGTTGCCGGGTCGATCGTGGTGAGCAGAAGGAATCCCGCGGTCACCAGGACGGCCCCGACGACGATCGGGATGCGGGGCCCCACCTTGCCGGCGATCCGGCTGGCCGGCGGTGAGAAGAAGAAGATGCCCAGCGTCAGCGGGAGGAGACGGACACCGGCCTCGAGCGCGGAGTGCGACTGCACGATCTGGAAGTACTGGGCCATGAAGAACATCGCGCCGACGATGACGAAGCCGAGCAGCGAGGCGATGGCACAGGAGACGGCGAACGTGCGGTTGCGGAAGAGTTCGAGCGGCAGCAACGGCTCCCGGCCACGCGTCTCGACGACCAGGAACGCACCGAGCAGCAGTACGGCCCCGGCCAGGAGGCCGACGATCAGCGGCGAGCCCCACTCTTCGTGCCCGCCCTGGATCAGCCCCATGACCAGGCAGAACAGACCGGCCGTGGCAAGGAACTGGCCCGGGACGTCGAGGTTCTGGGCCCCTGGGTTCTTCGACTCGACCAGGCGGGGCACGCCGAGGACGAGCGCCAGCGCGCCGACCGGCAGGTTCAGCAGGAAGATCGCGTTCCAGCTGAAGGTCTCGATCAGAACGCCGCCGACCAGTGGGCCCAGGGCCAGGGAGACACCGGAGACGGCGGTCCATATGCCGATTGCCTTGGCCCGGCCCGGCGGGTCGGTGAAGGTCGACACGAGCAGGGACAGGCTTCCGGTGTTGATGGCGGCGGCACCGAATCCCTGCACCACGCGCCCCACGATCAGCACGCCGAGGCTGCCCGCGAAGCCGCACAGGGCCGAGCCGATGAGGAAGAGAACCAGGCCGACGAGGAACACACGCTTGCGGCCCAGCCTGTCTCCGAGCGTGCCGGCGGTCAGCATCAGTGCCGCGAAGGGCAGGGTGTAGGCGTCGACCGTCCACTGCAGGGAGGAGATCTCCGTGCCGAGGTCCTTCTGGATCTCGGAGAGGGCGACGAAGATGATGGAGCCGTCGAGCAGGACCATGAACGACCCCAGGCTGGTGACCAGGAGGGTCAGTGCCCTGATTCTGCGGGAAGTTGTCTCCATTGCGCTTGAGCTCTCTGTGATGGGGCGAGTGCCGTCGCCGGAAGGGAGGGCCGGTGGATCGCTCGCACGGCGCTCAGCCGGCGGCCGGCTGCTCCTGGTACTTGGGGAAGAGGCTGAGGAACTGCGGAGGAACGAGGAACGGGTGGACCTCGACGCGGTCCCAGACCTTGTTGATGATGTAGGGCTCGTTCTTGAGCCATTCGTCGATCTCGGCGCGGGTCTCGAAGTCGACGACCAGGACTCCCCCGGCCATCTTTCCGGCCCCGTCCAGGATGGCCCCACCGAAGAGGAAGGAGCCGTCGGCCATCATCTTCTCGCCGCCTGCCATGTGGGCGGGCCGGACACTCATGCGGCGTTCGAACGTCCCGGGTTCGGTGCCGTCGTGGGCGATGACTACGTACAGCAAAGTCGCGGTCCCTTCTGTCCCGTGCCACGGATGGTCAGTTGTCGGTGCGCCGGCCCCACACCGCCACCGTGATCGGGGTGTAGACCACTGTGTCGGAGGGCTGCTGGAGTTGGTCGAAGGCGGCCTCTACCTCCTTCTGGCCCATCAGGCCTGCCTTGACGATCATCGGGGCGAGTTTCGCCAGGCTCAGCGCGACCGACTGCATCTCGGGGCTTCCCGCCTGCACAGCGGTCAACTGGCAGTCGGTGCCGAGGACTTCGAGCCCGGTGCGCCGGAACGCCGGCAGGAGCTTCATGCCGTACCCGGGATCGGCTCCACCGAAGTAGAAGAACGTCTCCAGGGCGGCGGCGGCCCGGGTGAGCAGGGGCGAGGGCGGATCGACCCGCTGGATGCTGCGGATGTCCGCCTCCTCCACGAGCAGGTACCCGCCCGGCTTGAGGGCCTTGGCGAACTCGCCGAGAACGCGTTCGCGGTCGGCCAGGTGCATCAGGAGGATCTTGCAATGCACCAGGTCGTAGGTGCCCTCCTCCAGCGGTGCGGTGGTGATGTCCTGCTGCCGGAACTCCAGGTTCGGGGCGGTGACACCCTCCATGTAGCCGGGCTCGAGGTCGATGGCGTGGACCTTGCCGAAGTGGCCGACCCGGTTGGACAGCCACTGTGCGATCGATCCGGCACCTGCCCCGACTTCGGCGCAGGTCCATCCCTCGCGGACCCCGATCTGTTCGAGGTAACGGATGGTGGCGGGATCGGTGAGGGCGGCGACCCGTTCGAGGCGCGTCTTCTCGGGGTCGGTGGGACGTTCGGCCGAACGCTGCACGCTGGTCAACTCCTTCGGCGGATGGGCGCAGGAGGTGGTTCAGGGGAGGCCGGGAGCGCGGTGTGGCTCCTCGAGGTTCGCGGTCTGTCCGCGAGAGGACGAGGTCGTCAGGACGAGGTCGTCAGACGCCGGTTTCGAAGAGCTTGGGGACCTTCATCGCCAGCATCATGTCGCCCTTGACCTTCAGCTTTCCGGTCATGAAGGCCCGCATCGCGTCCTGCCGTCCCTCGGCGATGGCGGTCCAGGTCTCACTGCTGGTGATGAAGGTGGTGTCCGGGTTGTCCACCCCGCCCGGGATGAGCCGCCCCTGGCCGTCGTTGATCTCGAAGGCCCACACGCCGGGGTCCTCGTCGGTGATCTGCCACTGCAGGGTCCGGACCAGACCTACTGCCTGCTCGCCCTTGAACCGCGTGGAGAGAGCCTCGAACAGCTCTCCTACGGTCATCGACATTGGATCGACTCCTCACGCTCAGTCCAGGTCCAGCCGGCGCTGGATCTCCTGGAACTTCGGGTACACGTCAAAGAGCTGGACGAAGTTGCCCTCGGGGTCTTTGGCCCCGAAGGTGCGGCCCTTCCCCATGTCGACGACCTGGGTCCGGATCTCGTAGCCGCCGTCGTGGGCCTTCTTGTAGGCCTCCTCCGCGTCGTCCACGACGAAGCCCAGCATGAGCCCGCCGCTGGTCTCGGGGATGTCGGCCTGCGTCGGCTTGCCGGCCCGGGTGGCCAGATCCTGCAGGGCGATGCTGCTGCTGCGCTTCTGCGACCGCAGCCACACGAAGTCCCCGGTGGGAGCGGAGAATTCCTCGACGGGCCTGAAGCCGAGAAGCTCCGTGTAAAAGGCCTTGGTGCGCTCCATTCTGCTGACGAGAATCGTGACGACGTCCAGGTGCGCGGACACTGCGTCACTCCTTCCTGTGACGTCGCATCACCGTCGAGGTGATCGTTTCGGGACCTCACGGTGAAGCTAGTCGCGCCGACTTACGGGGTAATTACCGCGCCGGAAAGTGGGATCCGGCGCGGGGCACGGGTGCCGCGTTCAGATCGAGCGGGCCGCGGTCCGGTCTCGGTTCACGGCGATCGACTCCTGCGCCTCCTCCGGGACTTCGTCCTCGGGGTAGATCGCCTCCACGGGGCAGACGGGTTCGCACGCCCCGCAGTCGATGCACTCGGTCGGGTCGATGTAGAGCTGCGGTTGGTCGCGGAAGGCCGCCTCACCCGGACCGGGGTGGATGGCGTCGGCCGGGCAGGTCTCCCAGCAGGCGGTGTCCTTGTTCCCGACGCAGGCTGCGGTGATCACGTAGGCCATACGTGTTTCCTCTCAGGGTTTCTCCCGGCGTTTGCCTCAGCCGGCCTCGGCCGGTTCCGGCCCGGTGAGGCCCATGAGCGAGGACAGGTTCTCGGGAGTGAAGAACTCCGCCCACGGAACGGTGTTCTGAATGACGCCGAAGAACCGGTTGACGGCGTCCTGGTTGCCGCGCATCGCGGCCAGCACGTCCTGGAATGCGGGATCGAACGGCTCCATCGCGGCGTGGTCCACGATGAAGTCGTAGAGCGGCTTGAGCGCCTCGTTCCGCCGGTACTCGTAGCTCTGCAGGGCCGTCTCCAGGGGCATCAGCCCCGAGAAACCGGCGTCGACGGCCTGGGCGAGCAACTCGGCGTCCCGGAAGGCGTCGGTGATGCCCTGGGCGGTGATCGGGTCCTTGTGGGCTCCTGCGTCGCCGACCAGTGCCCACCCGCGGCCGAAGGGCTTGCGGAAGAAGTTGGGGCGGTTGCCCGCGCCCATGAACCGGTGCGCGAGGGCGCCGGCCTCCAGGCGCACCCCGAGGCCCGGGGCGATGTCGTCGACCGTCTTGAGGTAGTTGCCGCGGACGTCGCTCCTGAAGTCGGCGAAGTCGCGTTCGGGACGCTCAACGAACACGGCGGCCTGATCGTCGTGCGTCGGAAACGCGATGACGGTGCTGCCGGGGCGGGTGTAGAACTCCAGGCCCATGAGTTCCACGTCGTCCCAGTACGTGTAGTAGCCGAAGGCCTTGGGCGGGGCGACGTGGTACTCCGGCGCGCAGACGGTACGGGCGACGATCGACCGCATGCCGTCCGCGCCGATCACCATGCGCGCCCGCTCGGTGATGTCGATGCCGCTGGCGCCCCGGCCCCTGATCCCGACGACCCTGCCGTCCTCGACGAGCAGCTCCCGGACACCGAATCCCTCGCGGACCTCGGCGCCGGCCGCGGCGGCGGCGTCGACCAGCATCTTGTCGAGCATGGTGCGCTTGGGGGCGTAGATGGCGGCGAATCCGTCGTCGACGGGGTAGGGGAAGCCCTCCAGCGTGAAGTGGCCGTACCGCTCGAAGCACAGGTCGAGGACGATGTTCGTCACCGGCGGGCAGTGGGACGCCTCGATCTGCCCGAGAAGACCCCAGCGCCGGAGCTGGGCGCTGCCCTCGACCGTGATCATGTGGGTGGAGACGGTGTCGCTGGGGAAGGTGGCCCTGTCCAGGAGCAGCACCTTGTATCCCTTCCTGGCGAGCAGCATGGCGGTGGGTGCGCCGGCCACGCGGGCACCGATCACGATGACGTCGTACACGGCCGATTCCCTTTCTGCTGGGCATGGGCGGATCGTTCAGCGGTGCCGCGCGACAGGTTCCTCATGCGGCGGCCAGTGCTGCTTCGGTGCGTCGGCGCCAGATCTCGTAGCGGGGTTCGACGCTGATCACGGGGAGACCGCGGGCGGCGTCCTCGACCACGGCGGCCGCCTCGCCGCTGTCGCGTCGGCAGAAGATCCGGCAGGCGAGGTCGGTGTGCGCGGCCGGGTTGCCGGCCCTGACCCGCCCCCATGCCGCGGTGGCGGCACCGCGGGCCAGCTGCGGCCGGTATGCGGCGGCGTGGTCGAGGACCGATCGGAGAGCGTCCGCGTCGGCGCCACCGCCGTAGGAGGCGGCCAGCCCCACCCCGCTCCACAGGTCCGCGTGCCGCTCCGGCGGGAAACCGGCGACGAGTCGGGCGACGTGGTCGACCAGGGCCCCGCCGGAGAACCACAGGGCCCGGCCCACTCCCTGGTCGAAGAACCGACGACCGTGGACGGACAGCCGGGTGGGCACGGCGTGCTGCTCGACGTAGCGGCGGCGCCTGAAGAACGCCTCGTGGAAGCCGTAACCGTCCGCGGTCACCCAGCCCAACAGGGGGTCGAGACCGGCCAGGTTGTTCTCCGGCAGGCGCTTCAGCCGCGCGTAGGCGAGGCCCACGCCGACGTACACCGGGTAGATATGGCCGGCACCGGGTCCGCTGACGAATTCCCTCAACCGCCGCTTCCAGGGCGTGAGGGCGTCCAGCGCGGCCAGCCCCATTCCCGCGCCCTCGTAGGCGAAGCCCTGCAAGGAGGGTTCGACTGCCTCCAGGCGCGCGGCCAGATGCGGCAGCCTCGGGTCCTCGAGTGCCGCGTGGTAGCCCTCCATGAGGGAGTGCGCGACCGGTGCGAACCGCTCCCATGCCTCCGCGGCGAACCCCGGACGGGAGAACACCGCCTGGGCGGAGGGGATCCCGAACAGTGCCCTGCGGGCGAGTCCGACGGAGGTCATGCGTTCAGTCCCTTCGTCGACGAGGTGGCGACCGGTGTGCCGGGCCAGGCTCCGCGGATGGCTCGGCGCCACCGTTCGTAGGCGGGCTGGGAGGGTCGGGCGGTGACGTGGCCGGGACGGGGGCCGGCCTCGTGGGCGACGGCGGCGACCTCGGGTGCTCCCCTGCCCCACACCACCTCGCATGCCAGGTCGGTGTGCGGTGCCGTCTGGCCGGACTGTTCACGGAAGATGGAGGCGACCGCGGTGCCCGTGGCGAAGTCGGCGCGGTGTTCACCCGCCGCTTCAAGGAGCGTGGTGATGGCGTCGCGGTCCATGACGCCCGCCGCGTAGGCGCAGGCCAGGCCGATGCCGCTCCACAGGTCGCCCTGCCGCCCGGACGGGAAGGCGTTGATGGTGCCGATAATGCGTTCGACGTTGGCGCCGGTGGAGAACCACAGACTGCGGCCCACCCCCTGGTCGAAGGCCCGTGCCGCGTAGCCGCGGATCCGGCGCGGGGTCCGATGCCGCTCGATGGCGTCCCGCCAGGAGAAGAAGCCCTCGTAGAAGCCGTAACCGTCCATCACCAGCCAGCGCAGGAAGGGGTCCTGCCGGGCGAGGAAGCGATGGATGTTCACGGGGACGCGCGGCAGGACGAGTCCGGCGCCGATGTAGACCAGACACCGGTACGGCGCGCCGGGTCCGTGGAGGAACGCGGGCAGCCGCTTCTTGTACGGGAACAGGCTGTCGAGCAGCATCAGCCCCATGCCGGCGCCCTCGTAGGCGATTCCGCGCAGTTCCGGCTCCACAGCCTCCAGTCGTGGAACCAACTGGTCGTGCCGCGGATGGTCCAGGGTCAGGTAGAAGGTGTCGACGAGTGTGCGGGCCACAGGTTCGAAGGTGAGCCAGGTGCGGTCCATGTCCTCCTGGGCGCCGAAGCGTTCCGCTGCCATGGCGGGGAAGGAGTCGGCGGACAGGGGGAAGAGCGGCTTGAGAAGCGTTCCGAGCGGCAGGGTCATCACCGGACTCCTCGTTCGACGGCGAGGCTCGTGGCGGCCTCGTCCAGGACGGTGGGGGCGGCGGGCACCGGCTGGGGCCGGAAGCGGCCGTAGACGAACTCGAAGAGCGGCGTGGCCATGAGCGTGGTCACGATGGCCATGAGGACGAGCATGGCGAACAGGGTGGGGGTGATCAGGCCGGCCTCGAGTCCGATGTTGAGCAGGATGAGCTCCATCAAGCCGCGGGCGTTCATCAGGCTGCCCAGCGCGAGGGCCTCGCGCTGGGACTCGCCGTTGACCCGGGCGGCGAACCAGCAGGCGCCCCCCTTGCCGAGCACCGACACCAGGAGGATCAGCAGCGTCACTCCCCACAGCGCGGCGCTGTTGACCAGACCGACCCGGGTGTTCAGACCGGAGAACACGAAGAACAGGGGCAGCAGGAAGTTGGTGACGAGCGGTTCGAGGGCACGGCGTACGTGCTGGGCGAAGACACCGCGGGGCATGGCGGCCCCGAGGATGAAGGCTCCGAAGATGGAATAGATCCCCACGAGGTCGGTGAACCAGGCGGCGCCCATGAGCAGCATCAGCACCAGGGCCAGGACCGGCGAACCGACCCCGCCCTCCTGCTCGGCCCTGGTCCCCAGGGGGCGCAGGAACCGCTTGCCGACGGTCAGGACGGTGAGCGCGTAGGCGGCGCCCCCGCCGATGGCCAGGACCGCGATCACGGTGTTGTGCTTGAACACGGCGAGGACCATGGCCAGCAGGCACCAGGAGATCGCGTCGTCGGTGGCCCCTGCCGCCAGCGCCAGGGTGCCCAGCGAGGTCCCGGTCAGCCGGCGCTCGAAAATGATGCGCGCGAGCATCGGGAACGCGGTGATGGAGACGGCCGATCCCATGAACAGCATGGCCTGCCAGGACCGGACGCCGTCGCTGAAGTAGGTGTTGTCCTGCCGGACCAGCAGGACCGCGGTCAGGGCCCCCATGACGAGCGGGGCGAGGACTCCGGCCAGTGAGATGGACACCGCACTGGACACCCGGTGCCGGATCAGATTGGCATCGAATTCCAGGCCCACCAGGAACATGTACAGCACGAGTCCGACCTGGGCGGCCACGTAAATCATGGTCATGGCAGGGCCCTTGGGGAACAGTTCGGCCTGCCAGCGCGGGGCCACCACCCCCAGCAGGGAGGGCCCGAGCAGGACGCCGGCGATCATCTCGCCCACGACCTGCGGCTGGCCCAGCCGCCGAACGAGCAGGCCGACCAGGCGGCACACCGCGAGAATGACGGCCAACTGCAGGAAGAAGTGCAGGGCCATTTCCGAGTTCGACATGTCTCCCCCGATTCCGGAGCGACTGAGGATTAGGCGAATTGCCGGCGAATGCGCTGACGCCAGATCTCGTAGGCCGGCTCGACGTCTTCGGTCGGGAGATCGACCAGTGCGGCGGAGGCGATGTCAGCCGCCTCGCGGCTGCCGAGGCCACAGATCACCCGGCAGGCGGTCTCGTTGTGGTCGGCCGGGTTGCCCACCTGGTGCCGGGCCCTCGCCGCGACGACGACGCCCTCGGCCAGCCGGTCGCGATACGCGCCCGACGCCGCGCGCAGCGACTGAACGGTCGGCTCGTCGACCCCGCCGGTGTAGCCGCAGGCGAGCCCCACGCCCGCCCACAGGTTGCCCCGGCGCTCCTCGGGGAAGGCATCGACGGTGGCCGCGACCCGCTTGACGTTGGCGCCCGTGGCGAACCAGATGCTGCGCCCCAGGCCGTGGTCGAAGGCGTGCACCGCGTAGCCGCTGAGGTACCTGGGCACGGCACGCTGCTGCACATGGCGGCGGTGGGCGAAGAAGCCCTCGTGGAAGCCGTATCCGTCGAGGACCACCCAGTCGAAGACGTCGTCGCACAGCCGTCGGCGGAACGTTTCGGGGTTTCGGCGCAACCGTGCCATCCCCATGCCCGCGCCGAGGTAGACGGCCTGGATGTAGGCGCTGCCGGCCCCGGCCACGAAGCGGCGTGTTCGCTGCTTCCAGGGCAGGAGGTGGTCGAGGGCGGCAAGCGCCACTCCCGCGCCTTCGTACGCGAACCCGCGAAGTTCCTCGGGGTAGGCGTCGAGCTTGGCGACCAGCGCCGCCTCACGCCGGGTGAGGAGCGTCAGCTGACAGCACTCCGTGACCGTGAACACCACGCGGCTCAGGCGTTCGGCGGTGAGCCCGGTGCCGTCCGCGAGTACGGGAAGGTCCGACGGTGCGACGTCGAACAGCGGTTTCATCAGCGTTCCGAGCACGGTCATGCCAGACCTCCCGTCGCGGCGGAGGCGCCGGCGAGGCCGGCCTCCAGCCGCCGCTGCAACGTGTCGTAGGCCGGTGCGGAGGGGGTGTCCGGCAGCTGCTCGAAGGCCCGGTCGACGAGCCGGGAGGCGTCCTGGGCGGAGATGCCGCACAGGACGTCACAGGCCAGGTCGGTGTCGGGGATCGGGTTGCCGGCGCGGATCCGCCCCTTGGCCACGAACGCCGTCCCGACGGCCATCCGCCTGGCGTGCCGGCCGGCGGCGGCGCGCAGTGCCTCGATGGTGGCCCGGTCGACCCCGCCGACGTATCCGCAGGCCACGCCGATGCCAAGCCACAGGTCGGCATGACGGTGCGCGGGGAAAGCGGCGATGGTGCGGCAGATCCTCCCGGCGTCGGCTCCCGAGGCGAACCAGATGCTGCGCCCGACGCCCTGGTCGAAGACACGGCGCGCGAACGCCGAGAGATGCGCGGGGACATGCTGTCCGTCCACGACCCGCCGCGGCTTGAAGAAGCCCTCGTGGAAGCCGTACCCGTCCATCACCAGCCACCGCAGTGCGGGATCCGTCAGCCGCTTCATGAGCGGCTCCGGCCTGCGCCGCAGCCGGGCCAGTGCCTCGCCCGCTCCGATGTGCACCATGTAGATGTGCGGTCGCCCGGGGCCAGCCATGTACGCCTGGAGCCGGGACGACCCCGGCAGGAAGCAGTCGAGGCCGGTGAGTCCCATGGCGGCGCCTTCGTACGCGTAGCCGCGCAACTCCAGCGGGGTCTTGTCCAGTCGGGGGATCAGGTCCTCCAGACGGCTGCCGTCCAGGACCGCGTGGTAGCCGCCGACAGCGGTGCGCACGACGGTCTCCAGGTGCTTCCAGGCGGGTGAGTCGCCTCGGCTGAAGGCCGTCGCCTCCGCGTCCGAGACGCCCATCACGGCGCGGCGCAGCCGGCTAAGCGACAGGGTCGTGGTCATGGTTCACTCCCGTCGGGTCCTCGGTGGGGTCCTGCTCCAACTCGTCGAGCAGGTGGTCGAGCTCTTCCGGCGAGACCTGCGCGAGCAGCGCCGCGAGCTCCTCCTCGTGCGGCTCCTCGCCCGGCGGCAGGGCTCCGTCACCGGGCTCGGCCGGCTCTGCGGGGCCGAACTCGCCGGTCCCGTCCAGGGCGAGGAGCGGCAGAAGCCGGGCGGCGAGGTCGAGGACGCTGACGCCCTGGAGCAGGTCCAGGACCGAAATGTCGATGCGCAGCGTCGCGTCGATACGGTGCTTCATCTCGACCGCCATCAGCGAGTCGATGCCCAGGTTGCCGAGGCTCTCCTCGTCACTGAACTCCGCCGTATCCAGTGTGAGGACCAGGGCGGCGATGTCGTGCAGATGCGCCGCGAGGGCATGGGGGCGGTCCGTCTCGGGCGTCCGCCGCAGGGTCGCGAGGACGGCGTCGGCGTCGGCCGCATCGTTCTGCGCCTGCTCGCCCGTCGGTTCGGCGCCGAGCTCGCGGAACATCGACGGGAGCTGCCCCGCCACGGACGCCGCCCGGGCGGTGGCCCAGTCGGCCGTGATCGCAACGACGTGGGCCGGGCGCTGACCGAGGAGGCGGCCGAGGATCTGCGCCCCCGCTTCGGGTGTGATCAGTTCGATGCCACGCCGGGCGTACAGCTGCTCCAGGTCGAGCTTCTCGACCATGCCCACCGACCACGGCCCCCAGCCGATGCTCAGGGCGGGAAGGCCAAGGGACCGGCGGTGCTGCGCGAGCGCGTCCAGGAACGCGTTCGCGGCCGCGTAGTTGGCCTGGCCGGCCGAGGCGATGACGGAGCCGACCGAGCCGAACAGGACGAAGAACTCCAGGGCGGTGCCGGCGAACAGACGGTGCAGCAGCCACCCGCCGAGCAGCTTGGGCCGCATCACCCGGACGAAGGCGTCCCGGTTCATGCGCAGCAGCAGCTCGTCCTCGACGACGCCCGCGGCGTGGATCACGCCCCGGACCGGGGGCCGGCGCAGCCGCTGGTGATCCGTGAGCCAGGCCCTCAGCTGCGCCTCGTCGGCGACGTCGACGGCGGCGCAGTGGACCTGCGCGCCACGGCTCTCCAGTTCGACCAGCGCGTCGATCAGGCCCTGCTGGGGGTGATCGGCCGGCAGGTCGTGCCAGGTGTCGCGCGGCGGCACGGGGGTCCGTCCCATGAGCACCAGGTGACGTGCGCCTCGGTCCGCCAGGAACCGGGCGACGAGGAGCCCGAGCGCGCCCAGGCCGCCGGTGACCAGGTAGGTGCCGTCGCCGCGCAGGGTCGCCGGGAAGGGCGGGGTGAGGCCGTCGGCCGGTAGGAGGCGTGCCACGTGGCGCCTGCCGTTGCGGAAGGCGATCTGGTCCTCGTCGCGCCGAGCCGTGATCTCGTCGACGAGACGGCGCGCCTGTTCCTCGTCGTCGCCCGCGTCGAGGTCGACGATGCCGCCCCACATGCCGAGGAACTCCTGATGCCCGATCACCCGACCGATGCCCCACATCGGGGACTGGGCCAGGGCCAGGGGTCCGGCCTCCTCGCCCACCGCCTGCGCCGTCCGGGTGACCAGCCAGAGCCGGGGCAGCCGTTGGGCGGCCTCGGCGGACAGCGCCTTCATCAGGGGCAGGATGGACAGCACGCCGAGGTCCTGCCCCTCCAGCAGGGAGGCGGCCGTGACGGCGTCGTGGAAGGGTGCCTCGAGGCTCCACAAGTGGACGACCCCGCTGATCCCGGCATCCTGGGCCAGTTTCCCCAGCAGGTACCGGTAGTGTTCCTCGCGGGTGGGGTCGATGACATAGCTGCCGGTCCCGGTCTCGACGACGTCGGGTACGTCGCCGGGGGCCACGGTGACCACGCGGCGGCCGGCACCGTGCAGTCGCCGGGCGACCTCGGGCCCCACACCGCTCGGCCCCGTGAGGAGCACCCAGGTGCCCGCCGGGTCCTCGTCCGGGGCGCTGCCGGATCCGTCCTCGGGGACGCTGTACGGCGCCTCCTGCCACCTGAGTTCGTAGAGCCCGCGGTCGATGCGTTCGGGGGCCAGGCTCGCGGCGGTGTCGAGGGACTGGGCCCGGAACCCGCGTATGTCGACCAGGACGTGGCCGTCGGCGTCGCACACGGCGATGTCGCTGACGATGGCCCGTGCGTCGGCCGCGGTGACCTCGGCCACCACGTGCATCTCGTCGGCCGGGCGCCGCAGCACGGTCACGCTGTCGATGCCCACGGGCAGGTAGGGCCCGGTCCCGGACCGCTCCTGCGCGTCCGTTCGCGTGGCGGCGGTCAGCAGGACCTGGAACGCGGCGTCGATCAGCGTGGGGTGGAAGCGGTAGTCACCGACCTCGTCGCGCACGGTCTCGGGGACGGCAACCCGCCCGACGGCGAGACGTGGACCGGTCGCAACCTCCCGCACCGCCTGGAACGCGGGTCCGTACTGGAAGCCCATCTGCCGTGAGCCGGCGTAGAAGTCGTCGTGGGACACATGCAGCGGGCAGGCGCCGCGCGCCCGGTCCAGGTCCCGCTCGGTGCGGTCCGGTGGGCGCCTGCTCAGCCGGGCGGTGCCGTGCAGCGTCCACACGCGGTCGCCGCCCGGCGAGGCCGTGTAGCTCGAGATCTCGACGCGGCCCGACTCCTGGTGGAGGGTGGTGCGCAGCCTTGGGTCCGACGTGTCCGTTAGCACGAGGGCTCTGCGCAGCTGAAGGTTCTCCACCGTGTGGTCGCCCTCGCCGTAGACCTCCTGGGCAGCCGCCAGGGCCAGTTCGACGAACGCGGCGCCGGGGAGGAGAGTGGTGCCCTGGACTCGGTGGTCGGCCAGGTGAGGCAGGAGCCGTGCGTTGATCTCCCGCTCCCACGTGGGGTGGGTGGCGTTCATGCGCTGCCCCAGCAGAGGATGGACCTGTGCGAAGTGGCGGTCTTCGCGGGCCTCCACCGATTCGTTCCAGTAGCTTTTGAGCTGCCAGGGGTAGGGCGGTAGCCGCAGGAGGCGTGCGTCCTCACCGTAGAACGCCTCCCAGCGGACCGCCTGGCCGTGGCTGTAGAGGGAGCCGAGCGAGCCGAGGAGTACGGCGTCGTCGGGTTCGTCGCGGCGCAGGGACGGGACCACGAGCCCGTCCTGCTGCGCTTCCGCGAGTAGTTCCCTCATGGCGGCGGCCAGGACGGGATGGGGGCCGAGCTCGATGAAGTGGGTGTAGCCGTCGGCCAGCATCTGCCGGAAGGCGGCCGCGAACAGGACCGTCGCGCGGACGTTCTGCCACCAGTAGTGGGCGTCGGCGCCGCGTCCGTCGATGCGGGTACCGGTCACCGTCGAGTACAGGGGCAGCATGGCGGGGACCGGGCCGAGGTCCGCCAGTCCTTTCTCCAGGTCCTCGCGCAGCGGGTCCATGCAGTGGCTGTGGTAAGGGACCTTGACGTTCAGGAACCGGTGGAAGACCCCGAAGGTCTCCAGCTGCGCCGCCATGCCCTCGAGGACCTTGGCGTCTCCGGACAGGGTGACCGCGGTCGGGCTGTTGACGGCCGCCACCGAGACCAGGGGGCCCGCGTCCGCCACGGCCTGGTCGAGGGTCTGAGGGGTCATGCCCACCGCGAGCATCCGCCCGGTACCGGTGGCCCGCTGCTGGAGGCTGCTGCGGTAGTAGGTCACCTTCACGGCGTCCTCGAAGGAGAGGACGCCGGCCAGGTACTGGGCGGCTACCTCGCCGGTGCTGTGTCCGACGAGCCCGTCGGGCTGGATGCCCCACGAACGCCACAGCTCGGCGAGACCCACCTGCACCGCGAAGTTGGCCGGCTGGGCGACCGCGGTCTCGGCCATGCGGGACTCCTCCTCGCAGGCGAGGAGTTCGTCGAGCAGCGACCATCCGGTGTACTTGCCCAGCTCCCGGTCGCACCGTTCGACGGCGGCCCGGAAGACGGGCTCGGTCGTCAGCAGCTGCCGGGCCATCGCCCACCACTGCGGTCCCATCCCGGAGCAGACGAATGCCAGCTTCGGCCGCTCTCCCGGGCGGACGCGGCCGGTCACCACGCCCTTCACCGCACGCCCGGCGCCGAAGGCGCCCAGTTTCTCGGCGGCCTCCGCCGCGGTGGAGGCGACGACCGCGAGCCGGTGATCCTGGTGGCTGCGGCGCAGGGCGCGGGTGTAGCCGACGTCCCGCACGTCGTGGTCGTGCCCCGACAGCAGGTCGCGCAGGGACACCGCCATGTCCGTCAGTGCCTCGGGAGTGCGGGCCGACAGCGGGACGAGATACGGGCGAGGCACCTGGGCACGCGGTGCGACCGGACGCTCGGCGGGGGGTTCCTGAAGGACGACGTGGGCGTTGGTGCCGCCGAAGCCGAAGGAGTTGACCCCGGCGTAGCGAGGGCCGGTGGTCTGCGGCCAGTCGGTCGTCTCCGTCTGGACGTGGAGTCGCAGCCCGTCGAAGTCGATGCGCGGATTGGGGTGGTGATGATGCAGCTGCCCGGGGATCCGGGCGTGCTTGAGGGCCAGCGCCGTCTTGATGAGGCCGGCCACTCCGGCAGCCGCCTCCAGGTGCCCGATGTTCGTCTTGACCGATCCGATCACCACGCGCTGACCGGCGGGGCGCCCTTCGGAGAGCACCCGGCCGATGGCGTGGGCCTCGATGGGATCGCCCACGGGAGTACCGGTTCCGTGCGCCTCGACGTACTGGACCTCGTGCGGGGCGATGCCGGCGCGCTCACAGGCGGCGCGCATGGCAGCTTCCTGGGCGTCACCGTTGGGGACGGTGATGCCGTTGCTGTGCCCGTCCTGCGAGATGGCCGTTCCCCGGATCAGCGCGTAGATCGGGTCGCGGTCGGACAGCGCCTGCGCCAGGGGCTTGAGCAGGACGACTCCGACACCCTCGCCCCGCGCGTATCCGTTCGCGGACGCGTCGAACGCCTTGCAGCGGCCGTCGGGCGCCAGGAAGCCGCCCTTGGACTCCGCGATGGTCATGTTCGGTGCGATCATGACGTTCACGCCGCCGGCCAGGGCGAGGGAGCATTCGCGGTTCCAGATGCTCTGCGCGGCGAGGTGGACGGCGACGAGCGAGCCCGAACAGGCGGTGTCCACGGCGAGGCTCGGACCCCGGAAGTCGAACGCGTACGACAGCCGGTTGGCCAGCATCGTCATCATCATGCCGGTGGCCGAGTGGCTCTGGAGCTCGTAGCGACTGTGCACGCCGTAGTTCTGGAGCAGCTGGTAGTCCAGGGTGAACCCGCCGACGAAGACGCCCGTCCCGCTGCCGGCGAGCCGGTCGGCCACCTGACCGCCGTCCTCCAGGGCCTCCCAGGCGGCCTGAAGCAGGAGCCGCTGCTGTGGATCCAGCCAGATGGCCTCCCGCGGGGAGATCCCGAAGAACTGCGCGTCGAACTGGTCGATCCGGTCCAGGAACCCGCCCCGGACGGTGCTCATCTTGCCCAGCTTGGCGCCGTCCGGGTCATAGAACTTCCCGGTGTCCCAGCGGTCTTCGGGCACCTCACGGGTGGCGTCGGCACCGGCGCACAGGAGGTCCCAGAACGCGGCCGGGGTCGTGGCCCCGCCGGGAAAGCGGCAACCGATTCCGATGATGGCGATGGGTTCCCTCGGCTCTGTGGCCGACGAGCAGTCAGTCATGGCACGTTTCCCCTTCCCCGGAGTCAGAAGCCGCCTGGAGCGCCCTGGACAGTTCGGTCAGCAGCAGGGCCTGCGAGCCGTGGATGAAGAAGTGCGATCCCGGAAGCATCACCAGCCGGAACGGGCCGTCCGTGTGGGTGCGCCACAGGTCGAGGTCGCTGCGGCTCACCCGCACGTCCTGGTCGCCCCCGAAGACGGTCAGCGGCGTGGTCAGCCGCGACTCGTCCTCGTACCGGTAGGTGTCGCACAGTTCGAGGTCGGCGCGCAGGGTGGGCAGCAGCGCGCGCATCAACTCGTCGTTCTCCAGCACCTCCCGGGGCGTGCCCTCGGTGCGGAGAACCGTCTTCAGCACCTCGTCGGGCATGTGGTGGATCTTGATGTGGGGGTTGGGCACATGGGGCGCACGGAACGCGCCCAGGAACAGGTGCGAGGGCTGCGGTGCTCCGGCGCGCCTGAGCCGCCGGGCGAGCTCGAACGCGACGAGCGCGCCCATGCTGTGGCCGAAGAACGCGTACGGCAGGTCCAGCCACGGCTTGATGGCCTCGTGCAGGGCCTCGACGAGCGGCCCCATCCGACGCAGCGCCGGTTCGGCCACACGGGACTCCCGCCCCGGCAGCTGCGCCGCCCGGATGTCGACACCGGCGGGCAGTGCCGCCCCCCACGAGCGGAACACCGAGCTGCCGGAGCCGGCGTAGGGGAAACAGAACAGACGGAACGCCGGAGCGTCGGCGGACGCGTGCCGGACGAACCAGGTGTCCCCGGTCCGGGCCCCGTGCGGCCGACTGCGCAGCTGCGCGAGAAGCCTGGCGCGCTTGTCGTGCGGCAGCCGCGCGATCCGCTCGGGCAACGCCCTGGGCGACGCCGGCTTCGTGCGGGCCGCCTGCGCGGGCCGGCCCTCATCGAGCACCCTCGTCATCGGGCCTCCCCCCTGCCGACGGCCTCGTCCACCGGTCGCAGCGTGATCCAGTGATCGCTCACCGGGACCGCTCCCCGGTCCTCCTGGTAGACCTCGACCAGGGACATCAGTGCGCGGTCGGCCCGCCACCGTTGCGCCTGCTGCCTCTTGGCCGGGTTCCAGGGCTCGGCCTCGAACTCCTCCAGCACCGTGGCCACCAGCTGCCCCGAGAGGTGCTCGATGAGCCGGACGTTGGCCGTGAACTGCTCCTGGAGGTGCTCGTCGTCGAGGCGCGCCGTCATGCCGATGTGCAGACGGCGCATGAAGTCGAAGTCGTAGAAGCGGACGAAGGAGGCCTGCTCGCGCGGCTCGTCGTCGACGGCACCCCACTCGCGGAAGAAGCGCTGGACCTCCTGGCTGGCGGTGCTGAAGCGGGCCAGGCCGGTCACCAGGTCGGGCCGGTCACCGAGGTGCCGCAGTACGTCGTGGAAGTACAGCAGCCCGGGTACGGCCCAGTAGACGGCCGTGTCCCAGATGACCTTGGCGAGCATGACCCGGGCGTTGCCCATCAGCGGGTACTGGTTCTCGTAGACGCTGAGCCAGCCCTCGGCGATGAGGAGGAACACCTGGTTGTGGATTGCCGCGAGTTCCGCGATGTCGTCCCCGTCGAGTGCGTGTGTGATCAGGTCGGTGATGAGGCTGTTGCTGATGGCGATCAGGTCCAGGCCCGGGGAGTACAGCGGGTCCAGGAAGACACCGGCCTCGCCCGCCAGGCACCAGCGGTCCTCGGAGAAGACCTGCTCGCAGCTGTAGGAGTAGTCCTTCATGACGCGGAAGTCCTGCAGCATGTCGCGGTGTTGCCGGATGATCCGCGCGCACTGCGGTTCGTGCAGGGTGAGCCAGTCCAGGGCGCCCTCGAACCGGTTCAGCTGCTCGAACGGGTGCAGGTCAGCGTCGGTGACGATGCCCACGCTGGTGGATCCGGAGGCGAGCCTGATCAGCCAGACCCAGTAGCCGGGTCCCATCAGGTGGTTGGTGGACAACTCACGCCGGCCTTCCTCGATCCGGCGATGCCAGTGGGGGTCGTCGGACCACTGGTCCACGTCGAGGGGGCAACCGACGCGGAACCACACGGCGTTGGCCCGGTGGCCGACCTTCTTGGCGAGGCCGAGCCGGCGCTTGAGCAGGGACGTCCGGCCGGTGGCGTCCACCACCCACCTCGCGAGGATCCGCCGTGTGGTGCCGTCGCTCCCGCGTACGGTGAGCCGGTGGTGGTCGGCTTCTGGAAGCAGTTCCACGGCCTCGACCCTCGCCCCGGCGAGGAACCGCACCCCGTGTGCGGTCAGTTCGCGGCCCAGGGCGTTCTCCAGACGTCCGCGGTCGAGCTGGTAGGTGCCGACCGCGCCCGGAGGGCAGACCGAGTGTCCCAGCTCGACGCGGCGGGTGATGTCCTCGTTGCCGTTCTTCGAGAAGAACACCCGCAGCCCGTACTTGTTCAGTTGCTCCGACTTCAGGTGCCGTTCCAGCCCCAGGACCTGCCGGAGGTAGTAGCCGGCGATCTCGACGGTCGACTCTCCGACCTTGTGGGTGGTCTCCGGTACGGGGTGTGCCTGGCGCTCGAGCACCACGATGCGGGTGTGCGGGCGCTGCTTGCGCAGTTGCAGGGCCAGTGTCAGTCCGGCGGCGCCGCCGCCGACGACGGCGACGTCGACGGTGTCGCCCGCAGCCGTCTCCACGGCGCCGTTCGCGTTCACCGGGTCACCGCCGCGGTGCGGGTGCCCAGGGTGATCCACGCGCTGTCGATGGGGTTGAGCGGATGGCGCTCGGTGTACCGGTCGACGGCTTCCCGCAGGACCTGGTCGTTGCGCCACTGGTCGATGCGGTCCTTGGCCGCGTCGTCGGCCCCGCGCTGCTCCAGTCGCTCGACGACGGTGCTGACCAACTGGCCCGCGATCTGTTCCAGCAGGTCGACGTTGCGCTCGAACTGCTCCTCCAGCTCCTCGTCGCCGAGGCCCGCGGCCATTCCGGTGTGCAGGTCGACGATGAAGTCCAGCAGGCTGTAGGGGTCCGCGAAGACGTCGGCCGCCGGTTCGTTGCCGGTGCCGTGCCACTCGCGGAAGAACTGCTGGACACGGGTGTGCAGCATCCAGGTGCGCTGGAGGTTCGCGTACGCCCTCGGACTCTCGCCCAGGCGGCGGAACGTGTCGTGGAAGAACAGGAGACCGGGCACGGCCCAGTAGATGATGGTGTCCCAGATGGCCTTCGCCACCATCACCTGCGGGTTGCCCATGACCGGGTACTGGCCCTCGTACGCGACCAGCCAGATCTCACTGAGCACCAGGTAGACCTGGTTGTGCGCGACGGCCAGCTCCCGGACGTCCTCGCCGCGGCGGTCCCTGGTCACCAGGTCGGTGATGAGACCGTTGCTGATCGCCATCAGATCGCCGCCGGAGGAGTAGAGCGGGTCGATGGCAACTCCCGCCTCCCCGGTCAGACACCAGCGGTCTTCCGAGTACACCTGTCGGCAGCCGTAGGCGTAGTCCTTCATCACCCGGAAGTCCTGGATCTTCACGCGGTGACGCCGTATTTCGGCCGCGCACTGGGGTTCGTGCTCGCCGAGCCAGTCCAGGGCACGGTCGAGCGTGTTGAACTCCTGGAAGGAGTGGGCCTCGTCGTCGGCGACGATGCCGATGCTCGTCGAACCGGATGCGAGCGGGATGAGCCAGACCCAGTATCCCGGTCCCATGAGGTGGTTGGTGGACAGCCGGCGCTCGCCGCCCGTGACACGCGCTCGCCACTGCTCGTCGTCGGACCACTGCTGGATGTCGACCGGGTGGTCGATGCGCAGCCAGGCGGCGTTCGCCCGGTGGCCGACGGGCCTGTCCAGGTCCAGCTTGCGCTTGAGCAGGCCGGCCCGGCCGGTTGCGTCGACGACCCAGCGGCTGCGCAGTGCGCGTTCCCTGTCGCCGTCCAGGACGTGCACGACGTGGTCGTCGTCGCCGGTGCCGAGGAGCACGTCGCGTACCTTGCAGCCGTGGCGGAAAGCGACGCCGCGGGCGGCGACGAGTTCACCGAGCGTGTTCTCCAGCCGGCCACGGTCGAGCTGGTACGACGGCAGGGGGGCCGGGGATATCTGTCCGTATTCGACCCGGCGGACGATGTCCTCGTTGCCGCCCTGGGTGAAGAACATCCGCAGACCGAACTTGTGCAGCTGGTCCCGGTCGAGGTGTTCCTCGAGCCCCAGGATGTCACGCAGATAGTGGGCCTGGACCTCGACGCTGGATTCGCCGACCTTGTGGGCGGCCTCGGGCACCGGATGGCGGGACCGTTCGAGGACGGCCACACGCAGCTCGGGGTCGGTGCGGGTGAGCTGCAGGGCGAGGGTCAGTCCGGCGATGCCGCCGCCGAGGACCACCACGTCGAAGCGCTCGGAGAAGTCACGCATAGCTGACCTCGCTGGTGTGCTGTTCCATGCTGTCCGCTCCGTTCTGTTCGTGACCGTCCGTGGTGTCGCTCGCTCGGAGCTCGCGCGGGGCGATCCACCCGTCGCTGGTGGGGTTGCGGTGCCTTTCCCGGCGGTGGGCGGCGATCAGATCGGCGATCAGGGGGTCCCGTTGCCAGCTCTGGACCTGGGCCATGACACCGTCGTCGTCGTAGCGGTCGCCGTGGGCGTCGATGACCGCGGTGATCAGTTGCCCGGCCAGCTGGGCGAGCAGCCTGGTGTTGGCGGAGAAGCGCTCCGGGAACTGGCGGTCCGACAGGTCGTCGGCCATGCCGGCGTGCAACTTCACCATGAAGTCCAGCGGCGAGTACAGGTCGACGAACCCGGCATCGAGACCGCAGTTCTCGATGGACGCCCACTCGCGGAAGAACGCCTGGACCCGGTTGCTGATGTCCGTGAGGCGTGCCAGGTCGGCGGCGACCGTGGGGTCGGCGGCCACGGTGCGGAAGCGGTCCTGGAAGAAGAGCAGACCGAACACTCCCCAGTAGAAGGCGGTGTCCCAGATGACCTTCGACGTCATCACCCTGGCATTGCCCATCAGCGCGTACTGCCGTTCGTAGACGGCGAGCCACATGTCGCTGATGCGCCGGAAGAGTCCGTCGTGGACGGCCGCCAGGGCCGTGACGTCCTCCCCGTCGAGGGACCTGGTCACGAGGTCGGCCACCAGCCCGTTGCTGATGGCGATCAGGTCGAGCCCGGGTGAGTAGAGAGGGTCGAGGAAGATGCCGGACTCTCCGGTGAGGCACCAGCGTGCGTGCCCGTCGTAGACCTGGTCGCAGCTGTAGGAGTAGTCCTTCATGACGCGGAAGTCCTGGATGCTGTCCCGGTGTTCCTCGACCGCGCGGGCACACTGCGGCTCGTGGCGCCTGAGCCAGTCCAGGGCCCGGTCGAGCGTGTTGAACTCCTCGAACCGGTGGGCGTCGGCCGCCGTCACGATGCCGATGCTGATGCCTCCGGAGGCCAGCCTGATGAGCCAGACCCAGTACCCCGGTCCCATCAGGTGGTTGGTGGACAGCTCACGCCTGCCCTCTTGGATCCGGGCGTGCCATGCCGGGTCGTCGCTCCAGCTTCCGATGTCGATCGGGTGGCCGAGCCTGAACCAGGCGGCGTTGGCCGTGTGCCCCACGTCCCGATGGAGACCGAACCGCCGCTGCAGGAAGTGACCGCGTCCGGTGGCGTCGACCACCCACCGGGCCCGGACGCCGCGTTCCCGGCCTTCGGCGAGCAGCAGGATGTGGTGATACGCCGAGGAGGGCGAGAACTCGACCTGGAGCACCTTGCTTCCGGGGAGGAAGTCGATCCCTTCCAGGGTGCAGGCCCTGCCCAGCTCGTTCTCGAGCCGGCCGCGGTCCAGCTGGTAGGTGGCCAGAGGCGGGAAGACCGAACTGCCCAGTTCGAGGCGCTCGGTGATGTCCGCGTTGTCGTGAGCGCTGAAGAACATGCGCAGGCCGAACTTGCGGATCTGCTGCGTCTGAAGGTGCTCGCGCAGACCGAGGACGTCGCGCAGGTAGTGGGCGGCGATCTCCACGGTCGATTCGCCGACCTTGTGGGCGGCCTCGGGTACGGGGTGTTCCTGCCGCTCGGCGACCAGCACCCGGATGCCGGGGCGGATCCGGCGCAGCTGGAGTGCCAGCGTGAGTCCGGCGACCCCGCCTCCCAGGATCACGACGTCGTAGTGATCGGGTGCGGTGGTGTCGCCGGCGACGCGCGTCCGGAGCTTTTCGGCGAGCAGGGCCCGCTTCTCAGCGGACAGGCCGGAGATCCGATGCCGTGCTTCTCGGGTCATGCGTCCCCCTTCGTCCCGAAGGACTCTCGGGGGCACGGATTACGGACGACTTACTTCATTTGCAAGCAAGGCCTTGTGACGAACCGTCATACTTGCCGGTTTAAATCGACATTCGGGCGGGAACAACAGGCCAACACTCGGCTGGGGACGAGTCACTGGGGGGACCATGGACCGAGCACCTGGCGACAAGCCGTCGCGAGACACTTCCGTCGCGCAGGGGGACGATGTCCCCCGTGCGGCCGCGGCGAGAGGACCGGGTGGTGCCCACGCGACCTATGAGGCGCAGTTTTTCGGCCCTTTCCGGGTCCTGAGGGGCGGAAGACCGGTGGCCGATCCGACGTGGGGGCGTGCCAGCGCGCGCACGCTGCTCCAGTGGTTCCTGCTGAACCCGGGGCGCAAGTTCCGGGACAGCGAGTTGTCCGACGTTCTGTGGCCGGGGTGCACGAGTGCCCGGGCGAACAGGTTCCACGTGACCCAGCACACCCTGCGCCGGGTTCTGGAACCGGAGTTACCCAGCCGCCGACCGTCGACGTTCATCCGTTCGGACTCCGACGGCCGTTACTGGTTCGATCCGGGCGAGTGCTGGTGGACCGACGTCGAAGAGGTAGAGCGGCTGTCCACGGCGGCGCGTGCCGCGGAGGAGGACGGCGACACCTGCGCGGCCATCGTGTCCTACGAGCGGCTGCTGGACTACTACGGCCGGGGATTCCTGCCGGAGGACGTCTACGAGGACGCCTTCGCGCCCTTCCGGGCGGCCCACGATCTGGGACACGCCGAGGCCCTGTGCCGGCTGCTGCGCCTCTACCGCCGGACGGGCCGCAGGTGCGAGGCGCTGATGTGCGCCTCGACCCTCCTGGACCGGGACCCGTACTCGGAGGAGGCGGTCACCTCCGTCGTCGAGGTTCTTCTGGAGCAGGGCAGCGTGACCGGAGCGATCGCGGAGATCGAGCACTTCGTGCGGACGCTGGACAGGGACCTCGGGACGAGACCCAGCCGTGGCCTCCTCGCCCTGTGGGGCCGGGTACGCGACGTCCGCTGAGGGTTCGCCCACGGCACCGCCACGATCCGCGGGAGAGCCCTGGTGCTGTGGCCGGAAAGGTTCACCGGCTCGCGACGCCCGGCACGGCACCTCGCCGCGTTGTCGCATCGCCCGAGTACATCCGGTACGCGGGCGACGCTCCGCCGTGCGACGCACCGCACCGGACGCCGCGAGCCTTCCGGCAAACCTTTCCGGCCACAGCACTAGCCCGTGACGACGGCCCGTTGTCGGGCTCGGCGGGCCAGGACCTCCTGGCTGACCGCGGCCAGCCGGTCCCAGTCGTCGGCCATGCCGGCGCGGGCCCCGATCTCACGCATCACGGCGCGGAAGAGCGCCCCGGACTTGATCAGTCGCGAGCGGACGTGCCCGAAGACCTCCAGGGTGATGATGCCGTACAGCTGAGCCCAGGCCAGTTCGAACAGCCACACCATGCCCAGGGCGCCCTGCCCGAGCAGCGTGGAGATGTCGGCCTGGCCCTCCTGGGCCGGGGCGAAGACGGCCACGAACTCCTCGTCCAGCTCCTCCTGGCTCGGTACGGGGAACGGCCGCTGCTGGGCCAGCCTCGAGAAGATCCCGCCGAAGAAATGGGCGAACTGCTCGACTCCCGAGGCCGCACCGCCCGCGGTGTCCCGCACGAGCGGGTGACGCGGTCGTCCCGGCTCGGACCGGGTCGTGCGTTCACCGGAAAGGGACGTGGTGGCGAACACGAGCTGGAACTCGGCCCTGTTGTCCAGGGCCCAGCCGCGGAACGCCGTGGCTGCAGCGACCATCTGGGCCGCGGGATCGTCGTCGCCGTAGGGTTCCCCGGCCGCCGCCATCTGGTCGACGACCTCGCCGAAGATGTCGTTGGACAGCAACTCGTTCAGGGCGGCCACGCTGTCGACGTAGCGGTACAGGGCGGGTGCGGTGAGGCCCATCTCGGCCGCGACGGCCCGCAGCGTCACCTCCCGGCCATCACGCAGCAGCGCACGGCCGACCTCCACGATCTCGTGGAGCGTGGCCTGCCGTTGGCGCTCCCGGCGGGTCAGGACCGGGCGTGTCTCCTCGTCGCGTGACGAGTCGACCTGTCTCATCGACACCTCCAGGTGGGGAGCCCTCAGCGCGGGTACGGCCGGCAGGGGTCCGCACACGTCCCGGCATCGTAATGCTTGACAACTCCGCTGAACACCATTCACCGTTAACGCGGATAACGCAATCTATACCCATGCACGATCGCTACATTCGGGGGCAATGTGAACGATTTCGGAGCGGGGAGGGGATTGCTCGCCGGGCCCGAGTGGGTGCACGCGCGCGAGCACGAGCACGAGGCCTCGTACCGGGCCTACCTGTTCGGCCCGTTCCGCGTCTTCAAGGGGGAGGAAGTTCTCGGCCAGCGACGACAACGCCGGGAGAAGGCTCAGCTGTTACTGAAGTGGTTCCTGCTGAACCCGGGGAAGCCCCGCTCGATGGACGAACTCATCGACTTGGGCTGGCCGGACACCGCTCCGGAGAAGGCCACCGGCAGCTTCCACGTGGCCATGCACTGCCTGCGCAGGATGCTGGAGCCGGATCTGCACCCCGGCGAGGAGTCGACCTTCATCCGCCGCAGTGGCAGCAACTTCTACCGCTTCGAGGCGGGCGAGAACTGGTGGACCGACGCGGCCGAGGTCGACCGGCTCTTCGAACAGGCACGCGCAAGCGAAACCCGCCGCGACGCACGCCTCGCGTGCTTCTACTACAGCCGTGTCACCGCCTACACCGTCCGTCGGTTCCTCGAGGACGAGGAGGCGAGGGAACACTGGCTGGAACCCCACCGCAGGCGCTACGAGCGGCTCTACGAGCAGGCGCTGGTGCGCCTGGTCCAGATCCACCGGGCCAGGGGCGAGCTGGACGAAGCGGTGGAGTACGCCTGCCAGATGCTGCGGCTCGACCCCTACAACCAACTCGCCGCCACCACTGTCATCGAGGCGCATCTCCGGCTCGGTCGGCAGGCACACGCACAACGCCAGCTCTGCGGGTTCCTGACATCCCTCAAGCGTGACGTCGGCGCGGCGCCCAGCGGCGAGCTGCTGGCACTGCGGGACCGGCTCCAGAGCGGCTCACCCGTCCCTGCCACGCCCGGCGCTCCCGTGTGACACAGGCTCCGGGGCAAAGCGGCAACCACTTTGTTCCTGCGGCGGGTTCGAGCGGCGCGATCGCCTCGCCACGGGTCGGCGAACCCCTGTTCGTCCCGCCGTGGCCGTTCCTTTCTGCAAGGCTCCGGTGTTGTCACCACAGCACCGGAAGGAGACACCATGACCAGCCCAGCCTTGCAGATCGCGCTGGCCCACCACCGCGCGTGGACCGGCAAGGACATCGACCTGGCGATGAGCTACCTCGCCGACGACGTCGTCTGCGACGCTCCGGCAGGGCGCATCCAGGGCGTCCACGCGTACCGAGAATTCCTGGCTCCGTTCGCCGAGCGGTTCCTGATCGGGGCGCAGATGCTGGCCGCCTTCGGGGACGACAGCACGGCGCTGCTGATGTACGACGCCGAAACAGTGCCGGCCCCCAGTGCGCCCACTGCCGAGTGTGCGACCGTGCGCGACGGAAAGATCGTCTACAACCGGTTCCTTTTCGACCGTACGCCGTTCGACGAGTTCCGACGCCGACAGGCGCAGGCAGGTGCCTGACGGGCGCCTAGTGGAGTCGTCACCGCGTCGCCGTTGTCGAGGCCCGGCCGCGGGCCTCGAAGCCCGCGGCCGGGCCGACGACGCGGCGGTCGCCGCCGCGGTGCGTGCCCACAACCCGCATGCCGCGTCCGTCTGACCACCCGCGCCGCGGCAGCTTGCGACACCGCGGCGGCACCCGTGGCCGACGCAGGCGGCAACGTGCTTCTGATGCGCCTGCACCCAGGCGCGTCAGGTCGAGCGCGGCGGGTGTGTGCCTGGGGAATGCCGGTTAAGCCGGCGCTATGCACGGCAGGCATGGATGACGGAAAGAGGCACGATGGGCGTGGACGTCGAGCTCCGTCACCTGCGCGCCTTCGCGTCCGCGGCCCGTCACCGCTCGTTCTCCCGTGCCGCCGAGGAACTGCTGATCACTCAGCCGGCGCTGAGCCGTACGAAGCGCAGCTGGAGAGCCACCTGAGCGTCCGCCTGCTCGACCGGTCCTCGCGGCATGTCGAACTGACGGACACCGGCGCGGAGTTCCTCGTCCACGTCGAGCGGGTCCTCGCAACCCTGGACCAGGCCCTCGCCGTCGCGAGGCACCGCGTCACCCTACGGCTCGGCTTCAGCCGGCTGCTGCCGGATCCCTGGACGCAGCGGACCATCAGCCGCATGGAGAACGGCCCTCAGGACTGGTCCTTCGGCCACGAGCGCGCCCAGTACACGGAGGGTCTCCTGCCCGTCCCCGCTCGCTGACGACGTCCGCCGAGGGCGCCTCTCCCCCACCGGGAATCGACGGCTTCCCCGCCACGGCCGTCCTGTCGGTCGGCCTTCGGCTGCGCGGGCCGGCGTCAGGCGCTGGGTGCGGCGCGGAGGGTGCCGACCATCAGAACGAGGGCCTGCAGGAAGCAGGAGCCGACCCGCCGCGCGCCGGACGGCACGCGGCGGGTCGCGGCGGTCTGCCCGGGGGCGCGCCGGTCAGCAGCCGCCGCAGTTGTAGTAGAGGACGTCCCAGTGGCTGCCCTCGTCGGTGTAGACGTTGCCGGAACCGGACGTCCACATCGGGTAACCGTCGCCGCGCAGGCCGGAATAGCCGAAGTAGTTCTTGATGTAGTTGCCGATGCAGGTGTACTTGCTGTAGTCGAGTTTGTAGCCGTTCCAGTGCGAGTACGTGCCGCTGGCGTGGCCGGTCTCGGTGCCGCCGGTGATGTTGAGCGCGCAGCCGCTGGCCTTCTTCAAGGTGACGGCGCCCTGAGCGGTGGCGAGGTTGAGCTGCTCGAACGACGTACAGGTGGAGTTGTTGCGGTTCGTGCAGTTGCCCGACGAGGACCAGGTGATACCGGCACTGCGGAACATGCTCTCCGCCTGGGCCTGGGTCAACTTGGTGACGGCGTACGCGTTGTCCGACGAGGCCAGGCCCACTCCGGGCGCGAAGAGCACCGTCAGGACGAGGGCCAGGACGCCGGCCACGACCCGGACGCGCGGTTGCAGCCGAAGGCGGAACTGGGCGGCGGGACTGCTCATTCGGATTCCTCCTGCTGATGCCGACGACGGTGTGCAGGTGGCGCAGAAGGGAGTGTGCCGAACTCTACACGCGTCCACCAGTAGGCGTACGTGTACGCGTCAACAGTGGGGAGGTCGGGGGCAACTCCGGACTGGAGGCTGCGTATGCAGCAGACGACGTTCCGCGGGGAGCCTGCGGCCGTGTGGGAGTTCACCTTCAAAGGCCGCGTCCGCGCTTTCCGCGCCGTCGACCTCGGTTACGGCCGTGAATTGGGACGCCTACCGCGCCGTCTTCGACCACGCGAGAGACGGATTCGCCGCCACCGGTTCCTGAATCCGCGACCGGCCACCGAGCGCGAGATATCTCAGGGCGTCGCCGTGACCGCGGCGGAAGGCGCGAACAACGCCAGCTGATCCATGATCCACGGGTCGAGCACAGCCAATTGGTCCGCGATCCACGGGTCAAGGGGACGACCGTCCGTCCGGCGCTCGCCGACATGATGGTTGTCTTCGCTCCGGTCTCCGGATCCGCCGTGGACGGCGACGGCCTTCAGATCTTCCTTCAGATCCTGGACGGCAACTGTCCTGACGGTGGAGTGGCCGTCCACCTGGGGGGTAACCGCGGCAGCCGGTCCGCCGACGGCGAGGAGAGCGCTTCCGGCGAATACCGCGGAAACACCTCCGGTCCCGATGCGCCGCATGAGCTTTCCCATGGTCGTCTCTCCTTGCACAGTCCGCTGGTCTGCGACTGCGAACGATGAAATGTGCCGGGTTTCGGCCCCACCCAAGCTACGCACGCCTACATAGTTGAACAATAAACGAGCTGGGTGAAACACATCACCGGAATCACGGGGAATAGAAAGCGGGGCCAGCCCCGCGATCGCCGGCTTCCCCGAGGCGAAAGGTGCCGATCGATACCGCGTACGCGGGTGAATCCGCGGGCTCGGGATACCCGGCGGGTATGGCTCGGCTACCGAAGTTGCGACACAGGGATCATGTCGATCGTGGCGAAGAGCGGTTCGGGCCGGGGCCCGACGTGGAGCGGCGGGCGCCGGACGCGCCGACGAAGCTGCCCCGGCGGTCGTGGGGCGCGGTGCTGAAGGGCTCGCTGCGGGAGTTCAAGAACGACGAGCTGACCGACCGGGCGGCGGCGTTGACCTATTACGGGGTGCTCTCACTGTTCCCGGCTCTGCTGGTGCTGGTGTCGATGCTGGGCCTGACCGGCAAGTCGACCACCAACCAGGTGCTGGCCAATGTCAAACAGTTCGCCCCCGGCTCGGTGCGCGACGTGCTCACGCGGGCGGTGCAGCAACTGCAGGGCAGTAGCGGCACCGGTTCGGTGATGGCGGTCGTCGGCGTGGTGCTGGCGGTGTGGTCGGCGTCCGGCTACGTGGCCGCCTTCATCCGTGCGGCGAACGCCGTCTACGACGTGCCCGAGGGCCGCCCGGCGTGGAAGGTCCTCCCGGTGCGAGTGGGGGTGACGGTGGTGCTGCTGGTGCTGGCCGTGGTCAGCGCTCTGATCGTGGTGTTCACCGGTGGTGTGGCCCGCCAGGCGGGTTCCGCGCTCGGCATCGGTGGCGCCGCGTTGACGGCGTGGTCGATCGCCAAGTGGCCCGTGCTGGTCCTCCTGGTCACCCTGATGATCGCCATCCTGTACTGGGCGAGCCCGAACGCACGGGTGACGAGGTGGCGGTGGCTCACCCCGGGGAGCTTCCTGGCCCTGGTGATCTGGATGATCGCCTCGGCCGGGTTCGCGTTCTACGTGGCCAACTTCGCCTCCTACAACAAGACCTACGGCACGATGGCGGGCGTGATCGTGTTCCTGGTCTGGCTGTGGATCACCAATCTGGCGATCTTGCTGGGCCTGGAGTTCGATGCGGAGGTCGCGCGGCAGCGGGCCGTCGCCGGCGGCTACCCGCCCGAGGCGGAACCGTACGCGCGGCCCCGGGACACCCGGAAGTGGGACGCGGAGGACCGGCGCCGCCTGGAGGGTTCCTGAACCGCCGGCGCCGATCCCGTCGACCCCGCCCACCGCTGCATGCTCCAGACGGCGCTCATCGGCGTCCGTCTGCTGGACTGGGCGGCGAAACAGCTCCGGTCTCGTCGTCGGTCAGGGCGATGACGATCTCCGGCGGTGCGACCAGGGTGTTCCTGACCGTGCAGCGGGACACCGCCGCCCGCAGGGCGTCCCGTCGTCCGGCGGGGAGCGCGGGCGCTCGCACCCGCAGGCGGACCGAGCTCACGCGGGGCGCCCAGCCGGACGCAGTACGGAAGTCGGTCTCGATCCGCAGCCCCTCACGGCTGAGGTCGTGTCGCTCGAGGAACCGGCCGGCGCAGTGCGCGACGCACCCGGTCAGCGAAGCCACGAGGAGTTCCACGGGAGTGGGGGCCGTGTCGGTACCGCCGTCCGGCACCGGCTGGTCCACCGCCAGTATGTGACCGCGCAGGCGTACTTCGTACGCGTCCGCGGCGATCGGCACGGCGTCCGCGTGGCCCGGCGGCCCCGGGACCCGCGGGACGAAGGAGGCGGCCTGGTGGAGCAGCAGTCCGGCGACACGCCGGGCCTCCTCGGGCGTCAGCGAGGCCAGGGTCTCGCCCCGGTCGTGGGGTTCGCAGGTGATGCCGAGGACGACGCGCGCCGTGTTCGGGGGCATTCCTTCGGGTGTGAACCCGGAGACGGTGACCGTACGACCGCGCCGGGTGCGTACGCCGTCCGCGAGCCGTTGCCTTGCGTTCACGATGTCACCGTCCAGACTCGGCGCGCGGCGTCGGCGGGCGATCACGCGCCGTGCTCCACCTCGATGTGCCGGACCTCCGCCTTCCGTGCCCCCTCGGGGTGCGGTCGCTTGTGCCGTCACCTCCAGTGCACCGCGCCCGCTCCCCCGCCGCTGAGGCCGAACAGCCCATGCCGGGGGACCCGAACGTCCCTGCCCCCACCCTTCAGAGCGACTCCGGTACGACGGCCACCGGGCACTCGGCGTGGTGCAGCAGCGTGTGGGCCACCCGGCCCAGGTGGAGTGCCCGACGGTCGTGGCCGCGCCGGACACCGATGATCACGAGGTCCGCGGCGGCCGAGCGGTGCAGAAGCACCCTGCGGGCGGTTCCCTCGACCGCGGACCGGTGAACCCGCACGTCCGGATGGTCGGCCACGGCGTCCTGGAGCAGGGCGTCGATCAGGGTGGCCGCCCGTTCCTCGCAGCACAGGGCCGGGTCGCCGACCAGCAGGGGGTGTTCGACGGGCCGGTGCGCGGGGCGGTGCCAGACACGGACGACGTCGAGGACGCAGTGCCGCGCCTGTGCCTCGCGGAGGGCGAAGCGCACCGCCGCGCCGCTCGTGCCGGGCTCGCCGGCGCCGAGCAGGATCCGCTCGTGCGTGCCCTCCAGGCCGGCCCGGTCTCCGCGCACCACGATCACCGGCCCACGGGCACGGCCCGCGACGGTGAGGCTGACCGAGCCGAGGAGCAGTCCCGTCAACCGGCCGCGGCCACGGCTGCCCGTCACCACCGCGGAGGCGTGGTGCACCGCGCGCAGCAACGCGTCCACCGGGTCCTCGGGCAGGACGTCGGCGGTGACCTTCACCCCCGGGTTGCGGCGCCGGGCGCGTTCCGTGGCGGTGGCGACGACGGCCGGGGGCACGTCGTCCTCGTCCCGCTCACCCCCCGAGGCGTACAGCAGCCGCAGGGGCAGCCCGTGCCGGGCCGCCTCGTCGGTCGCCCAGTCCACCGCCACCAGGCTGCAGTCCGATCCGTCGACGCCCACGACCAGAGGCGGCTGCATGCTTCCCACCGCCTTTCGTCCGGCTCCGGCACCGCTCCGCGACCGGCTCCGGAACGGCTCACCTTCACCGTCACACCGGTCGCGGAGCGGTGAGAGGGGCACTTCGGCCCCTCGTGGGGGACCTTCGGCCCCCTATCGTGCCGGGGCGGCCTTGCGGAGGGTGGCGATGCAGGTGCCGATCGCCGTCTGGAGCTCCTCCAGGCGCTGGAGCATGTCGTCCTCGTACAGGTCGTCGAGGTCGTCGGCGTCGTCCAGGGTGAGCTCCTCGAAGACCTTCGTCGCTCGCTGGAGGCTGCCGTAGAACTTCGTCCGTCGCTCCTGGCGGCGCAGTTCGGGATCGGACTCGACGGTGCGGGCGACGAGTTCCTTCACCGTGTCGTACGCCTCCGCCGCCCACTGTCCGGCCTCTTCGCCCTCGTCGAGTTCGTCGAGGAGGGACAGATGGCGCTCGGCCTCAGCGCGAAGGTCCGCGGGCGCGTCGATCGTCTGCCCGGCCGGGGTCTTGACCTGGCCGTTCTCCACGATCTGGCGGACGTAGCCGATGCGGTCCGCCACCCGGCTCTCGCCTGCCACCGCCTTCTTCAGCTCGTCGGTGCGGACGACGTCACGGGCCAGTTCGGTCTGCAGGGCCGGGTCCTCCTTCAGCCGGTCCAGCAGCGCGGCCCGCGCGGTCCGGGCGGTGGCGGGGTCGGCGAGGATCGCGGCACGCAGCGCCGTGGGGTTCTCGGCGACCTCCAGCGCCTTGGTGGGGCGGATGCCCTCGGCCTCGGCCGCCGCCGCGATCGCGGTACCGCGCTCGGAGGACGCGCTGGAGCGGGGGCTGTAGTAGGAGAGCCATGCGTCGGAGTCCGGCAGCTCGATCTCCTGGCCCGGGACGAGGATCTCGAAGTGCGGGACGAGCCCGTCGTCGGCGGCCTTGTCCCAGGCCCTGTAGTAGCGCATGACGCGCTCCGCGGAGCAGCCCGCCAGCTCGGCGAACCGCTGGGCGGAGATCTTCGGGGTCTCACCCGCCGGCTGTCCGCCGGGCCGTACGCTGCGCGCCACCTTCAGCGCGAACGCCCAGCCTCCGGTCCGCGCGTACACCCCGAACTCGCGGGCGTCACGCGCCACCGCCTCGGCGACCTCGGATTCCGCGGAAGCCGGGTCCGCTCCCGGCTCGACCCAGAACTCTTCACCTGTTGCGTCTGCCGCCGCTGCCGCGTCTGCTGCGGACGGGACGATCGGTACGGTCAAGGGGAACTCTCCCGGGCACTCGCGGACTGTGGGAACCGAAGCGAGCAGCCTATAGGAGTGCGTCGCCGCCAGGTTCTGCGGCGTAGGGGCGACGTGACGGCGCGACCTCCGGCCGATGGGTCGGTCCGATCGGTGAGTCCGATCGGTGAGTCCGGGCGACGATCCTCGAGGGACACGACGTGGAATACGCGGCGTCGGGCGGCCGTTGGGCTCTGCTGTGATCAAGTGGTGCGTGGCCGGCGCACCGTACCGGGTACGGAGGGATCGGGACCGATGGGCGACGTCACCAGCACGGACAGCGTGAGCTCGCTGAAGGAGACCGTCGGGCGGTACGGCATCTGGAGTGCCGGACTGCGTTCGGAGGACCCGGCCAGGCGCGGTGAACTGGCCGACGCAGCCGCCGAACTGCAGGAACTCGGCTTCGGTGCGGTCTGGTTGGGCGGCAGCAGCGCGGTGCGCCACGCGGTGCCGCTGATCGAGGCGACCTCGCGGCTCGTCGTGGCGACCGGCATCCAGAGCATCTGGCAGTACGAGGCCGGCGACACGGCGGCGAGCTTCACGGAGCTGGAGCGGACCCACCCGGGGCGCTTCCTGCTCGGGCTCGGCGTGAGCCATGCGAAACTGGCGGACCAGTATCGCCGCCCGTACTCGGCCATGGTCGGCTATCTGGACGAGCTCGACGCCGCCGGGGTACCGGCGGGGCGCCGTGTGCTGGCCGCGCTCGGGCCGAAGATGCTGGAGCTGTCCCGCGACCGCGCTGCGGGCTCGCACCCGTACCTGGTGACCACCGACCATACGGCCGAGGCCCGCGCGATCCTCGGTGACGGCCCGCTGTTGGCTCCCGAGACGAAGGTGGTCCTGGAGACGGACCCGGACCGCGCCCGCGCGACGGCCCGCGCGGGCCTCGCCGTCTACCTCGGACTGCCCAACTACACCAAGGCGCTCGCCCGGTTCGGCTTCACCGAGGACGACTTCGCGGGCGGCGGCAGCGACCGGCTGGTCGATGCGCTGTTCGCCTGGGGCGACGACGACCGGATCCGGGAACGGATCGAGGCCCATCTGGCGGCGGGCGCGGACCATGTGGCCCTCCAGGTGGTCGACGACCAGCCCCGCGACTCCCTTCCCCGCAAGGCCTGGCGCCGTCTGGCCGCCCTGCTGAGCTGACGGAGGCGCGATCCGGGGTCCGTTGTCAGTGCCCCGTCCTACTGTGGTCGTCGGCACAGGATCACTGACCAGATACGAGACGACGGAGTCCCCATGACGACCCTGCCCGACCGGCCGAACACCGCGCTGCTCGTCATCGACGTCCAGAAGGGGGTGATGGCGGGCACGCCCCGCCGCGACAGCGTGATCGCGAACATCGGCACGCTGGTCGACAGGGCCCGTGAGGAGGACGTGCCCGTGGTCTGGGTGCAGCACTCCGACGACCAGATCAAGCGGGGCAGCGAGAGCTGGGAGTACGTGCCGGAGCTGGTGCGCCGCGATGACGAGCCCCTGGTTCACAAGCTCTACGGCGACTCGTTCGAGGACACCGAGCTGGAGACGGTGCTCGCCGAGCGCGGAGTGGGCCGGCTCGTCGTCACCGGTGCCCAGACCGACCAATGCGTACGATCCACCCTCCACGGCGCCAGACGCTGGTCGGTGACGCGCACACGACGGAGGACCTGACGGAGTACGGCGCGCCGTCCCCGGAACAGGTGATCGCGCACACCAACCTCTACTGGAATTGGCACAGCGCCCCCGGGCGCCGCGGCGGAACGGTCGGCACGGCGGAGGTGACGTTCGCACCGGCCGACGGGGGATGAACCTGCCCGACGGGGGATGAACCTGCCGTACTGGGTACAAGTGGTACGACCCCTGGCACGGTCGTAGCGTGGCACGGGAGTCCGAGACAGACGGGCGGGAGCGGACATGCGCAATCACACACTCACCAGGGCGGTCCTGCTCGGTGCCGTCGCATCGCTGGCAGCAGTCATGGGAACGGCGTCCGCCGCCCCGGCCACGGTGCCGTCGGCCGCACACACCGTGCCACGGCAGTCCGGGCGCCCCGTCGTCGTCGACTGTTTCTGGCAACCGGAGGTACGCCCCGGCGCCTTCATGATCGCCTGTGGTGACGGCAACAGCCTCCTGTCCTCGGTCCACTGGTCGCAGTGGGGGGCGAGCTCGGCCGTGGCCGAGGCCGTCAACATGGTCAACGACTGCAAGCCGTACTGCGCGGCGGGCAGGTTCCACTCGTACCCGGTCACCGTTCGGCTCGACCACCCGCAGCCCTGGAAGAAGCGCCCGCAGCTGCAGCACTACACCCGGATGACCCTCACCTACAGCCACGGCAGGCCGGACGGGTTCGGACGCGTGGTGACGTATTCCCTCTGGGACTGATCCCGCCCCTGCCCGATCAGGCGGGGCCGCGCAGCCCGACGCCGGTGACCCCGACCGGATTGCCGGACGGGATCACCCCCGAGGCCACCACCTTCCGGGCCAACGGGGCGAGCAGTTCGGCCAGTCGCGTGGTGGCATCGTGACCGAGCGCCCGCCACGGCGCCTGGGCGGCGGCGTCGGTCGCCTCTTCGATCGCGTCGCGCTCGGCCGCTCCCGCAGCGGTCAGACGCCCGCCGCCGTCGACCCATCCGCGCTCCCGCAACAGCGCCTCGGTGCCCTGCCAGGTGGCGGCGTCCCATTTCCGGCCCTCACGCAGCAACGCGCCGTCCGACTCCCCTGCGGCGGCCTTGAGCACCATCGCCTCGACCGGGCCGATGCCCCGGCTCACCAATACGGCGACGTGCCCGTCACCGCGGTGTTCGCGGAGCGTGGTCGCCGCCTGCCAGAGCCGTACGTGCGGCTGGGCAGGGCGTTCCAGCGCCTGGTTGGCCGCGCCGAGCACCCGTCCCGCGGTGTCGGCCGCCTGGGCCGCGTCCCAGGCGAGATCAGCCGCCTCCGCCATCAGCTCGCCGTGCACGGCCTCGTCCCCGTACAGCCGCCGCATGGCGCGGTCCACCGCCCGCTCCCTGGCCGCCAGAAGGTCAGACGGTGTCGCGTACTGCCAGGCGTCGGGCAGCGCCCGCGCCACCCGGTCGGGGTGGAAGACATAGAAGCTGCTGGTCACCACCGCCGCGGGAACGGGACCGAGCGGCGCGGCGCGCAGACCGAAGTAGCCCATCCAGAAGCCGCGCATCCCGGCCTCGTCGGCGGCTTGGCGCGCCTCCGGGGCGAAGTACACAAGGTCGTGCACCGGCTCCGAGAGCTCCCACATCAGCCGGGAAGAAACGTCGCTCACCCTGGCTCCTCGACTCGTTCGGCCTACACCCGGATCGCCGGCTATGACATCCGTCATAGCGCACATCATGACAGCGGTCATAGAGAGCGGCAGGGGACGCGCCCGCACGGTGCCGATCGGCCCGCCCATGTTTGGGTGCCGCATCACCGATCACTCGACGTAGTGAGTGACCCCCCAGTCGAAATGCGACGTGGAGGAGCAACGGTGGCTGGAGAACAGAAGGCCAAGGCGAAGTACGAACAGGCCAAGGGCAAGATCAAGGAGACGTTCGGCCGCGCGCTCGGCAATGAGTCCGTGACGGCCGAAGGTCGAGGCAAGAAGTCGAAGGGCGACATGCGCCAGATGAAGGAGAAGGCGAAGGACATCTTCAAGCGCTGACGCAGAACGCGCCCATGGGCGGGGCCCCCGGCCCGGTGGACCGGGGGCCCCGCCGCCTGTCCGGCCGCTCAGCGTCCGTCGTCGCGGCGCAGCGGGCCCCAGGAGCCGGACTGGCGGTCGACCTCGGTCTGGGCCTCCCGGATGACCTTCTCGTCGACCCAGCCGACCGGCTCGACGTCCCGTACCAGCGGCTCGTTGTCGGGCCCGCGCCCCTCGACCCGGCCCCGAAGAACCCAGGGACGCACACCCTCCCCCTTCTCACGGGGCAGGTGCGAGTAGTCGTGCAGCCGCCGGGCCACCCACAGCTCGACGGGCCGGTCCCCCCACCAGGGCTCGACCCCGAGAGGGTTGGCCGACAGCCCCGGCATCGGGACGCCGGTGAGGTCGTCCCTGCTCTTCGCGTTTCCCAGATCGGCGGAGGGTCCGCGCGACCAGCGGACATAGAGGTCGGAGTCACGGTCCACCAGGGCCCCCAGCTCGCCGAGGGTCCGCACAACGGGAAGGTCGTCCGTGGCGTTCATACGGTCGCTCCTCCTCACGGTCGCCCATGCCCCGGTGGCCCATGCGCCACCGGTTCCCCACCACGACGGCACGGATGCGTTCCCGCACCGGCGGTCACCACCGGGTACCCGTGTGCCGAGGGGCAATCCCTGAGATGATCAGAGAGCTCCACGGCATTAGAGATCGAACTAGAGATCGACGGCCGCCATCCCCGCCTCGTCGTAGCGGTCGCCCGCCGGCGGCGGGAGTTCGGCGTCGATCCGGGCGAGGTCGTCCTTCGTCAGCTCGACGTCGACCGCGGCGGCGTTCTGTTCGAGGTAGGTGCGCCGCTTGGTGCCGGGGATCGGGACCAGGTCCTCACCCTGCGCGAGCACCCAGGCGAGAGCGAGCTGCGCCGGGGTCACGCCCTTCTCGGTGGCGATCTCCTTCACCTTCTCGGTCAGCCTGAGGTTGGCCTTCAGGTTCTCCCCGGTGAAGCGGGGGCCGTTGCGCCGGAAGTCGCCCTCGTCGAGTTCCTCCGGCGAGGTGAACCGGCCCGCGAGGAAGCCGCGTCCCAGGGGCGAATAGGGGACGAACCCGATCCCCAGCTCACGGCAGGTGGGCAGCACCGCGGCCTCCGGGTCGCGCGACCACAGCGAGTACTCGGTCTGCACCGCGGTGATCGGGTGGACGGCGTTCGCGCGGCGCAGCGTCTCCGCCCCCGCCTCGCTGAGGCCGATGTGGCGTACCTTGCCCTCCGCGACCAGCTCCGCCATCGCCCCGACGGTCTCCTCGATCGGCACGTTCGGGTCGACGCGGTGCTGGTAGTACAGGTCGATGTAGTCGGTCCCCAGCCGCTTGAGCGAGCCATGGACGGAGCTGCGCACATGCTCGGCCGAACCGTCCTGCCGCCCGATGGTGCTGATGTCCCCGGGGACGGCGTCGTCCATCCGGTGGTTGAACTTGGTCGCGATCACGTACTCGTCGCGGTGGCCCTTGATCGCACGGCCGATCAGCGTCTCGTTGGTGAGCGGGCCGTAGAGCTGTGCGGTGTCCAGGAACGTGACGCCCAGCTCGAGGGCGCGCCGGATGGTCCTGATGCCTTCGTCCTCGTCGGCGGTGCCGTAGAAGGCGGACATCCCCATGCAGCCGAGACCGATGGCGGAAACTTCCAGGTCCCGAAGCCTGCGCTGCTTCATGTGCGTCTCAGCCCTTCCTTACGATGCTGTCCTTCGCTTCGCGGATGCGTGCGAAGCGCGAGGCTCACCGTGCCCGCGGCCTCGTGGCTCACCGGCCCCCTCAACTCCATGGAGCAGCGAATCCGCCACATCGGCATCCCGGAGGTCCGGATGCGGCACAGTCCGGCAGGCGGCGGAGTCCGGCGTGCGCAGAGGTCCGGCGCACGACCATGTGGCGAGACGGCCGCCCGGCGACCGCCGCCCACGGCCTGTTCCCGGTGAGCCATGCCGTGCACGCTAGATCTTCGCGTGCACTCCAAGTCAAGGCGGCGGCCGGAGCGTGGCTCCCTCAGCGGCCCTTGCGGCCGACGCCCGCGTACACCCAGAACTCCTGCGGGTTGTCCGGAACCGGTTCGTGCGGGTCAGGGCGCCACAGCGGTACGTGGACCAGGCCGGGCTCCACCAGGTCGAAGCCGTCGAAGAGGGCGAGGATCTCGTCGCGGGAGCGCGCGGTGACCGGTGACGTCGCCCGGGACCGGTACAGCTTGCCCACGGCGGCGGCCGTGTCCGGCCGGTCCTGGTTCGTGGCATGGCTCATCGCCAGCCAGCTGCCCTCGGGGACGGCGTCCCGGAAGGCGGCCACGAGGCCGGCCGGGTCCTCCTCGGGCGCGATGAAGTGCAGGATCGTGATCATCAGTACGGCGACCGGCTGCTCGAAGTCGATCAGTTTCCGCACCTGCGGCGAGGACAGGACGTCCTGCGGCCGCCGGATGTCGGCGTCGACGATGTCCGCGTGCGGGTTGTCGGCGAGCAGGGAGGCGCTGTGGGCCACGGCCACCGGGTCGTTGTCCACGTAGACCACCCGCGCTCCCGGGCTGGCCTCCTGCGCGACCTCGTGGACGTTGCCCTGGGTGGGAATTCCCGAGCCGAGGTCGATGAACTGCCGCACCCCGGCCCCTATCAGGTAGCGCACGGCCCGCCGGAGAAAGGCGCGGTTGGCCCGCGCCAGGGTGCGGACCTGGGGGTCGATGGCGGTGAACGCCGCCAGCGCCTCCCGGTCGATCGCGAAGTTGTGCTGCCCGCCCAGCATGGCGTCGTACATCCGGGCGACGCTCGCCTTGTCGGGATCGACGCCCTGCGGGAGACCCTCGTGACCCGGCACCCAACTCCCCCAATCGCCAATGATCTTGATGTCCCATCATATAGTTGTCAGCGACCACGCGGCGAGGCGATCCCCTGCCGCCGGCCGCACCCGGCCACCACCCGGAAAGGCACTACCCTGCGGAACGAAGCGCGCAGCCACTTCGACGAAGCACCGGCGGCCGCAAGCTCGCCCCGTCGGCTTCCCTTCTCCCCGGCGGCGGACGTCATCGGCTCCGAGCTCGACCTGCACCTGACGGGCAGTCATATCGTGCACGCGCTGACGCCCGGGTTCTGCGACGCGGCATCGGTGTACCTGCTGCAGCGCTGGCTCGTCGAGGAGAACGCCTACGCCGTCGCGGACCCGCCGCAGATCGAGGCCCGCCGGCTCGCGCTGCGCGTGGGAACGGACGCGGCGGAGGACTGGGAAGGCATACTGCCGGTCGGCGAGGTGATCGTATTTCCGCGGGCGACGCCCTACGCGCGCGCCCTGGCCACCCGGCGCACGCAACTGCTGGACGCGGTCGACGCCCACACCACCGAACGCCTCACCGCCTCCGGCGGCGACGCGGCCCGGATCAACCGTCTCCTGCAGACCGTTTCCTTCCTCGTGGTGCCGCTGCATCTGCGCGGCACCGCCGTCGGTTTCATCGTGGGCAGCCGTGGCCCGCACCGGCCCCGCTTCCGCCTCGACGAGGCCACGGCCGTCGAGTCGCTGGCCGCGCGGGCCTGCGTGGCCCTGGACAACGCACGCCGGTACGAGCGTGAGCGCCGCACCGCTCTGGCCATCCGGCGAAGCCTGCTCCCCGCCACCGCGCGAGAGTTCGAGGGCTGCCGCATAGCCCACGGCTATCTTCCCGCCGGACACGACAGCATCATCGGGGGCGACTGGTTCGACGTGCTGTCCCGGCCGGGCGGCCGTATCGGTCTGGTCGTCGGGGACGCCATGGGGCACGGCCCGGAGTCGGCGGTCGCCATGATCCAGCTGCGTACGGCCGTGCGCACTCTGGCGGGCCTCGACATCGCCCCGGCGGAGCTGATGCGCCGGCTCGACGCACTCGCCTGCGACACCCCCGGTGCCTCCTTCGCCACGTGCATGTACGCCGAGTGGGACGCGCAACGGCGTACCTGCACGTTCGTCGGCGCCGGTCACCCACCGCCGCTGATCCGGGGCCCGGACGGACGGGCCGCACCGGTCTCGCTCACCAGCGCCGGCCTGCCGCTCGGCCTCGGCACGGGCACCTACGAGCCGACCGTGGTGCACGTGCCCGAAAGTGCGCTGCTGCTGCTCTACAGCGACGGCCTGGTGGAGTCCCGCCACACCGACATCGACCAGGGCATCGCCGCCCTCGCCGGCCTCCTGGACTCGTACGCCGCCGCGTCCGCGGACTTAACCGGCCCGGACGCCCTGCAAGCGCTGGGCCGACGGCTGCTGCACGACACACCGGCCACGGACGGCACCGACGACCGGACCGTCCTCCTCGCCGAACTGACGCCCGTGCGGAGCTGAACCACCAGGGCTCATCACCGTCTTGTGGGCGGGACGGAGCGATGGAACGCTTCCCCTCCGCCGGTACCGTCCGGGGTCGGTGACGCGGAGGGGAAGAGGGCCGATGGAGTTGGAGCTTCGGCACCTGCGCGTGCTGTGCGCGATCGCCGACGCGGGGAGCGTGGGCCGGGCCGCGGCGGACCTGGGGTACTCGCAACCGGCCGTGAGCACCCAACTCCAGCGCATCGAGCGCCACTTCGGAGAGGAACTGTTCGAGCGCGGCGCGTCGGGCGTGCGGCTCACCAGGTACGGCGTGGAGGTCGTGGCCCGGGCACGGGACGTCCTCGCTCGTGTGGAGGCGATCGGGCGCCGTCCGTGCGGGAGCACCGCGAGAGAGCGCCGGACCCTGCGCGTGGCCGCGACCAACTCGCCGATTCTGCCGGGCATGGTGGTCCGGCTCCGGCGCCGGTTGCCGGACGTGTCGCTCACGGTGAGCAGCGTGTACGCGTCGTCCCGGATCGTCGAGCTCCTTCAGGAGGGCGTGGTGGAGGCGGCGATCGCCGCGGACTACCCGGGCAGGGAGTTACGCCATTCGGCCGCAGTGGCACATCGGGGGATCGTCACCGAGCCGACGTTCGTGGCTCTGCCGGCGTGCCACCGCCTCAGGCACCACCCCCAAGTCACGCTCGCCGACCTGGCGCAGGAGGCATGGTTCGTGACACCCGACGACGGGGCGGGCTGGCCGGGAGTCTTCTACGAGGCATCCGAGGCAGCCGGTTTCTCACCCGTGGTGGTGCACGAATTCTTCGGCGACCAGGCGCAGTTGCAGGACATGATCGCCGACGGCCTCGGGGTGTCCCTGGTGCAGGCGACCCTCCGGCCGACTCCGGGCGTGCTGGTCAAACCACTGCTGGGCACACCGCTGTGGTGCCGCTACGTACTGGCCTGGCGGCGCGAGAGGGTTCCCGAGGAACTGGCCGAGATCCTCTACGTCTGCGCCACAACGGCCTACCAGGACCTCGTCGCCCGCTCTCCGCACCTGAGGACGTGGGCCTCGCGGACGTGGCGCGCGACCGTGACGTAGCGCCGGGAGCATCCGGCCGGACGCCATACCCAGGTGTTATGCCCCGCGATGCAATGTGCTATGTCACACCCCATTGTGAGGACCACCGGCCATTGAGAAGGTGCCTCTCACGCCTCATCAACGCTTCCGAGGCGCATCTATCCGTGAAGGAGCCCAGATGCGCTACCGCTTCGCCCTGCCCAGACGCGTGGTCGGCGCCCTCGCCGTCTGTGCCGCCGTCGTCGGCCTCCTGACGACACCGGCGCCGGCCGCCCCACCCCCGGCCCGCACCGACGCCCTCACCGCATCCCGGACCACGACACCGCCCGTGCCTCCGACCGGCTCGGACTTCGGCGCCTCGGGCCGGGCCGTGCAGGGCCGACGGGTCACGCCGGACCGGCTCCCGCCCCTACGGGCGCAGTCGCCCGCGGATCAACCGTCCGCCGCCACCGGGCCGAAGACCGCGTCCGGAGCGAGGCCCTGCGCCCCCTCCGACTTCGGCGGCCGGAGCGGATCCGCACTCGTGGCCTTCGTCACAACCTCGACCGTGGAGTGCGTCAACAGCCTGTTCGCCGTCACCGGTACGGACGCACGCGCGATCTTCCGTGAGCCCCAGATGGTCACCGTCGCCCACGCCTTCACGCAGGCGGCGCGGCGATACGGCGGCGACGACTCGGCCGGCATATGGCAACTCGTCCTGTTCCTGCGGGCCGGATACTACGTGCAGTTCGACAACCCGTCCGACGTCGGTCCCTACGGCACGGCCCTGACCACGGCCACGGCCCGGGGCCTGGACGCCTTCTTCGCCCGCCGGCATGCCTGGGACGTCACCTCCACGAACGGCGACGTCCTGGGCGACGTCATCGTCCTCACCGACAGTGCCGACCTGCAGGGGCGTTACCTGAGCGTCTACCGCAGGGTGCTGAGCGGATACCACAGCTCCTATGACGCCGTCGCGAGCATGGTGGCAGCCGTCAACGACGTCTACACGCCCCTGTGGCGCGGAAACTGGAACACCGCCTACGTCGAGGCGGTCACCGCCGACCCACGCATCCTCGACACGCTCCACGCCTTCGCGCTCGACCACCGGAACCTGCTGCGGACCGACCGTGCCTACCTGGACTCCAACGCGGGCATGATCCTGGCCCGCCACCTCGAGCATCCCGGTCTCCGGGCCATGGTCCGCCCGCTGGTCAAGGGCCTTTTGAAGGCATCGCGGATCGCCGGGCCCACAGCCGGGCTGTGGGTCGCCGTCGCCAACCAGGTGGATTCCTACGACAAGGCCCACTGCTCGTACTACGGCGTCTGCGACCTCGCCGACAGGCTGGCGAAGGCGGCGCTGCCGATCACCCACATCTGCGACGCGACCCACACCGTCCGGGCGCAGGCCCTGACCGCCGCCGACCTCGACGCCACGTGCGCGAGCCTGGTCGGCCAGGACCCGTACTTCCACGCCCTCGTCAAGGACGAGGGACCGATACCCGGGCAGTACGAATCGACCGTCCAGCTCGTCGTGTTCGCCGACCGCGCCGACTACCGGACCTACGCCGGGGCGATCTTCGGCGTCAGCACGGACAACGGCGGCATCACCCTGGTAGGAAATCCGGCCGACCCCCGCAACCAGCCCCTGTCGATCATATACCAGAAGGCGTACGACGACGGCTTCACGGCCCGGATCTGGAACCTCAACCACGAGTACACGCACTACCTGGACGCCCGCGACGACATGAAGGGCGACTTCTCCCAGCAGACGGTGGTGCCGGACGTCTGGTGGATCGAAGGCCTGGCCGAATACGTCTCCTACAGCTACCGCGGCATGACCGACGACCAGGCGGTCGCCGAGGCGGGCAGGCACACCTACACACTGAGCACGCTGTTCCAGAACACCTACGCCAACAGCGACGTGACCCGCACCTATCCGTGGGGCTACCTCGCGGTCCGCTACATGTTCGAAAGGCACCCTGAGGACATCCAGCGGATGCTCGCCCACTTCCGGCTCGGTGACTACCCGGGCGGCCACGCCGTGTACGAAGGCATCGGTGCCCGCTACGACACCGACTTCGGCACCTGGCTCACCGCGTGCGCCGCGGGCGCCTGCGCCGGCCCGGGCCCGGGCGGCCTCCGGTACGGCGGCGCGCCTCCGCGGCGGTAGTCCGCCCGACAGGCCGACCGGCCGCACGACAAGCCGGCCGGCCTCCTCGATGGGTTCGGGGTTCCAAGGCCGGACGGCGACAGCGCCGGTTCAGCGGTGAAGTGCGGCGAGGGCCCCCTCCGGCAGGTGGATCCAGCCCTCCCGTGCCGCTGCGGCGCGCTCGTCCGCGGTACGCGGCCCCGCCGTGTCCCCGACCAGGACGGCACGGGCGGCCAGGGCGCAGACCAGGGCGTCGAGGTGGTCGTGGCTGTCGGCGCACCGCTCCCGGACGGACCCGGGCAGGGGCGCCCCCAACCCGGCCTCGAGCGAGCCGATGATGTACTCGCGGACGGCCCGCGCCTCGGGCGCCGTTCGCTTGTAGCTGCCGACGGGGCGGATCCCCCAGCGCCGCAGCGCGGCAGCCGGGTAGACCTCGGCGACCGGTCCGGAGCCGTCCCGGGGCACCCCCACCCCCGTCGCCGCGAGGAGGTCCAGCAGCCGCGCCGCCCGCAGCGCCACGACACCCAGCAGATCGGTGGACACCGACAGCGGGGGCCGCATGGCGGTCGCCTTCCAGGTGATGTCGTCGGTCAGCCGGAACCGCAGCGGGTCAAGGCCCGGCCTTCCGTCCGCGTGTCTCCCGTACCCGGCGGGAGGCGGCAGCCGTTCACCCCGGTGATGCGCCTCGACCGTCGCCACGAAGCTCGACGGCCAGCCGAGAGGACAGTCCAGGCCGGTCTTGTCGGCCGACCGGATCACGGCCAGCAGGCCGTCGTCCCCCTCGGGCTCCAGGAACTCCGCCGCCGGCCCCGGCCCGCCGCCCCACATCATCCGGCACACGGCGGTACGCCGGGCGCTCGCGGCGAGATCGACGCCGACCGTCACCGTCTGTCGTCGCATCACGCCGGAATGCTCCCGCAGCACGCCGACCGGATCCACCCGCTACTCGTCCTCGGTCACCGTCAGCTCGACACCGCCCACGAGGCCGGCCGACATGTTGTAGAGGAAGGCGGCGAGGGTCGCCAGTGCGGTGGTCAGCGCGACCTCGAGCAGCGCTACGCCTGCGGTGAGGGCGAGCGCCCAGCCCAGCGACCGCCAGGCCACCGCTCCGACCAGGGTCAGCAACCCCCACAGCAGAGCGACGGTCGCGATCGAGCAGACCCCCAGAGTGAGCGATATCAGGCAGCTATTCGTCATGACCGACCAGGGATCGGCCCCCGACAGCCGCAGTCGGGCCCGAGGCCTGCGCGGCGCGGGACGGCCCCCTTCCCGCCGCCCGCCGGAGCCTGCGCCGTCCGTAGCGCCCGGGGTCGCACTCATCGAGTCCTCCTCACGCCTCCTCGAAGCCGCTCAGACGGCTGTCGACACGCCTCGCGGAGCCGCTCAGACGACCGCCGACACGCCCCGCTCGGCCGTCGAGGCGACGTGGTGCCGCGTGACCCGGCCGACCTCGTGCCAGAAGGGTTTGGCGGTCCGGTACGTGCCGAGCGCGGACAGAAAGCCGATGGAGGCGTCGACGCTGATCCGGCCCTGCTTGGCGCAGTAGACGTCCTGCAGGTCCAGCAGCAGGGCGAACTCGTCGAGGATCAGTGCGGTCCCGCACCCGTAGGCGGCCGCGACGGCGGGATGGCCGATGGCCCGCTCGTCACCGCGTACGGCGATCAGGCCCACGCCGGCGAGGGTGGCGATGCCGAAGTTGTAGTGGTGCAGGTGCTCGCCGCCCGCTGAGATGTTTCCCCAGGGCAGCCATCCGCCCCGGATGCCGTGTGTGATGATCCGCACCGGGCCGAAGGTCACTCCGAACGAGATCCATGTCACCAGCAACGAGCGCTGGAGCGGCGTGAGATGCCGCTCCGCCGCCTCACGCCACCGCCGCGCGAGCAGCGAGCCCTGCGGACGACTGTCCCGCTCGGTGAGAGATCCCATGACCGACCGACCTCCCACGCCGAACGGGCACCCGCTGTGCGATGCCGACGCTATGTGCGGGAATGCCCCCGTGCATCCCGAACTTCCGCCGCGAGCAGCCCTTCCACGCCGGGGACAGCGCGAGAACGCCTTGCGGACAGGGCCGAGAGGGCCGGGCGGGGGCGGGCGGCGCCCCAGAGGCTGTTCGGGTGAGGACCCACGGACCGGCAGCCAGGCGCAGGGCGCCTACATGGTCACCGGTGGCCACCACGTCGACGGCAACTGCTGCTTCGACTACGGCAACGCCAAGACGAACAGCACCGACACCGGCAACGGTCACATGGACGCCGTCAACTTCGGCACCGAGTGCTGGTTCTCGCCCTGCTCCGGCTCAGGCCCGTGGGTACAGGCGGACCTGGAGAACGGCCTGTTCGCCGGCGGCAGCGGCTCCGACACCGACAACCAGGGCAACTCCAACACGTTCGTCACGGCGATGCTGAGTTCTTGTCGTCCAGCACCGTGCCGCTGTTGACGTTGGCCGAACCGATCGCAGCACCGACGGCCCGCCGCCCGTCCCCTCAGGCGGGCCATCGGCCCGTCCAAGGGCACCGCGCGGGGGCGGCAGGGCCAGGGGCCCAGCGGCAGCCGAGTCGGGTCGTACGCCCGGAAAGCTCACCCGCGGCTGCGGGCCCCAGATGCCCCGAGAACGCGACGAAACCCCCGAACCCGCAGGTTCGAGGGTTTCCGATGTCCTGAGACATCACACTGTCGGGACGACAGGATTTGAACCTGCGACCCCTTGACCCCCAGTCAAGTGCGCTACCAAGCTGCGCCACGTCCCGGTGCGTCTCCCGCGGTGTCCCGCGTGATCACGCGGACAGAACTTTACCCCACGACCGGCCCTGCACCGAAGGGGGCCGGCGAGGCGGGACAATCGGGGTATGAGCGACGCATCGGGAGTTCGGACGGGCCGGGGACGCGACCGGGACGCGGAGGGGCGGGCCCGCAACGCGCGGCCGCGGGACGGTCTGGGACGGCCGCTGCCGTACGAGGCGGAGGGCGTGGCGCGCCAGCCGGAGGGCGTCGTGCGCACCCCGGAGGAGACCCTCGCCGAGGCTCAGGCGTTGCTGGACGCCGGAAAGCCGTTCCATGCGCACGAGGTCTTCGAGGACGCCTGGAAGTCGGGGCCCGAGGAGGAGCGGGCCCTGTGGCGTGGGCTCGCGCAGCTGGCGGTCGGTCTCACGCACGCGGCCCGGGGCAACGTGACCGGGGGCGCCCGGCTGCTGCGGCGCGGCGCCGGGGCCGTCGAGACGTGGGCGTCGGGGACGGGACGGGACCGTCCGTACGGGCTGGAGGTGGCCGACGTGGTCGGTTGGGCCCGGGAGTTGGCGGCGGTGGTGGAGCGGGACGCGGCGACCGTCGACGCACGGGAGTCGGCTCCCCGGTTGCGTGGGGCGCGGTCGTAGGGGGCGGGGCGCGGGGGCCGTCGGTGGCGTACGGCAGACTCGGGGCGTGCGAAAGATTCATGTCATCGGCATCGGGGCGGGCGACCCCGACCAGCTGACCCTGCAGGCGGTGAAGGCGATGAAGAGCACGGACGTGTTCTTCCTCCTCGACAAGGGCGAGGTGAAGTCCGACCTGGTGCAGCTGCGCCGTGACATCCTCGACGCGCACCTGGCCCAGGGGTCGTACCGCCTGGTCGAGGCGCGCGATCCCGAGCGGGACCGGGCCGCGGGCGGCGCCGCCTACTCCCCCGCGGTCGGCGACTGGCGCTCGGCGCGCGCCGGGATCTACGAGCGGCTCATCGCCGAGGAGCTGGGCGAGGACGAGAGCGGCGCGTTCCTGGTGTGGGGCGACCCCGCGCTGTACGACAGCACCCTCGGGATCCTCCAGGAGGTCCTCGACCGGGGCACGGTGACGTTCTCGTACGAGGTCGTGCCGGGCATCAGCAGCGTCTCGGCGCTGGTCGCGAAGCACCGCACGGGACTGAACCGGGTCGCCGGGCCGGTGCAGATCACCACCGGCCGCCGCCTCGCCGAGGGCTTCCCGGCGGGGGTCGACGACGTGGTGGTGATGCTGGACGCGCACCAGGCCTTCCGGAAGTACGCCGACCAGGACATCGACATCTACTGGGGCGCGTACATCGGCACGCCGGACGAGATACTCGTCTCCGGCCCTCTCGCTCAGACGGCCGAGCGCATCGAGCGGCTGCGCGCCGAAGCTCGGGAGCGCAAGGGCTGGATCATGGACACGTATCTGCTGCGCAGGCGTCCCCGTAAGTAGCGACGGCGGGTGGGCTGTGGACGGCGCGGAGGCCCGGGTGCCGACCGTACCCGCGCCCTCGTCACGGTCCTGCGAGCTCCAGCCGGGCCAGCACGCCCGCCACGTCGGGCACCGCCGTCACGCCCTGCGGCAGCGGGGGGCGGCGTACGACGACGACCGGCAGGCCGAGTTCCCGGGCGGCCGTCAGCTTCGCCGCGGTCGCCTCTCCCCCGCTGTCCTTGGTCACGAGCACGTCGATGCGGTGCTCGCGCAGGAGCACCGTCTCGTCCTCGACCGTGAACGGTCCGCGCGCCAGCAGTACCCGCGTGTCCGGTGGCATGGGCGGCTCGGGGGGGTCCACCGACCGCAGGAGGAAGTGCAGGCCGATCAGGTGCGCGAAGGCGGCGAGGCCCCCTCGGCCGGTGGTGAGGAAGACCCGCCGGCCGAGCCGCGGCAGACGGTCCGCCGCGTCGGTGAGCGAGGCCGCCTCGTGCCAGCGGTCGCCGGGACCGGCGCTCCAGCCGGGCCTGCGGAGCACCACGGCGGGGACGCCGGTGGCCGCGGCGGCGCGTGCCGTGTTGGCGGTGATGCCCGCGGCGAACGGGTGCGTGGCGTCGACCACGGCGTCCACGCGGTGCTCACACAGCCAGGTGGCCAGCCCCTCGGCGCCGCCGAAGCCCCCGACACGTACCTCGCCGTCGACGGTCCCCGGCCGGGACACCCGTCCGGCCAGGGACGTGGTCACGCGGACGCCGGGGCGGGACGCCAGCGCCGCGGCGAGTTCGCGTGCCTCGGTGGTGCCGCCGAGGACCAGGACGTGCGGGGACATGACGACGAGGGTACGGCTGCCTCGGAACACCTTGTGCGGGAAGCCTTCCCGCACGCCGTACGGTCTTCCGGCACCGCGCTCGTTATCGTCCTGGCATGCCCGACATCGACGCAGTGCGTGCCGTTCTCATCGACATCGACGGCGTCCTCACCGTCTCGTGGCAGCCGCTGCCGGGCGCGGTCGAGGCGCTGCGGGAGATCCGTGAGTCCGGATACGCGGTCGCTCTGGTCACCAACATGACGTCCCGCACCCGTGCCTCGATCGCCGAGACCCTGTCCTCAGCCGACTTCCCCGTGTCCGCCGAGGACATCCTCACCGCGCCCGCCGTGACCGCCGCGTACCTCGCCGAGCACTGCCCGGGCGCGCACTGCTCGCTGCTCACCAACGGTGACATCCGGGAGGACCTGGCGGACGTCCTTCTCGTCGACGACGGGGACACCGTCCCGGACGTGGTGATCCTCGGTGGCGCCGGTCCCGAGTTCGACTACGCGACGCTCAACCGGGCCTTCGGCCACCTTCAGCAGGGCGCGCGGCTGGTCGCCATGCACCGCAACCTGTACTGGCGCACCGACCGGGGGCTGCAGCTGGACTCGGGGGCGTTCCTGCTCGGCCTGGAGAAGGCCGCGCACACGCAGGCCGAGGTGACCGGCAAGCCGTCGCCGGCCTTCTTCGAGGCCGCGCTGACCCGCCTCGGGGTGGCTGCCGGCCAGGCACTCATGGTGGGCGACGACATCGAGTCCGACGTGCTCGCGGCCCAGCGTGCCGGTCTCACCGGAGTCCTGGTGAAGACCGGCAAGTACCTGCCGGAGACCCACCGGGACGCCGGCGGCGAGCCCCACCACGTCCTCGACTCCTTCGCGGACCTCCCCGCGCTGCTCCGGTAGCTCAGCGCAGCAGGAGCTGGAGGGCGCCCACCACGGTCGCCGCGATCACCAGTTGCTCGAACAGGCGCTGGTTGATGCGGTTCACCGCCCACCTGCCGATGACGGCGCCCGGCAGCACGAACACCGCGAGCGCCGCGTCCAGCAGCAGGGAGCGGCCGTCGATCAGGCCGAGGCCGGCACTGAAGGGCACCTTGGAGACGTTGACGATCAGGAAGAAGAAGGCCGAGGTGCCGAGGAAGCCCAGTTTGCGGAAGCCCGCGGAGAGCAGATACATCGACATCACCGGGCCGCCTGCGTTCGCGACCATCGTGGTGAAGCCGCCGAGGACGCCGTAGGAGCGGGCCTTCATGCGGCCGGCCCTTGTGGTCACCGCGTCGGGTTCGTCGTCCCGGTCGGTGTGCCGGCGGCGCCACACCGTGACCGCCGCCATCAGCAGCAGGATGGCGCCGATCGAGGTCCGTACGACCGCGTCGTCGGCCCAGACCAGGAACAGCGTGCCGACGACGACGCCCGCGGCGACCGCCGGGAACAGGCGCCACAGGGTGGGCCAGTGGGCGTGGCGGCGGTAGGTGAGGACGGCGAGGACGTCGCCGACGATCAGGATCGGCAGCAGGACGCCGGTCGAGGCCCGGGCGGGCAGGACGGCGGCGAAGATGGCGAGGCTGACCGTATTGGCGCCGCTCACTGCGGTCTTGGAGAAGCCGACGAGCAGCGCGGCGGCGGCCAGCGCGGCGAACCCCCACGGCGATATGTTCCAGAGCGTCATCGTGTTCATGCGGGGACCGATGCTATGCCCACGCATCTGACCACGTCAGGGGCGTCTCGCCAGATGGGCCCTCGGTGAGGCGGCCCCTGAACAACCCCGCGCCGCGGCCCGCTTCTCCTGAACCCGCGGACGCTCGACGAGCACCGTGCTGCCCTGTCATGCCCTGTCCCACGCCCACGCCCACGCCCACGCACATCGTCGCGAGCCCTCGGGGGGCTCCGGTGCGGCGCATGCGGTGCGTGCGGTGCAGGAGGGTGGCCAGGATGCGGGCGCCCGAGCAGCCGAGCGGGTGGCCGAGGGCGACGGCGCCGCCGGTCGGGTTGACCAGCTCCGGGTCGAGGCCGAGCCGGTCGCCGGACGATCGCCGGGAAGCTCACCGGTGGTGCAGGGGAAGGGGGCGCTCCTGCCGGGTTTCACCTGATCGGTCCTGGGGACCCGGGCGCGCATGGAGTGGTTGCGGCAAGCGGCGTGCGTGGGTGAGGACCCCGAGCTGTTCTTCCCCGTCGGGACGGCGGGGCCGGCCGTCGAGGAGACCGCCGCCGCCAAGCGCGTCTGCCGCCGCTGCCCCGTCCTGGGCGAGTGCCTGGACTGGGCGTTGGGCAGCGGGCAGACGGCGGGCGTGTGGGGCGGCACCGGCGAGCAGGAGCGTGCCGAACTGCTCCGTGCCGCAAAAGACCGACCGACAAGGAGAAGCGCGCGATGACCGTGGTGCACAGCACGCTGCCCGAGCCCGCACGCCGGGTCACCGGGGAGGCCCTGCAGGAGACCCTGGTGGATCTGCTCGGGCTGTCCCTGATCGGGAAGCAGGCCCACTGGAACATCGTCGGACCCAGGTTCCGTTCGATCCATCTCCAGCTCGACGAGGTGGTCGGCATGGCACGCTCGTACGCCGACACGGTGGCCGAACGTGCATCCGCGCTCGGCGTGCCGCCGGACGGCCGCCCCGAGACCATCGCGTCCGTCTACGGGCTGCCCGGCACGAAGGAGGGCTGGCTGCGGGACACCGAGGTCGTGGGTCTGATGGTGGAGTCGCTGGAAGCGGCGATCGGGCGGCTGCGCAAGCGGATCGACGCCACTGCGGAGGCGGATCCCGTGACCCAGGACCTGCTGATCGGGATCACCGCGGATCTGGAGAAGCAGCGCTGGATGTTCGAGGCCGAGAACTGGCCGCGCGAGGAGTGAGCCGGCGCGGGACCGAACCGTCGAGGGCCGAGAGGAGTACGCCATGACCGACGCCCTGGAGATGGACGCGCTGTGGGAGGACTTCCACCGGGTGGTGAACATGACCTCCCAGGAACTGGCGGCCTGGCTGCGGGTCCGGGACGCCGACGAGGAGAGCGAGCCACTGCCTCAGGCGGCGGGCACGCCCACCGGGCGGCACGTCCTGTCGATCCTGCAGAAGCGGCGCACCGATCTCACCGACGACGACGTGCGGGTGATGCGCAAGGTGGTGGACACGGTCACCTCCGAGGTGGACGTGGAGAACGAGCCGGAGGCCGGGGACGAGCACCGGCGCCACCGGCTCATGACGCTGGGGCACGACCCGCTCAAGGCGTCGCGGTGAGGCCGCCATGGGCCGCGACGACAGAGCCGCCGAGCTGATCGGGGAACTCGTCGGCGAACACGGGCGGACCTACGCCGAGGAGGCGGGGATCCGGCTCAAGGACGCCCCGCAGCCGCTGTACCGGCTGCTGCTGATGGCCCTGCTGCTCAGTGCCCGCATCCGCTCCTCGATCGCCCTCGCCACGGTGCGGGCGCTTGAGGAGGCGGGCCTGAAGGACCCGCGCCGCATGGCGCAGGCGGACTGGCAGGAGCGGGTCGACGCGCTGGGGCGGGGCGGCTACCGGCGCTACGACGAGCGGACGGCGACCCAACTGGGCGACGGCGCCCAGTTGCTGACGGAGCGTTGGGGCGGAGACCTGCGTCGGTTGCGGAAAGAGGCCGACGGGGACGTCTCCGCCCTGCGCCGGCTGTTGCAGGAGGTCCCGGGGATCGGCCCGGCCGGCGCGGACATCTTCCTGCGGGAGGTGCAGCGCGTGTGGCCCGAGGTGGCTCCCTACCTGGACGCGAAGGCACTTTCGGGTGCGGAGCGACTGGGGCTGCCGAAGGACCCGGAGAAGCTGCTGAAGCTGGCGAAGGACACCGAACCGGCGGTGCTGGCAGCGGCGTTGGTGCGCGCGGCACTCGACAAGAAGCTGGCGGAGGAGGTGCGGGAGCACGCGGCGTGAGAGCGGCAAAGGGATCTGTTGAGGACCAGTTGCGCAGGCAGCGCCCGCCCCGGGCCTTACCGTACCGGGCGCCGTGGACACCGCCCGCATCCCCGGCGTCGACGACTCCCCGGCGACCGCCGGGTGAAATCTTCACCCGGACCTCAGAAAGCGCGTTCCCCCACCCCTTCTTCGCCGCTAGTTTGACATGCGCGCAACACTCCCTTCGCCACCCCCCAGGAGCCGTTCCCCATGCGCAGACTCCTCGCCGCCCTCGCGGCGGCCGCCGCCGCGCTCGGTGGACTCACGGTCACCGCGCCCACCGCCGCGGCGGCCGACTCGGGCACGTTCAGCGTGCTCAGCTACAACGTCGCCGGTCTCCCCGAGGGCATCTCCAGCGCCCCGACACCGCGCCAGTCGAGCACCACGACGATCGGCTCACGCCTCGGCCCGTACGACATCGTCCAGGTCCAGGAGGACTTCAACTACCACGCGTACCTGTACGCCGCGGACTCTCACCCGTACCGCACGCCCACCAGCGGCGGCGCCGGCGTCGGGAGCGGACTCAACACGCTGTCCGGAATCCCGTACGACACCGACGACTTCGAGCGCGTGCACTGGAACTCCTGCCAGTACGACTCGGGCGACTGCCTGACCCCCAAGGGCTTCACGTTCATGCGGGAACGCCTGGCCGAGGGCGTCTACGTCGACTTCTACAACCTGCACACCAACGCCGGCACGAACGCCGGCGACCTCACCTCACGGGCGGACAACCTCAACCAGCTGACGGACTTCATCAGGACCCACTCCGCGGGCAACGCCGTCGTCGTCATGGGTGACACCAACACGCGCTACACGCGCTCCGGCGACACGATCGCCGAGTTCGCCGCCGCGAACGGCCTCACCGACGCCTGGGTCAAGCTGGTGCGCGGCGGCACCCCGCCCGCCAAGGGCAGCGACCCGCTGCTCTGCGACGAGAACGCGGTCACCAACAGCTGCGAGGTCGTCGACAAGATCCTCTACCGGGGCAGCAAACTGGTCTCGCTGGGCGCCACGGCGTACAACAACGAGCACGCCAAGTTCCTCACCGACGACGGCAGGATGCTCTCCGACCACGACCCGATCACCGCGACGTTCAGCTGGGCGCGCAACTCCGCCTTCCAGTTCAGCGACCAGTTCGGCGGGCCGCACGGCGACTACTACAACGACCTCGACAGCGTCCCGGCCGGCGCCCGGGCGACCGGCATCTCGCTGCGCAGCGGTTCCCGTGTCGACCAGGTCGGCATGACGCTGGCGGGCGGCACCACGCTCGCCCACGGCGGCACGGGCGGTACCGCGTCCTCCCTGACGCTGGGCGACGAGTACGTGACGAGCGCGCAGCTCTGCGAGGGCCAGTACGACGGCCACACCAGGATCTTCTCCGCGAAGTTCACGACCAACCTCGGCCGCAGCCTGGCGGGCGGCACCACGACGTCCGACTGCGTGACCCGTACGGCGCCCTCCGGCTGGCAGATCGCCGGGTTCCACGGGCGCTCCGGCGACGAGGTCGACAAGATCGGCTTCATCTACACCCGGCGCTGACGCGCCACGGCGACGCATCGAGGGCCGCTGCCCGACCTGGCAGCGGCCCTTGCGTATGGCTGGTTCCCGTCCTCGGGTTAGTCTTGCGGCCGTACCGGACACGGGGTGCCCCACCGCGGGCTGAGATCACACCCGTCGAACCTGAACCAGTTCGTACTGGCGGAGGGATGTCTTTCATGCCATCGGCGCATGTCTCGGGCGGACTGCCCACAGGCGGCCGGAGCACCGTCTTCGACGGGCGGATGCCCGCCGCTGCCGGCGACCTCAGGGTCGAGGGCCACGGCATCGAGCCGGTCCCCGAGACGAATCGATACGGCGGGGCGGGCCGGCTGTTCACCGTGTGGTTCGCCCCCAATCTGACCATGACCGGCGTGTTCACCGGGACCATCGGCATCGCGCTCGGCCTGGACTTCACCACCGCGCTCGCCGCCGTCGTCCTCGGCACGGTACTGGGCGCGGTGCCCACCGCCTATCTGAGCACCTGGGGCAGCCGTACCGGAGCCGGCCAGCTGCCGCTCGCCCGGCTGGCGTTCGGGCGCGCGGTGGTGCTGCCCGGGGTGCTGCAGTGGTTGTCCTCGATCGCCTGGGACGCGCTGATCGGGCTGTTCGGCGGCGATGCGCTGGCGCGGCTCGCCGGCTGGCCGTTCTGGCTGGGCGTCCTGGTGGTGATGCTCGCCCAAGGATCCCTCGGGGTCCTCGGCTACGAGGCGATCCACCGGCTGCAGCTCGTCATGACGTTCGTGCTGGCGGCCGCCTTCGCACTGATCGCCCTGCGCATGGCGGGCAGCGTGCACCCCGCCTGGACGGGCACCGCGCACGGCGCGGACCGGGCGGGCGCCTTCGTGCTGACCAGCACCATCGCGCTCAGCCTGTCGCTGTCCTGGGCGCCGTACGCCAGCGACTTCAGCCGCTATCTGCCGCGCCGCACCTCACGCGCCCGGATGTTCTGGTGCACGCTGCTCGGTCTCGTGGTGTCCTTCGTTGCGGTGCAGGTCCTCGGGCTGTGGGGCGCCTCGGTGCTGACCGACCAGACGGCCGCGGGCGTGGACCATGTGCTGGGCGGGGGCGCGGCCGGCGCCTTCGGGCTGCTGGCCGTCGCGCTCGCGGCGCTCGCCAGCAACGCGATGAACGACTACAGCGGCTCCCTGGCGCTGCAGACCGTCGGGGTGCGCCTGCCGCGTCCGGTGGCGGCCGCCCTCGCGGTGGTGCTGGGCTTCCCGCTGGTGCTGTGGATGCACGCGGCGAACACCACCGCCCGCTTCCAGAACGTGCTGCTGTTCGTGAGCTACTGGATCCCCGGGTTCGTGGCGATCGTGGTCGTCGACTGGCTCGCACGGCGCGGCAGCTCGGTCGACCTCGCCGCCGGGACCGCGCGGCCGCGCTCCGTGGGGCCGCCGCTGCTCGCGTTCGTCGGCGCCTTCGCCGCGGCGGTGCCGTTCATGGACACCGGTCTGTACGTGGGCCCGGCCGCCCACGCGCTGCACGGCGCCGACGTCTCGTACTACGTGGCGTTCCTGGTGGCCCTCGTGCTGTACGCCCCGCTGCGCGTCCGAGAGGAGAGTCGCGCGCGCGTCCGAGAGGAGGGCCGCGCATGACCGCGCCGCCCCGCGTCCTGACCATCGCCGGCTCCGACTCCGGCGGCGGCGCCGGGATCCAGGCCGACCTGAAGACCATGCTGGCGCTCGGTGCCCACGGGATGAGCGTGATCACCGCGGTCACGGCGCAGAACTCCGTGGGAGTGCAGGGGGCGTGGGAGCTGCCCGTGGAGGCGGTTCGCGCCCAGTACCGCAGCGTCGTCGACGACATCGGCGTACAGGCGGTCAAGACGGGCATGCTCGCCTCGCCCGCGCTGGTCACGGCGGTGGCCGACCTGCTCACGGACGTGCCGGCACCGGTCGTGGTGGACCCGGTGAGCGTCTCCAAGCACGGCGATCGGCTGCTCGCCGACGACGCCCTGGACGCGGTACGGACCAGGCTGCTGCCGCTGGCCACGGTGACCACGCCGAACCTGGACGAGGTCGCGGAGCTGACCGGCATCGCGGTGACCGACGAGGCGGGGATGCGCCGCGCGGCCGACCGCTTGCTGTCGTACGGGCCCCGGTGGGTGCTCGTGAAGGGCGGGCATCTGCCCGGCGAGGCCGCCGACCTGCTCACGGACGGCCGGCACGAGCACTGGCTGCGCGCTCCGCGCCACGACAACCGCCACACCCACGGCACGGGCTGCACCCTCGCCTCGGCCGTCGCGGTCGGTCTCGCGCGGGGCCTCACGGTGCCGGAGGCGGTGCGGCAGGCCAAGGAGTACGTCACGGGGGCGATCGCGGCGGGCTTCGGGCTCGGCGCCGGCATCGGGCCCGTGGACCACGGCTGGAGGCTGCGTGCGCACGCGTGACGGTGACCGGGACGGGCGCCCGCCCTCACTGGGGTGCCTCGGGTCCGGGCGTCACAGACGGATCTGATGTGATGGACGGGCACCGCCGATCCTTTCGCGGAAGGACCGAACCCTGAACACCCCGCTCGCCGAGGCTCTCTCCGTCGTCCTGCTCGTCGCCGTCCTGGCCGGCGCGGTGGTGCGTCCCTTCAAACTGCCGGAGGCCGTCTGGGCGGTTCCGGCCGCCGGGATCGCCATCCTGACCGGCGCCATCTCCCTGGACCACGCCCGGGCCGAGGCCGAGCGCCTGGGCCCGGTGGTCGGCTTCCTGGCGGCCGTGCTGGTGCTGGCCCACTTCTGTGACCTCGAGGGGCTGTTCCAGGCCTGCGGCGCGTGGATGGCACGCTGGGCGGCGGGCCGTCCCGGGCGGCTGCTGACCGCGGTGTTCGCGCTCGCCTCGGTGATCACCGCGGTGCTCAGCCTGGACGCCACCGTCGTGCTGCTCACACCCGTCGTGTTCGCCACGGCGGCCCGCATGGGCGCCCGCCCGAAGCCGCATCTGTACGCCTGCACCCATCTGTCGAACACCGCCTCGCTGCTGCTGCCGGTCTCCAATCTCACCAACCTGCTCGCGTTCGGAGCGGCCGGGCTGAGCTTCACCCGTTTCGCCGCGCTGATGGCTCTGCCGTGGCTGGTGGCGGTGGCCGCCGAGTACGTCGTCTTCCGGCGCTTCTTCCGCCACGACCTGGACGCGGGAGCCACCGACGAGGACCATGGCGAGCCGCCGAAGCTGCCGCTGTTCGCGCTGGTGACGGTCGCCTGCACACTGGCGGGTTTCGTGGTGGCCTCCGCGTTCGGCATCGACCCGGCGTGGTCGGCGGCGGCCGGGGCGCTGGTGCTGGCCGTGCGCGGAGTCCTCCGGCGCCGGGCCACCCCGCTGACAGTGGTGCGCGCGGCGGCGCCGTCCTTCCTGGCGTTCGTGCTGGCGCTGGGCGTCGTGGTGCGCGCGGTCGTCGACAACGGCCTCGCGACCGCTCTCGGCCAGGTGATCCCCGGTGGCACCGGCCTGCCCGCGCTGCTCGGGCTCGCGGCCCTGGCGGCCGTGCTGGCCAACCTGATCAACAACCTGCCGGCGGTCCTGGTGCTACTGCCGCTGGCCGCCCCGTCCGGCCCTGGAGCGGTGCTCGCCGTCCTGCTCGGCGTGAACATCGGCCCCAACCTCACCTACGCCGGTTCGCTGGCCACACTGCTGTGGCGTCGGATCGTCCACCAGCACGACCACGGCGTCGACCTCAAGGAGTTCACGCGCCTCGGCGCGATCGCCGTGCCGACCGCGCTGGCAGGCGCGGTGGTGGCGCTGTGGGCCTCCCTTCACGTCGTCGGGACCTGACCCGCTCCGGGTCCCGCACGCTTCGGCTCCCCGGCGGTGAGCAACTCCCGCCCCGCCGTCCGTAACTGATCGGTACAGCGGTACCAGCCGCACCGAGCCACATCCGTCACGCCCGTCCGACACGCGGGCGCCACGGATCCGGACCCAAGGAGCACACCATGCAGGCGACCGCGCAGATCGGCGTCACCGGGCTCGCGGTGATGGGCCGCAACCTGGCCCGGAACTTCGCGCGCAACGGTTACACCGTCGCCGTGCACAACCGCACGCCGGCCAGGACCAAGGCGTTGACCGAGGACTTCGGGCACGAGGGCACGTTCGTGGCCGCCGAGACGGCCGAGGAGTTCGTGGCGGCGCTGGAGCGACCCCGCCGCCTGATGATCATGGTGCAGGCGGGGGCGGCGACCGATGCCGTGATCGAGGAGTTCGCCCCGCTCCTGGAGCCCGGCGACATGATCATCGACGGTGGCAACGCGCACTTCGCCGACACCCGGCGCCGTGAGCGGGCGCTGCGCGAGCGTGGCATCCACTTCGTCGGCGTGGGCGTCTCCGGCGGCGAGGAGGGGGCGCTCAACGGGCCGAGCATCATGCCCGGCGGCTCACCGGAGTCGTACGCCGCGCTCGGCCCGATGTTCGAGAAGATCAGCGCCAAGGTGGACGGCGAACCGTGCGCGACCCACGTCGGCATCGACGGCGCCGGGCACTTCGTCAAGATGGTCCACAACGGCATCGAGTACGCCGACATGCAGCTGATCGGTGAGGCCTACGACCTGCTGCGCCAGGTGGCCGGCTTCTCCCCCGCCACGATCGCGGAGATCTTCCGCCAGTGGAACAAGGGGCGCCTGGACTCGTATCTGATCGAGATCACGGCGGAGGTGCTGTCCCATGTGGACTCGGCGACCGGCAGGCCGTTCGTGGACGTCGTCGCCGACGCGGCCGGGCAGAAGGGCACCGGGCGCTGGACGGTGCAGACCGCACTGGAACTGGGCTCCCCGGTGACCGCGATCGCCCAGGCCACCTTCGCCCGCGCCGCCTCCGGCCAGTCCGCGCTGCGCGCCGCCTACCGGGGGCTGCCCGGCGGCACGAACTGGGACCTGACCCCGTACGAGGCCGAGCGCTTCACCGCTCAGGTGGAGCAGGCCCTGTACGCCTCCAAGCTGATCGCCTACGACCAGGGCTGGAAGATGATCCTGGACGCGGCCAAGGAGTTCGGCTGGAAGATCGATCTGGGGGCCGTCGCGAAGATCTGGCGCGGCGGCTGCATCATCCGCGCCGCCTTCCTGGACCGCATACGGGCCGCCTACGCTGCCGATCCGCGCCTGGTCAGCCTGCTGTCGGACGCGGGATTCGCCACGGAGATCGGCGAGGCGCAGGTGCCGTGGCGCGAGGTGATCGCGACGGCGGCCCGCCGGGGTGTGCCGGTGCCCGCGTTCTCCGCCGCGCTGTCGTACTACGACTCCCTGCGCGCCGACCGCCTGCCGGCCGCGCTCACCCAGGGCCAGCGCGACTACTTCGGCGCCCACACCTACCGGCGCGTCGACCGCGAGGGCAGCTACCACACCCTCTGGGGCACGCCGGGCCGCACGGAGACGGAGGTCATCTGAGACCGGCGCACCACCGGGCTCCCCGAGCGGGAGCCCGCGCCGGACACCGACATGCCGAACCGGCGGGCCCGGCCCAGGCCGGGCGAAGCGGTTGCGATCAACGGGCGAAAACATGATTCGACGGTAAGGTCGATCCATGGACGCAGAGTTCGACGTCGTGGTCCTGGGGGCAGGCCCCGGCGGCTATGTGGCAGCCGTTCGCGCCGCCCAACTCGGCCTGAGGACCGCCGTCGTCGAAGGGCGGTTCTGGGGCGGCATCTGTCTGAACATCGGGTGCATCCCCGCGAAGGCGCTGTTGAGGAACGCGGAACTGGCTCACCTCGTCGTCCACGAAGCGGACACCTACGGCCTGAAGTTCGACGGGCAGGTCGGCCTCGACTACCGGGCGGCGTACCTCAGGAGCCGCAAGGTGGCCGACGGGCGGGCCAAAGGCGTCGGCTACCTCATGCGCAAGAACGGCATCGCGCAGTTCGAGGGCCAGGGGTCGTTCATCGATCCGCACACGATGAACGTCCGGATGTCCGGGGAAGAGGCCACCCTCACCTTCGCCCACTGCATCATCGCCACCGGCTCGACCGTGAAGCTGCTGCCGGGCACCCGTCTCAGTCAACGCGTCGTCACCTACGAGGAGCAGATCCTCTCCGACAGCCTTCCGGCCAGCATCGTCATCGCGGGCGCCGGTGCCATCGGGGTGGAGTTCGCCTACCTGCTGCGGGCCTACGGCGTCCAGGTCACGCTGGTCGAGTTCCTCGACCGGGTCGCTCCCCTGGAGGACGAGGAGGTCTCGGCGGAGCTCGCCCGGCAGTTCCGCCGGCAGGGAATCACGGTCATGACCTCCACCCGCGTGGAGTCCATGGAGGAGACCGCGGACGGCGTCCGCGTCGTCGTCTCGCAGGCCGGCCAGGAAAAGACACTAGAAGCGGAGAAGGTGCTCCAGGCCACGGGCTTTCAGCCCCGCACGGCCGGATACGGGCTGGCGAACGCGGGCGTCCGGCTCACGGATCGCGGCGCGATCGACGTCGACGGCCGGTGCCGCACCAGCCAGTCGCACATCTTCGCCATCGGGGATGTGACGGCGAAACTCATGCTCGCGCACACGGCGGAGGCCATGGGCGTCATCGCCGCCGAGACCATCGCGGGCGCCGAGACGATGGAACTCGACTACCGCATGATTCCCCGCGCCACCTTCTGCAGGCCCCAGATCGCGAGCTTCGGCTGGACCGAGGCGGAGGCCAGGAGGGAGGGATTCGACGTCCGCGTCGCGAAGTTCCCCTTCACCGCGAACGCCAAGGCGCACGGATTCGGGGAAACGGCCGGCTTCGTGAAGCTCATCAGCGATGCCCGCCACGGCGAACTGCTGGGGGGCCACCTGATCGGGCCGGACGTCACGGAACTGCTCCCGGAACTGACCCTCGCGCAGAAATGGGACCTGACGGTGACCGAGCTCGTGAGGAACGTGCACGCGCATCCCACCCTGAGCGAGGCCGTCCAGGACGCGTTGCACGGTCTGGCCGGGCACATGATCAACCTCTGAGGGGCCAGCCCGCACACGGCTCGCTGGGCCGACGTGGTCCTCTCCGTCCCGGCCAGGTGGTGGGCGGGGGTATTGCACGCCACCTCCACGCGGACGGTCAGGGCGGCAACCCCGTCGACGCCACCACCCGCACCACCGCATCCAGGCCGAACGCGTCGTACGGATCACCGCACCGGTCAAGGCCGCCCGACCAGGTGACCAAGCGCGACTGAGGGGACGGCAAAGTAGCCGACCGTTGCCACGATGCCCCGGAAATGAGTCGGAGGCCGTATCGGCATCCTCCGATACGGCCTCCGACCCGCTGTTCGCAAGTCGGGACGACAGGATTTGAACCTGCGACCCCTTGACCCCCAGTCAAGTGCGCTACCAAGCTGCGCCACGTCCCGTTGCCTGCCTGACCTGGGGTTTCCCCTGGCCCAACGTGCACAGAAACCATACCGCACTCGGGGCCGTGGTCGCGCATCCCTTTATCCGCCGTTCACTCGCTGCTCCCCTCCCCCGCCGGGAGGCCCAGGTCAGGATGGAGGTCGAGGAGGCGGGGCGGCGCCGCCTGGCGCCATGAGTCGGCGAGGATGTCGCGCAGCTCGCTCTCGCCCTCCAGGACGGCGAGGCGCACCCGGATCCAGGCGAACTGTGCCTCGTGATCGGCGACCCAGAACTTCCCGGGCTCCGCCAGGACCAGTTCGTCCCGCTCCTCCTTGGGGCACCGCACCGCCATGGACGACTCGTCCTCGGGCAGCGTGGCGAACATCTTCCCCGCGACCCGGAACGTGGGCATGCTCCATGCGATCTTCTCCGTGCTGTCCGGCAGGGAGAGGGCGATACGGCGTACGTCTTCGGCGTCCGGCATGTCTCGCACCGTAGCCAACACCACTGACAATCGGGCGGCAGGTCACCGAGAGAGCGGCGCCACCTGTCTGTAGAAGATCGTCGTGGGCTGCAGGACGCCCGCCGGGGTCGCCGCGAAGTCCGGTATCGAACCGACCCTGGTCCAGCCCGCGGAGCGGTACAGCGACTCGGCGGGGCTGCCGGTCTCCGTGTCCAGATGGAGCAGGGTGATCCCGGCCTCGGCGGCGGCCCGCTCCGCGGTGGCCAGCAACCGGCGTGCAAGGCCCTTGCCCCGGGCCTCGCGGTGCACCATGAGTTTGACCAGTTCGGCCCGGTGGCGACCGTTCGGCTTGTCGGGGAAGGCGAGGCTCACCGTGCCCGTCACCCGGTCCCCCGCCCGGGCCACCCACACCGCGAGGCCGCCCGCGTCGACCGCGTCCGCCCGTGCCTTCCACCAGGCCACGGCCTCCGCACGGTCCAGCGGTGCGAGGAAGCCGATGGACGCCCCGCCGTGCACGGTGTCGGTCAGCAGGTCGGCCAGCTCCTCGGAGCGTGCCCGCACCTCGTCCCCGCCGAGTCTGTCGATCGCGGTCACGGGAGCACCACCACCAGCGTGTATCGCACGTCCTCCGGCCCCGGGCAGCGGAACCGCGTCGGCCCCCAGACCCGCATGCGCAGGCAGTCGCCGGTACCGAGCCGGTGTTCGACATCCTGTGCGGTCACCTGCAGCGTTCCGTCGAGGACCCAGATGTGCTGTTCGAGCCCGGGCACGGGCGGCCGGTCGTAGGCGATGTCGGCTCCCGCCGAGAGCCGTCCCTCGACGAGTTCGCCGCGCAGTCCGGGGTGCGGAGGGGACACCGACCGTCGTACGAAGCCGGACGCCGCGTCCTGCCACACCGACTGGTCGGCGGCGCGCACGACCTGCGCGGGCTCCGCCTCCACTTCGCTGAGCAGCCGGGACATCGTACGGCCGTAGACGGCGCACAGCCGGTTCAGCAGCGCGGCGGTGGGGCTGATCTCGGCACGTTCGGCGCGCGACAGGGTCGAGCGGCTGACCCCGCTGCGCTCGGCCAGCTCCTCCAGCGACCAGCCGCGTTCGGCCCGTAGCTCGGCGAGACGGGCAGCCAGCCGGGCGTCGACGGAGTCGATGACATCATCTCTCACATTCGGGATCTTATCCCAAACATGAGAGGCGATGGGGACTGTCTCGTCTAGGGGATTTCCGGATCTCCGGAGGCGGCCCGCGCCCCGTCAGTCCCTTGTCGCCGCCTCGGTCAGCGCCTCCAGCACGGGACGGATCAGGGGATGCTCCTCCGCGCCCCGGCGCACGGCCGCGAAGACCCGGCGCGTGGGCGCGACACTGTCGACCGGACGGACCACCACGCCGGTGAGGTCCATGCCACGCAGGGCCGAGCGGGGCACCAGTGCCACCCCCGCGTCCGCCGAGGCGAGAGCGACGACCGCCCGGAAGTCGTCCGAGGAGTGCTCGAGGCGGGGCTGGAATCCGGCCTGCTCGCACGCCAGGACCACCACGTCATGGCAGGGGTTGCCGGGGTAGGGGCCGATCCACGGATCCTTGGCCAGCTCGGCGAGCGGGACCTCGGCGGCGTCGGCGAGGCGGTGGGTGACCGGTACGACGGCGTCGAAGGGCTCGGCGTACAGCGGGATGTGCGTGAGCCGGGGATCGTCGGCGTCCGGCGCGCCCCGGTACTCCACGGCGACCGCCACGTCGACCTGCCGGTCGAGGACCATCGGCAGGCTCTCGTCGCCCTCCGCGTCCTGGACGCGGACCCGGATGCCGGGCGCGCTGCGGGCGAGTCGGGCCAACGCGGGGGCGACGACCAGACCGATGCCGGTGGCGAAGGAAGCCAGCGTCACCGTGCCCGCCGAGCCCGCGCCGTAGGCCGCCAGCTCGGCCTCGGCGCGCTCCAGCTGGGCCAGGACGGCATGGGTGTGACTGAGCAGGATCTCGCCGGCCGGAGTGAGCCGTACCCCCTTGGCGCCACGCTCGACGAGCCGGTGGCCGGTCTCCTGTTCCAGCGCGGTGAGCTGCTGGGACACCGCGGAGGGAGTGAGGTAGAGCGCGGCGGCAGCGGCCGTCACCGTGCGGTGGTCGGCCACCGCACGGAGGATGTGCAGCCGCCGCGCTTCGATCATGCGAACGATTATCGCAAGAGGTCCGGGTCTCCTCAGACGTCCAGTTCCGCCCGCGCCGCCACGAAGGCGTCGACGGCGCGGTGGACGTCGTCCGTGGAGTGCGCCGCGGACAGCTGTACCCGGATCCGGGCCTGGCCCTGCGGGACCACCGGGTAGGAGAAGCCGATGACGTACACGCCCCGCTCCAGGAGCAGCTCGGCCATGCGTCCGGCCTTCGCGGCGTCACCGATCATGACCGGGGCGATCGGGTGGTCGCCCGGCAGGATGTCGAAGCCCTCCTCGGTCATCCGGCGGCGGAAGAGAGCGGTGTTCTCGTTCAGCTTCTCGCGCAGGTCGCCAGCCGACTCCAGCAGGTCGAGCACCTTGAGGGAGGCCGCGGCGATCACCGGGGCGAGGGTGTTGGAGAAGAGGTACGGCCGGGAGCGCTGGCGCAGCAGGGCGACGATCTCGGCGCGGGCGGCGACGTAACCGCCGGAGGCGCCGCCGAGCGCCTTGCCGAGGGTGCCCGTGACGATGTCGACGCGGTCCATGACGCCGTGCAACTCGGGGGTGCCCCGGCCGCCGGGGCCGACGAAGCCGACGGCGTGCGAGTCGTCGACCATGACCATGGCGTCGTAGCGGTCCGCGAGGTCGCAGATCTCGCGCAGCGGGGCCACGTAGCCGTCCATGGAGAACACGCCGTCCGTGACGATCAGCTTGCGGCGGGCGCCACCTTCCGTGGCCTCCTTCAACTGCCGTTCGAGATCAGCGAGATCGCGGTTGGCGTAGCGGAAGCGGCGGGCCTTGGACAGGCGGATGCCGTCGATGATCGAGGCGTGGTTGAGGGCGTCGGAGATGACGGCGTCCTGCTCGCCGAGAAGGGTTTCGAACACGCCACCATTGGCGTCGAAGCAGGAGGAGTACAGGATGGTGTCCTCCTGGCCGAGGAAGGCCGAAAGGCGCGCCTCGAGCTCCTTGTGCACCTCCTGAGTACCGCAGATGAATCGCACCGACGCCATGCCGTAGCCCCAGCGGTCGAGCGCCGCGTGGGCGGCGGTGATCACCTCGGGGTGGTCGGCGAGGCCGAGGTAGTTGTTGGCGCAGAAGTTGAGCACCTCGCCGGGGCGGCCGCCCGCGGTGACGTTGACGGTCGCGGACTGCGGGGTGCCGATCACGCGCTCGGGCTTGTGCAGCCCGGCGGCGCGGATCTCGTCGAGGGTGGCGCGCAGGTCGTCGCGCACAGAGGTGAACATGAAGCACTCCTTCAAGTGCAGAGGCGGGCGAGTGAGCCGAAGGGGCGCGCCGGAGGCGAACCGAGCCACAAATCAAGCAGCCCAGTCGAGGATGATCTTGCCGCCACGGCCGCTCGCCGCGTCGGCGAACGCGGCCTCGTGGTCGCGGTAGTCGTACCGGCCGGTGATCACGGGTGCCAGGTCGAGGCCGCCCTCCAGCAGGACGGACATCGCGTACCAGGTCTCGAACATCTCGCGGCCGTAGATGCCCTTGACGGTGATCATCGAGGTGACGATGCGCGCCCAGTCGACGGGGAACTCCTCGGACGGCAGGCCGAGCATCGCGATGCGGCCGCCGTGCGTCATGTTGGCGATCATGTCGCGCATCGCCTCGGGCCGTCCGGACATCTCCAGGCCGATGTCGAAGCCCTCACGCAGGCCGAGTTCGCGCTGGCCGTCGGCGATGCTCGCCTCGGAGACGTTCAGGGCGAGGCTCACGCCGATCTTGCGGGCGAGGTCCAGGCGCTCCTCGCTGACGTCGGTGATGACGACGTTGCGGGCGCCCGCATGCCGGGCCACGGCGGCGGCCATCAGCCCGATCGGGCCGGCACCGGTGATCAGGACGTCCTCGCCGACCAGCGGGAAGGACAGGGCGGTGTGCACGGCGTTGCCGAACGGGTCGAAGATCGCGGCGACATCGAGATCGACGGGGACGCGGTGCACCCACACGTTCGTGGCGGGCAGCACCACGTACTCGGCGAACGCGCCGTCCCGCCCGACTCCGAGCCCGACGGTCGCCCGGCACAGATGGCGGCGCCCGGCGAGGCAGTTGCGGCATTTCCCGCACACCAGGTGGCCCTCGCCGCTGACCCGGTCACCGATGCCCACGTCCGTGACGTCCCGTCCGGTGGCGACGACCTCGCCCACGAACTCGTGTCCGACGACCAGGGGCGTGCGGATCGCCTGCCGCGCCCAGCCGTCCCAGGCGCGGATGTGCAGGTCGGTTCCGCAGATCCCGGTCCGCAGCACCTTGATCAGTACGTCCCCGGGTCCGACGGCGGGCTCCGGAACGTCCGTGAGCCGGAGCCCTGGTTCCGCCTTGTCCTTGACCAGCGCCTTCAACGCTACGGCTCCTGGGAGTGAGGCCCGGCGCAGGGCATGCCGAAGGTGCCCTGCGCCGGGGGGAGGATGTGAAGTCGCTCAGAAATCTGCCGCATCGGGGATCGGCGGTCCATCGAGGATTTCTTAAGCGCGACCGCAGCTTTCCTTCACGCCTCGATGCCGACGCCTTCGTTCATCCCGCGCGCCGCCGACCGCTTTCCTTCACCCCTCCCGCTGCCGACCGCTCTCCTCCCCGCCCCGCGCTGCCGACCGCTCTCCTCCCCGCCCCGCGCTGCCGACCGCTCTCCTCCCCGCCCCGCACTTCCACACCACCCGGGTCCTGCCGTCAGGCGCGCTCGGCATCACCGGTCTCCCTGGCGGCGATCCGCTCGGCGAGTTCCGCCGCCAGCGACTTGATGGTGTCCAGGCCCGCGCGGCCCCACGGTCGCGGTCGCACATCGAGGGCGCAGACCGTGCCGAGAGCGATGCCCGTGCCGTCCATGAGGGGGGCGCCCAGGTAGGAGCGGACGCCCGCTTCGTCGACGAGCGGATTGCCGGCGAAGCGGGGGTAGTCACGGACGTCCTCCAGGACCAGGGCCTTGCGCCGGACGACCACATGCGGGCAGAAGCCGTACTCGCGGCCCAGATGGCGGACCGGTTCGCCGGCGGCGCCGTCCGGGTCCGCGGGCACGATGAGGGGGCGGTCGTCGGGCTGGTGGAGTCCCGCGAAGTGCTGACGGTGTTCCTCGACGAAGGTGACCATGGCGTACGGCACCTCGGCGAGCCCCGCGAGCCGGTCCGCGAAGGCGTCGAACTCCGGTTCCGCGCGCTCTGCGAGGCCGAGTCGGCGCAGCCTGCGGACGCGCTCGGGGGCATCCGCGTCCTGAGGGGTCAGGAGCAGTCGGCTCAGTCTCATGCGCGGGCTCCGCGGCTCGTGGCGGGTGCCGGCGTCTGCGCGAGGAGGTGGCGGACGAGGGTCAGCAGGGTCTGAATCCCGGAGCTGGAGATCCGGGCGTCGCAGCGCACGACGGGGATCCCGGGATCCAGGTCGAGGGCGGCGCGCACCTCCTCCGGGTCGTAGCGATGGGCGCCGTCGAACTCATTGACGGCGATGATGAATCCGAGGCCGCGGCGCTCGAAGAAGTCGACGGCGGCGAAGCAGTCCTCCAGGCGCCGGGTGTCGGCGATGATCACCGCGCCGAGCGCGCCCTGCGACAGTTCGTCCCACATGAACCAGAAGCGTTCCTGTCCGGGCGTCCCGAACAGGTACAGCACGTGCTTCGGGTCCAGGGTGATCCGGCCGAAGTCCATCGCCACCGTCGTCTCGACCTTGCCCTCGATGCCGTCGAGGCGGTCGGTGGCGGCGCCGGCCGTGGTGAGCAGTTCCTCCGTGCTCAGCGGCGCGATCTCGCTCACCGCGCCCACGAAGGTCGTCTTGCCGACGCCGAACCCTCCCGCCACCAGGATCTTCAGCGCGGTGGGGAAGGGATCAGAGCTGTCGTCGTAGTCCATCGAGCACTGCCTCCAGAAGGGACCGGTCGGTGGGGTTGTGGTGGTGTGCGGGGGGCTTGGTGGTGAGCGCCCCGCAGTCGACGAGGTCGGACAGCAGCACCTTCGTGACCGCCGCCGGCAGCCTCAGGTGGGCGGCGACCTCGGCGAGCGGAACGGGCGAACGGCACAGGCCGAGCGCTTGGGCGTGCTCCGGGCCGAGGGGGCCGACGGGGGTGGAGCCGGTGGCCCTCACCTGTGACAGGAGGTCCAGCGCGGCGGTCGGGCGGGTGCGGCCGCTGCTGATCGTGTAGGGACGCACCAGCCGCCCGGCCGCGTCGTCGAGCCAGGGGCCGTCGCCGGCCGTGGTGACCCTCAAGACCGCGTCGCCGTGGTCTGGTCGGCACTTCGGCGGGGCGCGGTCGTCAGGTACGGTCGCACGCTCTTGACGAGCATCGCCATCTCGTAGCCGAGGACCGCGGCGTCGGCCTCGCGGCCGGCCAGGACGGCGAGACAGGTGCCGGAGCCGGCGGTGGTGACGAACAGCAGGGTGGAGTCGAGTTCGACGACGACCTGCCGTACGTCGCCGCCGTCCCCGAAGCGAACGCCGGCGCTGCGGCCGAGGGCATAGAGGCCGGAGGCGAGGGCCGCCATGTGGTCGGCGCTGTCGGGGTCGAGGCCGTGTCCGGCCTTCACCAGCCCGTCGCAGGAGAGGAGGACCGCGCTCGTGGTGTGCGGTACGCGCTGGACGAGGCCGCTCATCAGCCAGTCGAGGTCATGTGCCTGGGCGGTCGGCGCTTCGCTCGCCATGGTGGATCGACTCCTTGGGGTACGCGGATCTGCGGGAGCGGGTGGGGTCGGGGTGGTCATCCGGCCGTACTGCTCCCGTCGCGGCGGTCTGTCAGGTCGTGTTCGGGCGGGTCCGACTCACGGAGGGCTTCCGCGAGGCCGATGCCCCGTCGGAACGCGGCCATCAGGCCCGGGTCGTGGCCGGTGTACTGGTCGGCGTCCTGGTGGACGGGCGGGGTGGGGCCGCCGCGGAGCTCGGGCGCGAGGTGTTCCTGGGCGCGGCGGCGGGGCAGCGAGGGTCTGCTCGGGGCCGCGCTCGCCGCGTCGAGGCGCGGCACCGGCGGTCTGGTCGCGTTCTCGGCGAGGGGCGCGCGGCCGGCGGGGCGGATGCCGGGCCGGGCCTCGGCGGGGGTGGGCCGTCGTGCGTCGGTGTCGCGGACGGGCAACGCGCTCCGGACGGGGTCGGCCGGGATGCCGTCGGGTGCCGGTCGGCGCGGTTCGTGAAGTACGGGGTGTTCGGACGCGGGGGTGGAGGGATGGGGGGCGGGACGAGTGTGCGGCGGGGCCGCGACGGCCGTGGTGTACGGGTCGGCCGCGGTGACGGCCGGCCACGGGTTGGCGGCGACGGCCGTCTCCCCCGGGCTGGTCGGGGTCGCCGGACTCCGGGGGCCGGCCGCCCCTGCGGTGCCCCGGCCGCCCGTAGGGACCGCGGTGCCCTGCGGTGCCACCGGTGCCATCGTCGCGGCCGCGCCCGGCGCCGGGCCGAGCAGCCCTTGCGGCAGGACGAGCACGGCCTGCACACCGCCATAGATGTTGGTCTGCAGCCGGACGTGGATGCCGTGCCGGCGGGCGAGTTGGGAGACCACGAACAGACCGATGCGGCCGTCCGCCAGGAGACCGGCGACGCTGAACTGGTCCGGGTCGGCGAGCAGGGCGTTCATCTTGTTCTGCTCGGCCTGGGGCATGCCGAGCCCGCGGTCCTCGACCTCCACGGCGAGCCCCGAGGTGACGAGGCTGGCACGCAGCACCACCTGGGTGTGCGGCGGCGAGAACACCGTGGCGTTCTCGACGAGCTCGGCCAGCAGGTGGATCACGTCGGCCACGGCGTGTCCGCGCAGGCTGCCGTCGACCGGCGGCACGAGTCTGACCCGCGTGTACTGCTCGACCTCGGCGGTCGCGGAGCGCAGCACCTCGGTCATGGGGACCGGGTTGCTCCACTGGCGGCGGGAGACGGCGCCGCCGAGCACGGCGAGGTTCTCGGCGTGGCGCCGGATGCGGGTGGCGAGGTGATCGATGTGGAAGAGGCCTTTGAGCAGGTCGGGGTCCTCGATGTCGTTCTCCAGCTCGTCCAGGATGGAGATCTCCCGGTGCACGAGCGACTGCAACCGCCGTGCGAGGTTCAGGAACACCTCGAGCTTCTGTTCGCTGGCCGCCCGACTGGAGAGCCGTGCCGCCTGGACGACCGCGGCGACGGCGCCCTCGTGGGCGCGTGCCAGCTCGGCGGCGAGCTGTTCGAACTCGTCGGCGTCGGCCGCGAGTGTGCCGCGCGGCGCACGTACGGGCGGTGCCTCGCCGTGGCGCAGCGCCTCCACGAGGGCGCGCAGGTCGGCCTCGTCGCGGGCGCTCTCGCGGCGCAACGCGTCGAGCCGGCCGGTCACGGACCGGGCGGCGCGTTCGGCGGCCACGGCGGCGATCACGATGCCCACCACGGTGACTCCGAGGGAGCCCGCGAGCACGGCCCAGAGCGCGAGCGTGGGGCGTGCGCCGGTGGTACGGACGGCGAAGAGCACGGCGGCGCAGGCGGAGAGGGCCACCGCAAGGGGCGGCAGGACGGCCAGACGCCGCAGTTGGGGCCGTATCCGGATCTCGGGCTGCGGAAGGACCGCGTGGGCGGCCGGCCGCCCGTGCCGCCCGCCCTCGCGGCGGTCTTCGCGTGCGGCGGGTGCGCGAAGGTGAGACATCGGCGTCCTCGTCCTTGGTGCGTCGGGGGCGTGGGGGCTCCCGCGGGTCTGCGCGACTCGGGCACGCGCCATCGCGGCGCCGGTCGAGAGAGCCGACGTTCCGGCCCTGCGTCGCCCGACGGACACTCAGAGTAGTCGTCCGTGAGGCACGCGGGGTGGGCTGTTGACAAAGTCATCCGGAGAGCTTCCCGCTCTGGTATGACCTGTCGTACGACAGACCGATAACCGTGTCGGTCGCGCGTTCCTGCTTGCCATCGAAGCGATCAGAGCTGGTCAGAAGTGGTCGTATGCAAAAGGCGAGCCGCTGAGGAATTTCCCGCTCCCCGACCCTCGCCCACTCGAACGCCGATCGAAAAGTCAGCCGGCCCGAGGGTCTTCCGCTCCCCGGAAGCCCGGACGGCTCCCCCGCGATCGTCACCCGGAGTGTCGGTGGCCGCGCGCTGATCGGTCGGCCGCAGGACGGAGCTGATCGAGTCGGGCGACCAGCCGACGTCCGAGGTCTGCCGATCATGACGGGTGCGCTTCAGCCGGAGGACGACACCACGGGTACTGTCGTTGCCGACGAGCAGGCCGCGGAGGGGGCGGCCGGTCCCTCGGAGAACTGACAGCACCACGGGTGGCGCGGAGCAGGACGGCTCACTCTCGCCGCCCTCATGTGAGGGGATACGACCATGACTGTGGCACGCCGGCCAACGCTCAGCGACGTGGCGGAGCAGGTCGGCGTCAGCGCCAAGACGGTGTCACGGGTGCTCAACGGTGACGGGCCGGTCGCCGCCGAGACCCGTGAGCGGGTGATGGAGGCCGTGCGGCGGCTGGGCTTCCGGCCCAACCTCATGGCCCGGCACATCCGCCTCGGCGGCAGCGACACCGCCATCGGGCTGATCGTGCCGGACATGAGCAACCCGTTCTTCGCCACGGTGGTGAGCGGGATCGAGTCGGTGACGCACGGCCGGGGCCTTACGCTCCTCGTCGGCTCCTCCGCCCAGGACGCCGAACGCGAACGCTCCCTGGTCGGGACGTTCCTGGCCCGCCGGGTCAGCGCCCTCCTCATGGCACCGATCGTGAAAGCCGACCACGGATACCTGAAGGCGGAGCGCTCCGCGGGACTGCCGGTGGTCTTCCTCGACCGTCCCGGCACCGGCCTGGCCGCGGACAGCGTGCTCAGCTCCAACCGGCAGGGAGCACACGAGGGCACCGCGCACCTGATCGCGCACGGCCACCACAGGATCGGCTTCGTCGGCAACACGCCCACCCATCTCTACACCCGCCGCATGCGTCTGCAGGGCTACCGGGACGCCCTCACGGAAGCCGGACTGCCGTACGACAGGGCGCTGGTGGCCGGCGGCCACGACATGCAGTCGGCGGCCGCCGACACCGAGCGCCTGCTGAGCCTGGCGGACCCGCCTACGGCGCTGTTCGCGGCGAACAACTTCGCGTCCATGGGAGCCGTGCTGGGGCTGGCCCGGGCCGGCCGCAGGGATGTCGCGCTGGTCGGCTTCGACGACATACCGCTCGCCGAGGTCCTCGAGCCCGCTCTCACCGTGGTCGCCCAGGACCCGGCGGCCATGGGCGCCGCGGCCGCGACGATCGCGCTGGCCCGCCTGGACGGCGACCGCTCCCGGGCCCGCACCACCGAGATACCCACCCGGCTGATCCCCCGCGGCTCGGGGGAACTGCGCCCCCGCTGAAGCCACGAGCGCAGCACAGCGCGGGGCGCGACGCGTGGCGGCGCAGGGTCCGGCACGGCCAGAATGGACGGTCGCGCGTGACACCCGCCATGCGTGGTCCCGTCGACGAATGGCCGGGGATCGACCTGGCCCCCCGATGGGCGACTGCGTACGATGCGAGCGCTCCCGGCCTTCACAGCTCACCCATGGTTTCTCCACAGACCGGGAGCGCGCGCGGGCAATCTTGACGTGCTCATGACCATCCGCGCGGTGTCCACCCCCCACCGAACGAAGGAGAACCATGACCGGCGGACTGCTCCTGAGCGGCGCCATCGCCGCTCTGCTCACCACCACGATTCCGGCACAGCACGGCTCACCCGTCTTCACCGACCCGCCCCCGGACAAGATCGTCATCGACATCGCCACGGTCAACGGCTCAGGTTGTCCACAGGGCACCGCCGCCGTCGCCGTCTCCGAGGACAACACCGCCTTCACGGTGACCTACAGCGACTACCTCGCCCAGGCCGGCGGGAGTTCCGACCCCACCGCCTTCCGCAAGAACTGCCAGCTCAACCTGGTCGTGCACGTCCCGCAGGGCTTCACCTACGCCATCGCCAGCGCCGACTACCGCGGCTTCGCCTCGCTCCAGCAGGGCGCGAGCGGCACCCAGCGGGCCTCGTACTACTTCCAGGGCTCCTCGAACACGGCGTACCGCAACCACCCCTTCAACGGCCCCTACAACGACAACTGGCAGGCCACCGACAGCACGGACTGGGCGCAGCTCGTCTGGGCGCCCTGCGGAGTCCAGCGCAACTTCAACATCAACACCGAACTGCGGGTCACCGCGGGCACGTCGGCGCCCGGCAAGGTCAGCTTCATGACCATGGACTCGACCGACGGAGACATCAGCACCGTGTACCACATGGCCTGGAAGGAGTGTCCGCGCTCCTGAACAAGAGCCGGCGGGCGGGTGAGCACGGCGCCGTCCGCCCGCCGGCGCCGCCGTCGCCGCCGCCCGGAGGACAGGCCGGCGTCATGACGTGGACGGCGTGGTGGACGGCCGCGCGCCGGGGGAGCCCGATGCCGTGTCCTTCTTCCACGGGTCGACACCGAGCCTCCCGGTGGTGCGACGGCCGCCGCCGCGGCGAGGGCGCTCAGGGCGGCGACGTCGACGATGGTTCTGCGCATCCACCCAGCCCATCAGCAACCACACCGGCCGGGCTGTGGCGCAAGCCACTCCTCCAGTCACAGCCACATCACAGGATCACCCGTGCACAAAGGAGAGGAACCCCAGCCGGCACAGGGCTGGGGTTCTTCGAGGTGATGCAGTCAGTGCTGCAGGGTGAGAACACCCGGCCGCCACGGCAGTTGGTCGTAGGGGCCGCCCGCGTCGGGCGACTTGCCCTGGTAGAGGAACTGCAGGTTGCAGGGGTCGATGGTCATGGTCTGGTCGGGGTTGTTGCGGACCAGGTCACCGTGACTGATGTCGTTGGTCCAGGTGGCACCGCTGTTGGCCTTGCCCGCGAAGGGGTTGCTCTCGGTGGCGGCCTGCGGGGTCCACGAGCCGCTCAGGCTGGAGGCCGTGAACGAGCGGAAGTAGCGCTGCTCGTTCGCACCCCGCGCCTCGACGATCATGAGGTACTGGTTCTGGCCCTGGACCTTGTAGACCTGCGGGGCCTCGAACAGGTTTTTCGTCGAGTCGCTCATGACCGTCGTGTACGACGAGCCGAAGTTGCCCGGGAAGTTCCCGATGGGCATGCTCGCCCGGTAGATGCTGCCGTTGTCACCGGCGAAGAACAGGTACATGTTCTGGCCGTCGGCGATCAGGGTCTGGTCGATCGGGGCGGAGCTGGGGATGCTGCCGGTGAACAGCGGCTGCGGCGCGGACCAGCCGTTGGGGTTGGTGGGGTCGCTCGACGTGCGGTAGACGAAGGGCGACGCACCCCACTGGGACGCCAGGACCCAGATGTTCTTGGGCGCGAAGTAGAACAGCGTGGGCGCCACCGCGGACTGGGTCATCCCGCTCTGGCCGGCCGACGCCATGTCCGACCAGTTGGTGAAGGGACTGAACATCATCGAGCCGTACGACGATCCCGACACGTTCGACGCGTAGACCAGGTGCTTGCCGTTGTACGTCACGGTCGTGAAGTCCTTCAGCGAGAGCCAGCCGTTCGCCGGCTGCGCCAACGGACCGGTCGACGTCCACCGGTATGTCGACGGAAGAGAACATGTGCTGCCCGTCCCGGACAGGCCGGTCCACTTCTGGTTGCCGGCGCCGTTGCACGTCCAGATCTCCACCGCTGTGCCGTTGGCCGTACCGGCACCCGTGACGTCCAGGCACAGCCCGGACTCCACGCCCACGATCGTGCCGTCGGAGTTCACCCGCCACTGCTGGTTCGCACCGCCCGTACAGGTCCAGATCTGCACCCGGGTACCGGCCGCGGTGGCGTGGCCCGGAACATCCAGGCACTTGTTGCCGTACACGGTCAGCTGGTTGCTGTCAGTCAACGTCCACTGCTGGTTGTTCCCGCCCGAGCAGTCCCAGATCTGCAGGTAAGTGCCGTCGGTCTGGGCGGCGCCCGGCACATCGAGACACCGGCCGGAACCGACGCCGCGCAAGGCGCCGCTGGTGGCCGCCTGGGCCGGGTTGGCGACGAGCAGCGCCGCCAACGCGACCAGGGCCGCAACCGCAGCGGCGAGCACCACGGACAGATGCCTGCGGCTGAAACTTCGTCCGCGCATGGGGACCTCGTATTCCTTGAGTAAGCGGTTCCGGTCGGCCGGTTCAGGGGCTGTCCGGACTGTCGATGTGGTGCTGTTCGCAGCTGTCCGAGGGCACCGGGCCGGCCATTGACGGTTCGCCCGCTCGCTCGTGCCCGCACGGTGCCGTGCCTGCACCCGCCCTTTTCAGTTCTCCAGGCGCCAGTGCTGGTTCGCACCGCCCGTGCAACTCCACAGCTGGACTTTCGTCCCGTTGGCGGTCCCCTGGCCGTTGGCGTCCAGGCAGAGCCCCGACTGCACTGCTGTGATCGTGCCGTCGGAATTGATGTTCCATTGCTGGTCTGCCTGTCCGCTGCAGTCCCAGATCGCCGCCGGGGTGCCGTTGCCCGCCGCCTGGCCGACGCCCAGGCACTTGTTGCCGTAGACCACCAACTGCTTTCCGGCGGTGTAGGTCCACCGTTGGTTGGAGCCGCCGTTGCAGTCCCACAGTTGTGCCTGCGTGCCGTTGGCCGTGGTGGAGTTGTTGATGTCGAGGCAGCGTCCCGACTGCTGGCCGACGATCTTCTGGTTGCCGGAGGGCGGTGGCGGATTCGAGCCGAACTGTGTGAAGAACTGCCACACCGCTGCCGACGTCCAGGTGCGCCATCCGTCACCGGTGGAACCGTCTATGGGACCGGGGTCGTGGCCCGCTCCGTCGAACGCGGCCCAGACGACGGGGTATCCGGACCTGCATCCGGAGTAGGTGGTGATGATGTGCGTCAGGCTGCCGTAGGCCGGCTCGGGAGGGTTCTGCGGGGTGCAGCCGTTCGCGCGGACGAAGGTATCGCGCAGTTCCCGTCCCAGCGAGATCGGCAGCACGTTGTCCCTGATGCCGTGCAGACCCATGTAGGCGACGGGCTGGGTGCCGCCGTCGCACCCGCTGAGGTTCGCGCCGGAGTAGACCGCGACCGCGCGGAAGACCGTTGCCCGGGAGCAGGCGAGGGCGTACGACATCGCGCCGCCGTAGCTGAAGCCGGCGGAGAAGATTTGGGTGGTGTCGACGCACAGACCTGATTCGATCTGACTGACCATGGCGTCCACGAAGGCCACGTCCTGGCCGCCGGAGTTGGCCCAGCCGTTGCCGATGCCCTGGGGAGCGACGAAGATCGTGCTGTTGTTCGCGTTGTCCGCCAGGCGCCTAAGGCCGTAGTAGGACCAGTTGTACCCGTCCGTTCCGCCCGAGTCGACGTCGCCCGCCGTGCCGCCCCGCCAGTGGAAGCCGAAGATCACCCGGTAGGGGTGGTTGCTGTCGTAGCCGGCAGGAACCCGCAGTATGTAACTGCGGGTCTGGCCGCCGCTCTGAATCGTGTGCGTACCACTTGTGAGCGTCGGGGCCTTGCCACAGCCGGCGGTCGCCTGGACGGCGCCGGTGGTCGTGGCCGACGCGGGCACGCCGAGGCCGCTGCTGAACGAGGTGCCCGCGGCTGCCAGGACGAGAAGTACCGCGGCCACGATGGACATTAAGAGCGGTTTGAGTTTCATACACTCCTTCTTCCGTGGTGGGGGGATGGACAGGGAGCGTCGGTCGCTGAGGCGGTTCAGACGGCGGTGATGGTCCATTCGTTGTTGCTGCTGGAGTTCGGCGTCCACATCACCGTGGTGGAGCCGACCGTGGTGCTGCCGCCGCCATCTAGGGCGGTGCCTGTGCCCCGATTGACGATCTGGTAGCGATTGCCACCGAGACTGTTGAGTGACCACTGCTGGTTGTTGCCGCCGTTCCACACCTCCTGGCGGGCGGGAGCGCCGTTGGCGGAGTCGCCCCAGCTGTCGGCGGCCATGCCGTTGGTGCGGTTCATGATGCGGTGGTAGCCGTTGCCGAGGTCGATCAGCTGCCACTGCAGGTTGGTGCTCCCGTCGTAGTTCCACTGTTTGAGGTCGGAGCCGGAGGCCACGTTGCCCCCGCTGTCGAGCACCAGGCCGCTGGTGACGTTGGCGATCTTCACCCACGTGGTGGAGCCGCCGGGCGCGCCCAGGACGGGGATCTCACCGGAGAAGGTGAGCTTGACCGTGTACGCCAGAGCGCTGAACGGCGGGTTGGACGAGGGCATGGCTATGTGCAGGCCGGAAGCATCCTGGGTCGGAGCGGGCAGGTTGATGTAGCTGCCCGCGGCGTTGTTCAGCAGTTGCGCGCCCGTCAGACTGCTGAGGTTGATCTGGTTCGAGTTCAGCGTGGTGATGGTCATGGTGCCCCCCTGCCAGCCCAGCGCGGTGGCGTAGAGGACCTTGTTGTCCCGGCTGCGGGTGAAGCGGACGTCCTGGGCCTTGCCGACGACCGGTCCGCTGAAGGAACCTCCGCCCATCTTGGTGGGGCCCTCGCCGTAACTGGACCAGGAGCGGGTGCCGTAGACCGCCTCGCCGAAGCGCCCGAGCCAGTCCCCCATGCCGAGCAGGATCGACTGCTGCCCGGAGGGGATGGTGCCGTCGGCCATCGGGGCGATGTTCAGCAGCATGCCGCCGCCCTTGCTGACCCGGTCGATCAGCGAGTGGAGCAGGGCCTGCGTCGAGTAGTAGCCGATGCCCACGGTGTAGCACCAGCTGGAGGAGGAGATGCTGTCGTCGGTCAGCCAGTACGGGGTGAGCAGCCCTGCCGGGCCGCCGCGCTCGAAGTCGAAGACCTCGCCCTTGTTGTCGAGGCCGTCCTTGTAGGTCGCGACCACGTCCTTGTTCCAGGAGACGGCCTGGTTGTAGTAGTGCGCGAGGAACTGGAGCCGGTAGGACTCCTGGACCAGGCCCAGGTCGAAGTCCTGCCAGACCAGGTCCGGCTGGTAGCCGTCGATGACCTCGATCAGCTTGTCGTACCAGAGTTGGTTCTCCGTGGCGGAACCCTGCTGACCGAAGAGGATGCGCAGCGTCGGGTCCGACTGGTACGGCACATGGTCGTAGTAGCCGTTGAAGTGGTAGGCGTGGTGCAGCGAGGCCATGAACTTCAGCCCCTGTCCGCGGATGGCCTGCGCGTGCAGCCCCAGGAGGTCGAGTCTGGGGCCGCGCTGGACCGAGTTCCACGGGTTGGAGCGGCTGTTCCACATGGAGAAGCCGTCGTGGTGCTCGGCGACCGGGCCGGCGAACTTCGCACCCGCGGCCTTGAACAGCCGCGCCCAGGCGTCCGGGTCCCAGTTGCCGCCCTGGGAGGCGAGTTTCGGGGCGAACTGCACGTGGTTGCCGGCCTTGTCGCGGGCTCCGTCGATGAAGTTGTCGTACGGCCAGACCGAGGGGTCGCCGTAGGTGGCGATGTGGTGCTTGTTCTCGTTCGAGCCGCCGATGTACATGTTGCGCGGATACCACTCGTTGCCGAACGCGGGGACGCTGAAGACGCCCCAGTGGTAGTAGATGCCGAACTTGGCGTCCTTGAACCAGGCGGGCGCCGGGGGGTGCTGGTCCACGGAGGACCAGCTGGGGGTGTAGCCGGCCGGGCCTTCGGTCGCCGCGGCCTGCGGGGCGAACCGCAGCAGGCCGAGGGCCGTGGCCGCGCCGGTCGCTGCCAGCAGGCGGCGCCGGCTGATCGGGTGGGGGGTGGGCTTCATGCGGGGCCTCTCGACGTCGTTGAGGGGGTGGTCAGTTGCGCGTCCACTTCTGGTTGTTGCCGCCGTTGCAGGTCCACAGCTCCAGCAGGGTGCCGTTGGCCGTTCCGGCGCCGGTGGCGTCGAGGCACAGGCCGGACTGGGCACCGGTGATGGTGCCGTCGGCGTTGAGCGTCCACTTCTGGTAGCCGCCGCCGTCGCAGGTACGGATGTCGACCTTGGTGCCGGGGCTGGTGCCGCCGCCCGCGGCGTCCAGGCAGGCGCTGCCGTAGACGCGCAGTTCACCGGCCGAGGTGCTCGTCCACTGCTGGTTGCTGCCGCCGTTGCAGTCCCACAGCTCCACCTGGGTACCGGGCGTCTGCGACTGGTTCGGCACGTCCACGCACCGGCCCGAGCCGACCCCGACGACCGCGCCGGTCGTGCCGCCGCCGGTGCCCCCGCTGCCGGGGGTGAGGGACAGGTTGTCGAACTGTGCCGTCTCGCCCTGGCCGGTCGCGTAGCCGGCCTGGCCCGTGGCCCAGGTGCGGTCGTTCACGGAGCCGACCGTCGAGCCGTCGACGACGGCGGTCAGCGTGCTGCCGGAGAACGTCAGCGCCAGGGTGTGCCAGCGGTTGGTGCCCAGCGCCGTGGTGGTGCCGTGGGCCAGGGTGGAGACACTGCCGTTGGTGTTGGAGCTGAGGATCGACCAGGCTCCGGTGTCGCTCACCCGCAGGTGATAGGCGTTCAGTTGCCCGGTGCTGCCGTAGTCCTGGGTGTTCGCGCGGCCCATCAGCTCGGCGTATCCGGGCTGTTCGAGCAGCACGTCGGAGGAGACGGTGTAGTTGCTCCAGCCGACGTCACCGAGCAGAGCGTGCGGATCGGACAGCGCGTCCCAGGTGATCGGTTTCTGCGGGCTCATCTGGCGCACGCACTTGCCGGTGCGGCCGCCGCCGCAGCCGACCACCTCGAAGGCGCCCTGCCAGTCCATGAGGTACTTCGCCTCGGTGCCCGTGGTGTAGCCGTCGAACGAGTCGCTGTAGGGCAGGCTCATGGCGCCCTGGGCGGGGCCGGTGGCGGTGCCCTTGCCCTGGCCGGTCGTGGTGGTCAGGGTGTAGACGTGGTGGGGCTGCACGGTCAGGCTGAAGCCGCCGCCGGACGGGGTGAGGTCCGTGGTGTGCACGAAGTAGTCGGCCGCACTGCCGGAGTCGACGTCGGTCGACCAGACGTGGACGGTTCCGGTGGACAGACCTCCCGTGACGTTGAAGTTCAGGGTCTGGGCGCTGCCGGCGTCCATCGTCTCGATGACGGTGGAGTAGTCGAAGTTGTCGTCGGACTTCAGTGAGACGTAGCTGCCGTTGTTCCGGTTGCCGCCGATGTAGCCGCTGGAGGAGTCGAGGTACCGCCAACCGGGGGCGGTGAACTGCGTGGTGTGCGCCGTCACCCAGGTGTTCTTGCCGATCGAGTAGTGCCCGGACCACGGCTGGGAGGCGAGGGCGAGGCCCATCGTGGGGTAGGGCAGGTTCGGGGTGATCGCGGCCACCACAGGCCAGTTGAGGTATGCGGTCATGCGGCCGTCGATGTATCCGCGGTTGATGCCGCGGGCCACTGCCGGAGCGCCCGCGTTGTAGTCGTCCGAGCCGTTCTCGCTGGCCCACAGCTGCTTGCCGGACGACGTGGCGGCCGACGGCACCGAGCAGTTGGACTGGGAGGAGCGGTAACCGCAGGGGTAGTGCGTGCCGATGATGGTCACCGCGGCGGCGAACGCCGGGTCGGAATCGACGTCGTTCGCCACGTTCCAGTCGGAGTCGGCGGCGACGATCTTGACGCTGCCGTAGCCGTTGGCGTTGAGCGCGCTGCGCAACTGCTTGTACCAGGAGACGTTGTAGCCTCTCTCGTTCCAGCCGCCGAGGTAGTCGATGCCGAGTCCGTGCTGTTTGGCGCAGCCCAGCCACGAGAGCAGGTAGTTGATCATGTCGCTGGACCAGAAGTTGCCGCCGCCGATCCAGCCGGGGGCGCCCCAGGCGAGCCCGTACAGTTCGATGTTCGGGTTGCGGGCCTTGGCCTGCTCCATCAGCCACCATTCGTAGCCGCGGTCGCAGTTGAGGTCGGAGCGGGTGTGCTGGTGACTCGGCTCGGCTCCCGAGGTGGAGTTGGTGTCCCCGCCGATCTCGGCCTTGAGGATCTGGAGGGAGGCGCCGTAGCCGGGCTTGAAGAGGTAGTCGAGGATCTGGCCGCGTTCGGGTTCGGGATAGTCGATCAGGAGTCTGCTGTTGCCGCCTCCGCCGCTGATCGCGCCGACGCCGTCGAATATCCGCCCGCCGGATGTGCCGTTGATGGAAATGGAGGTGGCGGCGTGGGCCGGAGCGGCGGCCGTGCCGACGAGGCCGGCGCAGGCCAGGACGAGGCCCGTGAGCACGGCTGTCGAGGCGCGCAGGCGCCGGAACAACCGTCCGAATGCTGTCACGGTGGTTCCTTTCGCAGGTCGGGGTCCGCGGCCGGGGCGGTCAGCGGACGATGAAGTCCTGGTTGGTGCCCGGTGCGTTCTTGCACTGCCACTGGTCCAGTTGCCGGCCCGCGTTGCCGTCGGCGCCGTAGACGTCCAGGCACAGGCCGCTGTTGCGGTTCTGGAAGGCGTACGAGCCGTCGGACTGGCGCACGGGCAGCCAGAGGGCGTTGGCGGCCGTGCCGGGGGCCTGCTGGACCATGTCAGGGGTGCCCGCCGTCGTGGAGCTGCCGGCGACCGCCACGTCCAAGCCGGAGTTCTGGGCGCGCAGTTCGCCGTAGCCGCCCGAGGCCGGCACGAACCGGAACTGCTGGTTGCCCTGCCCGTTGCAGGTCCACTGGTCGATCGCGGCATCGGCCGGCTGGTACTCGTTCGACGACAACGGCAACGGACCGATGCCGGCCGAGCCGAGGGCGTCGCGGAGGCTCTGCGCAACGGTGACCGGGTCGTCGACGTCGCCCTCGTTGTGGTTGGTGATCATGTCGGGGACGGTGCCGGCGGCCTTCACGTGCGCGAGCCAGGTCTGCCATTCACCGGGGTTGCGCTGCGGGGTGAACGCGAGCGACGGTCCCACGATCTGCTCTCGTCCTCATCCGATCCTCCTGTGGTCGGCGCCGTCGCATCGCGGCGCGGCGACTACCGGGGCGGCGTTCGGATGCCGCCCCGGTGTCGAACGGGGTGTCTCATCGGGTCAGTTCAGCGACCACTGCTGGTTGGACTGGCCGTTGCAGGTCCACAGCTCCACGGGGGTGCCGTTGGCTGTGGCGGCGCCGGTCACGTCCAGGCACAGCCCGGAGGGGGCGCTGGTGACGGTTCCGTTGGCGTTGAACGTCCACTGCTGGTTGCTCTGGCCGTTGCACGTCCAGGTGATGACCTTGGTACCGGGACTGGTGCCCTGCCCGGAGGCGTCCAGGCACAGCCGGCTGCCCCCGACTGAGACGGTCAGTTCGCGGGAGGCGGTCCGGGTCCAGCTCTGGTTCGCCGCCCCGGTGCAGTCCCGGATCTGCATCTGCGTGCCCGGGGTGGTGGAACTGCCCGGCGCCTCCAGGCACTTGCCCGCGCCCACCGCGTGCAGCGCGCCCGTCGTGCCGTCCCCGCCGCCTCCCGACCCGTAGCCGGCGGCGGTGAGGGCGGCCTGGACGGCGTTCTCGGTGGCGTCGGAGGGGTAGCCCGCCGTCATCGCGCCCTCGAAGAACTCGCCGACGCCCGAGACACTGTTGTCTCCACCGGTGCCGAGCAGGACCGAGCTGTCGACTTTCATCGGTGAGTAGCCGTTCGGCAGGGGGCCGGAGAAGGTGGTGGTCAGGCCTCCGCTCGCGCCGTTGCCGTACTTGAGCGTGAAGTTGGTGGTGCCGTTGTTCTTCAGCCACGCGCTGACGAACGGATAGTGCACGCCCTGGTTGTTCGGGTCCTTGTTGGAGCCGGTGTTGGTGTGGAACATGCCGTTCTCCAGGTCGGCCTCGACCCACGGGCCGTTGCCGGTGCATCCGCCGAACCAGCAGGCGTTGCCCCAGTAGATGGCGTTCATGGTGGCGTTGCCGGTGTCGGTGTGGGAGTTCTCACCGCTGCCGTAGTCGAAGCAGCACCACTGGTTGGTGTAGTTCGACGACGTCACCATGTAGATGCCTTCGGGCTGGGATCCGGTGGGCACACCGCTCGCGTGGTCGATCCGGTAGCCGACGCCGGGGGTGACCTTGACGCCGAAGACCTGGTGGCCGGCCGCGGTCACGGGCAGGGCCATGGCGTCCGCCCCGACGTCGGATCCGTTCGGGCCGGGGCCCTTCCAGTAGCCGCCCCAGGAGATCGGCAGGTCGTTGTGCTTGGTGGTCTGGTCGTAGATCTTCGTGATCGTGCACGACGTGCCCGCGCAGAACGACACCTGGGACGCCCCGTCGGCGTAGCCGCCCGCGCTGAGCACTCCGATGTCGCGGTAGCTGTGATCCGAGGCCCGCTGGATCTGGTACAGCGGCCCGTTGTACGACGCGAAAAGCGCTCTGGTCGTGGCGTGCGCCGTCACACACGGCGTACCGCCCGCGGCATAGATGTCGCACGGAAGCGGCGCGTCGGCCGCGGAGGCTTTCGCCGACAGGGCCGCCGGGTGAACGGCGGCGGCCGTGCCTGTCCGTGCGGATGTGGCGAACGCCGGTGTGCCCAACGCGGCCAAGGCCATCGCCAGGACGATCAGGAGCACGGCCGGGAATCGCCTTCGCCGGCGATCGGTTACTGATCCGGGCAAGGAGACCTCCACTGTGGCGGTGCCGCCGAACGGCGGCACCGACGCTGCCAATGGCCGAGGGGAGCGGGGACTCATCCCAGCGTCCACTGCTGGCCGCTGCCGCCGTTGCAGGTCCACAGCTCGGCAAGGGCTCCGTCAGTCGTGGCCCCTCCGGTGACGTCCAGGCACAGGCCGGACTGGACGCCGGTGATCGTTCCGTTGGAGTTCAGCGTCCACTGCTGGTTGGTCTGCCCGTTGCACGGCCAGATCTCCACCTTCGTCCCCGGGGTGGTCTGGTTGTTGTAGGCGTCCAGGCACAGCTGGGCGCTGCCGGAGTAGACGGTGAGCTGGTTGGAGGCGGTATGCGTCCATGTCTGGTTGGCGTCGCCGTTGCAGCTCCAGATCTCCACCTGGGTGCCGGCGGTCGTGGTCGAGTTCGGTACGTCCAGGCACTTGCCCGCACCCACCGCGTGCAGCTCACCGGTCACGCTGGTGCCGCCGCCGCTGCTGGTGCCGCCCGCGACCCGGTACATCACCGTGCCGTGCGCCGGAACCGAGGCGCTGATGGTGCCCGAGGTGGTCGAGGACGCCCCCGACCACAGGTCGGTGAGGGCATACGTGGACGCCCCGGTCTTCCCGATCGCGGCCGCGGTGGTGGTGATGGTCGCCGTCGAACCCGTCTCGTTGAACAACGTCACCGACACGTCTCCGTTGGCCAGCGGCTTGGCGAGCACGTCCAGGCCGCCCGAGGACGACACCATGGTGCCCTGTTTGCCCAAGGGGTCCTGGTCGACCGCGATCACCCGGGAGTTGGTCAGGATGGACAGGGTGCTCGCACTGGCCGAGGGTATGTTGGTGCCCGCGATCAGGGGCGCGGCCATCTCCGCCCACAGACTGAACTCGCTGCGGCTCTCGGTGGCCGTCAGCGAGCCGTTGCCGATCTCCAGCATGTCCGGGTCGTTCCAGTGGCCGGGGCCGGCGTACGAGGCCAGTCCCACGTTGCTGTGGAAGATCGACAGCATGCTGGAGTAGTCGGCGGTGATGTCCCCGGTGGTGCGCCAGCTGTTGCCCACGTCCGCGCCCCAGGTCCACACGTTCTCCTGGCCCCAGTTGCACAGACTGAACAGGATCGGCCGGCCGGTGGCCGCCAGGGCGTCCCGCATCGCGGTGTACCGGGTCCGCGCCGGCGCTCCGGTGTTGTTGCAGTTGTCGTACTTCAGGTAGTCCACGCCCCACGACGCGAACGACTGCGCGTCCGTGGTCTCGTGCCCCAGACTGCCCGGATACCCCGCACAGGTCGCGGTGCCCGCGTCCTCGTAGATCCCCAGCTTCAGCCCCAGCGAGTGCACGTAGTCCGCGGTGCCCTTGATGCCGTCGGGGAACTTGGCCGGGTCCGGCACCAGGTGGCCGCCGGAATCGCGGCTGTGGGTCATCCAGCAGTCGTCGATGTTGACGTACGAGTAGCCCGCCGCCTGCATGCCGTTGGTGTGCATCGCCTGCGCGGTGGACTTGATCAACGACTCGGAGACGTTGCAGCCGTACGCGTTCCAGTCGTTGAATCCCATCTGCGGGGTCAACGCGAGTCCGTTGCCGAGCGCGGCGGCGGGCTGCGCCGTGCCGAGGGAGAGGAGGGGGACGGCCACGGCGAGCAGCACGGCCGAGAACGTGAGCGCCAGAATCCTGCGCAGGGACAGCAGCGGGGCCAGCGGCCGAAGGCGCCTGGTTCTCGCAGTGGTCATGGGCATAGGTCATCGACTCCTGGGCCAAGGTGTGGGAGAGCACGTGCAGGACGGGGGGACAGGTCGCGTTGCGGTCCTTGGGGCACCTGCGGGAGGACAACCGCCTCCCGCAGGTGCTGAAGGGAGGTCAGCGGTACTCGGCCGCGGTGACGTTGGCCTGCACCGCGTTGTCGGTCGCGTCGGAGGGGTAGCCGGCGACGATGGCTCCTTCGTAGAAGGTGCCGGCGCTCAGGTTGGCGCCGCCGCCGGGCTTGCAGCAGTCGCCGCCGCTGCCCAGGACGATGGCCCCCTGCTTCTTCATGGGGCTGTATCCGCCGGGAAGCCCGCCGTCCCAGAGGGTGGTCAGGCCGCCGGACTGCGCGTTGCCGCCCTTGAGGGCGAACCTCGACGTGCCGTTGTTCTTCAGCATCGCGGTGACGAACTTGCCGGGGAACGCCCGCTGGTTGGTGTTCCAGGACTGGCTGCCGCCGGAGTACAGGCCCCATTCGAGATCGGCCTGCACCCAGGGGCCGCTTCCCGAGCAGCCGCCGAACCAGCACTCGGTACCGAAATTGATCGCGTCCATCGCCCCGGCCGCGTCGGCCTTGCGGTCCGTCTCGCTGTTGCCGTAGTCGAAGCAGCAGCCGCCGTTGACGTGGGTGCCGCTGGTCACCATGTACGCCCCTTCGGGTGCGGCTCCGGTCGGCACGCCCGTCAGGTGACCGTCCCGCCAGTAGCTGTTCCCGGGATTGATGTACAGCGAGTAGGCCTTGGTGCCCCCGACGGTCAGCGACTCCGAGGTCGCCTTCGCGGGGCTGCTCTGACTCGATCCGGGTACCTGGGCCGATCCCTGGTACCAGAGGTCGTTGCCGTGCCCGGACTGGTCGCGGACGACTGTGATCACGCACGAGGTGCCCGCGCAGAACGAGTCCTGCGCCGCCGCGTCGGCGAAGCCGCCGGGCGCCAGCACGCCGATGTCCCTGGTCGCGTTGTCCGAGGAGCGCCTGACCTGGTACAGGGAGCCGTTGTACGAACGGTAGAGCGCCCGCACCGTGCTGTGCGCGGCCACGCACGGCGTACCGCCCGCGGCGTAGATGTCGCACGGGCCCGATCCGCTGGGCGGCGGCGGAGACGCCGGCGTGCCCCACTTCTGGTTGCTCTGGCCGTTGCAGGTCCACAGGATGACCGCAGTGCCGTTGGCCGTGGCCGCCCCGTTGACGTCCAGGCAGAATCCGGATGCGACACCGGTGACGGACCCGTCGGGGTTCTGCCGCCACAGCTGGGTCGGCCGCCCGTCGCACGGCCGGATGACCACCGGTGCCCCGGGAGCCGTCCGGTTGTCGTAGGCGTCCACGCACCGGGTGCCGCTCATCGTCCTCAGCTCACCCGCCGACGTGAACTCGAACGCCTGGTTGACCTGGTTGTTGCAGTCCCAGATCTCCAGCGACGTTCCGGGCGTGTCGACGTTGCCCTTGACGTCCAGGCACCGCCCCGACGCCGAGCTCACCAGGGGTGCCGCCGGCGCCGGTGCCGACCATGTCGGCGCGGTCGCCAGCAACACGGTCAGCAGCGCCATCACGCATACGCCGGCGGCCGCCGGTAAGCGGGGTCTCCGGGCTGCGGAGGTCCGGGGCGAAACAGATGAAGGCTGCATTCTGTTCCTTGAAATGTGGGGGAAGGGTACAGAGAGTGCCGTGCCTGTCCAAGAGAGATCACAAGGGCTTACAGGGTGCGCCGACCGCTCCCGTCAGAGTGCCCGAGAGCACCCACAGAGAACACTCAGACATCCCATGTCGCACAGTGATCCCATATGCCTGACACCCTGTCAATAGACCTGTCACGACGAATCGACTCGCGATCCATCCCATGTTTTGCACAGGTCAGCCCGCCGTGACGGCATGCCGGAACCCGCGTCCGGCGACGGCTGCCGTGCCGGGCGCGGGTGTTGTGCGGCTACTCCGATGAGATCCGGGGCGGGAGCGTGCGCCGGGCGCCGATCACCTCACCTGAGATTCCAGTGCTGGTTGGCGCCGCCATTGGAGTCCCAGACCTGGACCGGGGCCCCGTTGCCGGTCTGCCCGGCGGGAATCTCCAGCGCCCGGCCGGAGGCGACGTTGGTCAAGGTGTACGAACCGTCGCCGTTCCGACTCGCCCGCCAGTGCTGGTTCGCGCCACCGTTGGCATCCCAGATCTCGATGCGCGTGCCGTTGCCCGTCTGACCGCCCGGCTCGTCCAGAACCCGGCCACTGCCGACGTTGGTCAGCGTGTACGAACCATCACTGTTCTGACTCGCCCGCCACCGCTGGTTCGCGGCACCACCATTGGCGTCCCAGACCTGCAACGGCGTGCCGTTCCCCGTCTGTCCAGCCGGAACGTCCAACACCCGGCCCGCAGCGACATCACTCAGCGAATACACCGTGCCCGAGACGATGCCTCCTGGGTCCCCCGGGTTCCCCGCACTGCCGCCGAGCGCGGACAGGACCGCGTCGTAGGCCGGCTTCTTGTTGCCGCCCGCGTCGAACAGCAGCGGATTGTCCCCGCTGCGCCAGGAGTCGCTGTCGCGGATGCCCCACACGGTGATGCCGGTGCAGCGGGCGACGTTCATGCACGCCTGGACGGTGTTGGCGTACGCCGTC
>NZ_JBVKBA010000009.1:249436-299148 GCF_055639175.1 Streptomyces sp. NPDC107546 | reverse complement strand
CCGGGTGACCCGACACGGGGCACGAAGGCGGCGGGGCCGGAAAGCGATCGCTTTCCGGCCCCGCCGCCTTCGTGCCCCGTGTCGGGTCACCCGGTCACTGGATCGTCCAGGCCTGGTTGGACTGGTTCAGGGGCATCCACTGACTGATGGCGGCTCCGTTGGCCGTCGATCCGCCACCGACCTCCAGGACCTGCCGGCTCTCGAAGTTTCGGATGACGTACCCACCGCTGGTCGGCTCGAAGTACCACAGCTGGTTGCTGCCGCCGTTGTAGGTGTACTGCTGCAGCGCGGTCCCCCTCTGGTGACTGGAGTTGTTGATGTCGAGGGCCTTGCCGCTGTTGCGGTTCACGATCCGGTAGAGCTGACCGCTGACCGGGACGATGTTCCACTGCTGGTTGGCACCGCCGTTGCTCGGCCACTGGATGACGCTCGCGCCGTCGGCGGTGGAGTTCTGGTACACGTCCATCAGCTGCCCGCTGTTGACGTTCTTGATCGTGTAGTACGTCGACGCGTTGACGTTCGGCGTGCCGGTCGCGTCCTCCAGTGCCCCGCCGGCCTGCTGCACACTGAAGTCCGCGATGAAGAAGTACGCGCCGTCGGTCTTGGCGACCCGCACATAGCGGAACTTCTGGCGGACGTCGATGTTGCCCGTGAGCGTCGAGGCCGGCGGCAGGGTGTCCGTCTGGCGTCCCAGGACGGTGTACGTGGCGAAGGACGGGTCGTTGGAGGCCCGGATCTCGAAGTGGCCTCGGGTCTCGGACTGGTCCAAGTCCTGACGGGTGGTCAGGGAGAACTGTCCGAGCTGGCAGGACTGCCCCAGGTCGACCTGCCACCACGCCGAGGTGTCGCTCCCGGTCGGCGACCAGCCGGTGGCACCGTCGTTGTCGTCGGCTTTGCCCGGCCCCCAGGCGGAGCCGTTCACCGAGGAGGCGGACGCCGGCTTGTTGTAGGCGAGGTTGAGCTTCGCCGCCAGCCCCCGGTAGGCGGACTCGAGGCCGGATGCCTTGATCACCGAGTCGCCGGACGTCGTGTTGTTGGTGAGGGTGACGTTGGAGCCGTTGCGGTTCTGGTTGATGAAACCGTCGGTGTGCGACAGCACGTTGTTCGACAGGGTCATGTTGTCCGACCCCTCGTCCAGGTACAGGCCGGACACCGCCGAGCCGCAGGCGGCCGGCATACGCACCACGTCGTGGATGTAGTTGCCGTTGAAGACCGTGCCTGGGTCGTTCGAGAGGTGGTAGATACCGGCGGAGTCGCACAGCCGGTTCATCACGTTGCCGATCCGGTTGTAGCTGACGCTGTTGTTGCCCTCGGCGTTGGCCGCCGACTGCCAGCCCCAGCCCAGCGAGATACCGGCCCACGGAGCGTCGGAGATGTCGTTGTGGTCGATGGTGGTGCTGTTGACGAAGCCCGCGTTGATGCCCGCGGTGCCCAGGTAGTCCTCGCCGATCCGGGTGATCAGGTTGTTCTTGACGGTGACGTTCTTGACCACCTCCCGGGCGTCCTCACCGGCCGGCGAGGACGGCGGGTTGTAGACGGTGTGGAACTCCACCGTCGGGTCGGAGAACTTGCCGACCATGATTCCGTTGCCGGCGATGTCGTGGACGAGGTTGCCGGTCACGGTGCTGTCGTGCACGCCGTGGTGCAGGTCGAGGGCGGTGGCGCCCATCTGCGTGAAGGTGTTGCCGATGAAGGAGAGGCGGTCGGCGTTCGACGCCTGGACCCCGGCCGGCGGACGGCCGACGTACTGGTTGTTGGAGGTGTCGGCCGAGAGGTTGTAGTTGCCGCCCTGGCCGTTGAGGTAGCCGTTGTTCGTCGCTTCCATCCAGGTGGTCTGGGTGAAGGTGAGCCCGGAGAAGCGCAGGTCGTGGGCGGGGCTGTCGAGGTTCGTGCCCTTGATGTCGAAGAGGGTCTGCAGCGTCGGGGCCTGCACGCCGGCCGTGGACATGTCCTCGCCGGGGCGGGGCTTGTAGTAGACGGTCTGCGCGGCGGTGTCGACGTAGAACTCGCCCGGTTCGTTGAGGAACTCGTGGGCGTTCTCGAAGTGCAGGGGAGAGCCGTTGGCGAGCACTGGGAAGGGGCGCGGGAACAGGATGCCCGCCTCGTGGTCCTGGATCGACACGTCGGCGGTGCCGTTGCCGGAGCTGATCGACTTCAGCCGCAGGTAGCTCTCGCCCCACTGCGTTTCCAGCATCATCTCGACCTGGTTGAGGTGGCCCCAGTTCGAGACCTGCGAACTGAGCACCTTCAGCAGCTTGTTGGTCTTGTCGCTGCCCTGCAACTGGAAGTCCGAGCCGATGTCAGGGAAGCGGGCCCGGGTGGCGCGGACCCCGTTGACGTACAACTGCCGGAAGTTGAGAGTGCCGACCGGCGCCTTGTACTCGCCGCCCGCGGCCGCGGTCCAGCCGGTGATCGCCTTGCCGCCGGTGATTACGGGCGTCTCGCCGTTGTACGCCTGGTAGACGACGGTGTGGCCGTTGGTGCCCGAGTCGCCGGTGCCGAAGGTGATCGGGGTGGTGAGGGGGTAGGTGCCTCCGCGCAGGTTCACGACGATGTCGTCGGACATGTTCGCGTTGACGGCCCGCACCGCGGCCTGGGCGGCCTGGATGGTCTTGAACGCTGCGGCGGTGCTGGTTCCCGAGTTGCTGTCACTGCCGTTGACAGGATCGACATAGAAGTTCGTCGTGGCCGCGTAGGCGGGTTGAGCGGGCAGTACGGCCGCGAAGACGACTGCCGCCGCCGCGAGCGCCCCGACCGTCCCCGCGCCGATGCGTAGGGGTCTCATCCGTGGTGTCCCTCCTCCAAACCCCCGCTTTCTTATGAGTTGTATTTATCGAGGCAGGATGGGGCGCCAGTCAAGACGATAGAGATGCCTATTTTTCGCTGCAGCAACGCCAGTGACACGCGAGGGATCAGGCGCGGCAGGCGCGGAGATCACCCGTAGCCAGGGAAGCGCCCTAAGTAGCATGGTGGTTGACCAGGGGGATCGACGCCTTCCGCGTCGCCCGTCTGCTCTGCCCGGCGAACCCGTTGCCTCAAAATGAATACGACTTATTCGCGCGTTGGTCGCGGATAATTCCGCGCCATCGGATGGTCACCGGGGTCGCGCGTGGCATGCCCTGGCCAGGGTACGGGTCGATGCGGTCGATGCTGTCGGCGTGCCGCCAGCATCTGTCCGGGAAGTTGTAGGACTGCCGTGCCGCCGAGGCCTCTCCGCGACTCTGGGACTCCGCCGACCTGCGCTCCAGGCGTAGGGAAAGCGTGGGCGGCTGTCGGACCCGTGGGCGCCCCGGCCCGGAGGCGCCCACGGGTCCGGTCTTTCGTCAGCTCCAGGGAGACGCGGTGAGCCAGCTGGTGTCCTGGGCCCACGACTTCGTGGCGTCCCAGGCGTTGGTGCCGCCGTTGCCGGCTATGTAGGCCGTGAAGTTGTAGTGGCGGATGTACTTCGCCGGGAAGTTGACGGACTGGAAGGAGGTGCCGACCCCGCTGTTGCCCGCGGTGGGGCAGAAGGTGGCGTCCTGCGCGAAGGAGCTGCCGCCGGTGTCGGTGTTCAGGTAGAGCTGGTAGTTGGAGTGGCGCAGGAACTGGCCGGGGTTGTTGGCGGACTCGAAGGACAGGCAGGAGGTGTTGGCCAGGCCGGCGCGGACGATCCAGGTGGCGTCGGCCTTGTCGGTGGCCGGGCTGGAGGAGTTGATGTCGGAGATGACGACCTTGGTGTCGGCGTCGTCGTGGCGCAGGTAGTGCGAGGTGCAGCAGGGGGCGGTGGTGGCCTGCAGGGAGATCCTGGAGCCGGGCGTCAGCGAGCCGGTGCTGGTCGAGCCGCTGTTGTAGCCGGCGGCGGTGATGTTGGCCTGTACGGCGTTCTCGGTGGCGTCCGAGGGGTAGCCCGAGGTCATGACGCCTTCGTAGAAGGTGCCGGCGCCGGTGTTGCTGTTGTCGCCGCCGATGCCGAGGATGATCGCGCCCTGCTTCTTCATGGGGTTGTAGCCGGAGTCGTTGGGGCGTACGCCGCTGTAGTAGGTGGACAGGCTGCCCGATTGGGCGTTGCCGCCGCGGATGGCCCACTGGTTCGGGCCGCCCTTGACAATGGCGGTCTGGAACCGGTTGTTGACGGTGGGGTCGCCCGCGTTGAATCCGCGGTTGACCCCGGAGAACAGGCCGTTCTCCAGGTCGGCCATGACCCAGGGGCCGTTGCCGCTGCCCCAGCCCCAGCCCTTGCTGTTGCCGAAGTAGATGGCCTCCATGGTGCCGTTGCCGTCGTCGTTGCCGGTCGTCTCGGCGTTGCCGTAGTCGAAACAGCAGCCGCCGTTGAAGTGGGTGCCGTCGAAGATCGCGTACATGCCCTCGGGCTGGTCTCCGGTGGCGATTCCGTTGGTGTTGTTGTTGCGGTAGCCGGTGCCGGGTGCCACGTAGACGCCGTACGCCTTGTGCCCGCCGACGGTGACCGGCGCCTCGAAGGCGTTGGCCAGGTTGTCGTTCCCACCCTCGGCCGGCCCGGGCCAGTGGCCCCTGAGCGCCTGGGTGAGGTTGTTGCCCTTGCCGGACTGGTCGTAGAGGACGGTGATGACGCAGCTGGTGTTGGCGCAGAAGGAGTCCTGCGCGGCGGCGTTGGCGTATCCGCCGGCGCTCAGTACGCCGATGTTCAGGGTGGTGTTGTCGGAGGCCCGTTTGATCTGATACAGCGAGCCGTTGTACGCCCCGTACAGGGCGCGGGTGGTGCTGTGTGCGGCGACGCAGGGGGTGCCGCCTGCGGCGTAGATGTCGCACGGCCCCTGGGTGGCGGCCTGCGAGGTGGTGGCCGTCGCGGTGAGCAGGCCGGCGGCGAGCGCGGCGGTGGCACCGGCCGCGAGCAGCGCGCGTCTGACGCTGCGTATCCACGGTGGCTTGATCATGAAGAACTCCTTCACAGGGTGGGTGAGGGGGGTGAGCGTCGACGCACCCGTGGTGTCCGGCTGTGCGGACGTCGCGGGTTGCGTTGACGCCTGCGTGCCGGTGCGGCTTCGGCCCTTTCCGGCACCGGATTCGGGGCGGACTGCTCGTCAGCTCCGCGGGGCGGCGGCGAGCCGGCTGGTGTCCTGGCGCCACAGCGAGGTGGCGCCACAGGCGCTGGTGCCGCCGTTGCTTGCGTCGTGGGCGGTCGAGGCGCAGTGGCGGATGCACTTGGCCGGGTGGTTGAAGGACTGGAGGGGCGTTGGGCGGCGGATGCCGGGGGGCGCCGGCACCCCTGTCGGTGTCGGGTCAGCTCGTCACACGGAAGGTGGCGTCACCGCGCCCCGTCGCGGTGGTGATCGGGTCGAGCTTCAGGTAACAGGCGTAGTGGCGGATGTAGCGGTCGGGGTGGTTGTAGGACTGGACGGCGGGCCCGGGTACGCGAGCCGGTGCGTCGGCGGTGTGACGGCTTCTGCGGCGAAGTTCACGACTGTCCCCCAGGAAACGCTTTATTTGTGCGCCGCTTCGGCCTCCTGTCCTCTGAGGGTTTCTGTTGTCTGGTCCGGCACCACAGTGGCGGCCTTCGGAATGCGTCGATATCAGCGGCGGGTCACGGGGAAGCTCTATAGCCGACTCGGAGCCGACCAGCCAAGTGGTGCGACATGTCGAACAACGTTCGTAGAATCGGGCAGACATTAAGTGCGGGAACCAAGGTGCGTCAACACATCCGACATCAGTGGCCCCTCAAACGAGTCTGTCCGGCCAACCTTTCGCTCGCGTGCATGAGTTGGCGCGGACGGCTTTTCATGGCGAGCGTCAGCCGACTCGATGGATGCTTTTGTGACGGAAGCGTTGACGGGGGCAGGCGCAGGACCTATCTTCTGGCCGAATTCACGAACGGTGTTCGAAATATCGGAACGGTGTGAAGAGACGGTATCTCCTCACCACCCGCACCAGAGGGAGTAACCCGTGAGGCCTGCGCTCACCCGTCGAACGGTCCTCGGCATGATCGCCGGCTCGGCCGCCGCCACCGTCACCGGTGTCTCGGCCGGTACCGCCCACGCCGCCGTGCCCGCGTCCCCTGGGGTGACGTACACGAACACCATCGCCAAGCAGCGGGCCGACCCGCACATCTTCAAGCACACCGACGGCTTCTACTACTTCACCGCCACCGTGCCGGCGTACGACCGCATCGTGCTGCGTCGTGCCACCACGATCCAGGGGTTGTCCTCGGCCGCCGAGACGACCATCTGGACCAAGCACGCCACCGGTGTGATGGGCGGCTACATCTGGGCCCCGGAGATCCACTTCATCGACGGCAAGTGGTACGTCTACTTCGCCGCCGGTGATGCCAACGACGTCTGGCACATCCGGCCCTACGTCCTGGAGTGCACCGCCGCGAACCCGATCACGGGGAGCTGGACGGAGAAGGGGCGTATCGCGCTGCCGCTGGACACCTTCTCCCTGGACGCGACGACCTTCGCCGTCAACGGCACCCGCTACCTCGCCTGGGCGCAGAACGACCCGGCCGTCGGCCGCGGCACCAACATCTACATAGCGCCGATGTCCAGCCCGTGGACCATCACCGGCACCCCGGTCATGATCAGCCGGCCGACCGCCTGGTGGGAGACCGCCGGAGGTGAGACGGTCAACGAGGGCCCGGCTGTGCTTCAGCGCAACGGCAAGGTCTTCCTGACCTTCTCGGCCAGTGCCACCGACGCCAACTACTGCATGGGCATGCTGACCGCGTCCGCCTCCGCCGACCTGCTGAGCGCGTCGTCGTGGGCCAAGAGCACCGGTCCGGTCTTCGCGAGCAACGCCGCCACCAGCCAGTACGGCCCGGGGCACAACCAGTTCACGGTCTCCGAGGACGGCAAGTCGGACATCCTCGTCTATCACGACCGCAGCTACAAGGACATCAGCGGTTCCCCGCTCAACGACCCCAACCGCCGCACCCGCGTCCAGAAGATCTACTGGAAGGCCGACGGCACACCCGATTTCGGCATCCCGGTCGCCGACGGTCTCACCCCGATCCGGCTCTCCTCGTACAACTTCCCCGACCGGTTCATCCGGCACTGGGATTTCCGCGCCAAGATCGAGTCGAACGTCTCGCCGCTGGCCGACTCGCAGTTCCGCGTCGTCGCCGGTCTCGCCGGCACCGGCACCGTGTCCCTGGAGTCGGCGAACTTCCCCGGCTACTACCTGCGCCAGAAGAACTTCGAGGTGTGGGTGGAGAAGAACGACGGGACGGCGCAGTTCGCGAGCGACGCCTCCTTCACCGCCCGGGCCGGCCTCGCGGACTCCGCCGGAGTCTCGTACGAGTCGTTCGGCTTCCCGGGCCGCTACATCCGCCACTACAACTACCTGCTGTACATCCAGACTCCCAGCACGGCGACCGACCGGGCCGACGCCACCTTCTACTCCCAGTGAGCCACACCTGCGGCCCGTCGCCCCTCGGGCAGCTCCGACGACCCCCGCCGGCCGGTAGCCGCCCGAACGCACCGGCACATCTGCCACACCGCTCGCGTGGCGACGGCCACCTCCCGCGTCATGAGGCGACAGCCCGCCAGGACCGGCCAGGAGACCTGCGCGTACGCGATCTGCAGGTGGACGAGGGCTTGGCGCGAGAGTCCCCAGGACCGGGACGGTGCCGGCTTCGCCACGCCCCTGGACGCCACCGTTGCCCCCGACGCGGCCAGTTGGGTTGGACGGCGACCGGTTTGCGGCTGGTGGTGGCGAGGCGTTGCCCGCGAAGGGGTTGGACTCGGTGCCGGCCTGGACGGTCCACGGACCGTTCAGGCAGGAGGCCGTGAACGAGCGGAAGTAGCGGCCGTTCGCGCCCTGCGCCTCGACGATCACGAGGTACTGGTTCTGGCCCACCGACCACCGCGTCGAACTCGCCGTCGGGGAAGGGAAGTTCCGGCAGCACCGCCACCCGCGCGTCGAGCCCGCGCTCCCGGCCCGCCGCCACCATCCGTCAGCGTGCCGCACCCATGGTCAAGGGCACCCTGCCGGGTACCCAGATCACAACCACGGAACGTGAAGCCGTCTGGTTTCGGTCTGCGAACGTCACGGCTCGCGAATTGTGCGCTAGGCATTGACGCCGGTCACCGGTTCCCTGATCATCCCTTCTGCTCGATCCTTCGACATTTGTTCGGTATTGCGAACATCAGGGTGGGGTTGCACCGCACCGATCGTCCGCACAGCCTCCGGCGGGGCCACCCACAACCGTTCACTCATGGAATACGAGGTCTCCATGCGCAGACGTAGTTCCCGCAGCAGACATCTGTCTGTGATGCTCGCGGCCTTGGTCGCTCTGGCGGCGACGCTCGTCGCCAACCCGGCTCAGGCGGCCACCACCAGCACCGTGCGCGGCGTTGGTTCCGGCCGGTGTCTCGATGTGCCGGGTGCCGGCCAGGCCGACGGCACGTTCCTGCAGATCTGGGACTGCATTGGCGGGAACAACCAGCAGTGGACGCTGACGGACAGCAACCAGCTGACCGTGTACGGCAACAAGTGCCTGGACGTCCCGGGCCACGCCACCACGGCCGGTACCCGGGTGGAGATCTGGGCCTGCAACGGCGGTGCGAACCAGCAGTGGCGGGTGAACTCCGACGGCACGATCGTCGGCGTGGAGTCCGGGCTGTGCCTGGACGTGTCGGGCGGCGCCACGGCCGACGGCACGGCGGTGCAGCTGTGGAACTGCACCGGCGGCAGCAACCAGAAGTGGACCGGCCTGTCCGGGGCGTCCAACTCGTGTGCTCTTCCGTCGACGTACCGGTGGACCTCGACGGGTCCGCTGGCGCAGCCGGCGAACGGGTGGGCCGCGCTGAAGGACTTCACCACCGTGACGTACAACGGCCAGCACCTGGTCTACGCGACCACCTCGAACGGATCGTCGTGGGGCGCGATGGGGTTCCGTCCCTTCACCAACTGGTCGGACATGGCGACGGCCACCCAGACCGGGATGAGCGGATCCGCGGTGGCGCCCACGCTGTTCTACTTCGCGCCCAAGAACATCTGGGTGCTGGCCTCGAACGGGTGGGACACCGGCTGGCCCTTCACCTACCGCACGTCCAGCGACCCCACCAACCCCAACAGCTGGTCCGCGCCGCAGCAGCTGTTCACCGGCAGCCTCCCCTCCGGCGGCCCGCTCGACCCGACCCTGATCGCCGACGACCAGAACATGTACCTGTTCTTCGCGGATGACAAGGGCAACATCTACAAGTCGACCATGCCGATCGGGAACTTCCCGGGCAGCTTCGGCTCGTCTTACACCACGGTCATGAGCGACACGGCGGCGAACCTGTTCGAGGCGCCGGAGGTCTACAAGGTCCAGGGCCAGAACCAGTACCTCATGATCGTCGAGGCGCAGGGCGGGAACGGCCGCTACTTCCGCTCGTTCACGGCCTCCAGCCTGAACGGTCCGTGGACCGTCCAGGCCGGCACCGAGTCCAACCCCTTCGCGGGCAAAGCCAACAGCGGTGCCACCTGGACCAACGACATCAGCCACGGTGACCTGGTCCGCAACAACCCCGACCAGACCAAGACCATCGACCCCTGCAACCTGCAGTTCCTCTACCAGGGCAGGGACCCCGGCTCGAACGGCACCGACTACCTGAAACTGCCGTACCGGCCGGGCGTGCTCACCCTGCAGCGCTGACCCGCCCGATCCACGGTGATCGCGATGTGGTGCGGTCCGCCCACGCCTGGACAAGCGGCTCACGGCGTGGGCGACTCCACCTGCTGACCGATACTCACCGCCTTGAGGGACCCCAGCCGCGCGTCGGCCGGGGTCCCTCTCTTTCGTCCACGACCGCGACCGGGGCGGCGCCGATCAGCAATGGAAACTTGTCCGGGCCGAGAACGTCGGCACGCTGGTGGGGTTGCTGGAGCGGCAGCACCACGGCGCCCGGCCACCCCGTGACCTGGTCGGACGCCCAGGCGGCCAAGGCGACGTACCAGGGCAAGCCGCGCCCGCGGCGTGGCGGACCCTCGAGTCGGCGCTCCGGACTCCTTCAGGGCGACGTCACGGTTGCAGGGCGATGTCCCGTGCCCGCTGCACCGTGCCCACGCCCCCGGCGCCGAGCTGTCCAGCAGCTCGAACCGGCCGTCGATCATCCGTCCTGCGCCGTTCAACGGTTCCGTCCCTTGCTCGTCAACCGATTGCCGGCCTGCGGCCCGGCCCGGCGGAGGCTACGGACCGGCCTGGTCGAGGACGTCCGTGGATCCACCTACGCGCGCAGGCCTGCCGTCCAGACATGCTGCGTGGGAGCGACGGATGTACGGTCGGTATACGGCGTAGGTGCGGACCTCTCAGCCGGCGAACGAGCCGGTGTCCCGTACACGCCCAGGAGTGTCCATGGCGCAGCAAGCGAACATCGCCGCACAGACCGCGTTCGCAGAGGCCGTGGTCACCGGGCACCTCGACGCCCTCGACGACATCGTCGCGCCCGATTCCGTCGATCATGACCCCGCTCCAGGACAGGCCCAGGGACCCGAAGGCTACAAAGCCATGTTCAACGAGCTGCGAGCCGCCTTCCCCGACTTGCACGTCGAGGTGGAACACCTGCTGGCCACCGACGACGAGCTGGCCTTCGCCTACATGATCAGCGGGACGCATCTGGGACCGTTGATGGGACGGCCGGCGACCGGCAAGAAGGTGAGGTACCGCGGCATGCAGATAAGCCGCTTCGACAGCGACGGCAAGCTCGTCGAGCGCTGGGGCAGCAGCGACGAACTCGGCATGCTGCGTCAGCTCGGCCTGGCCGATGCATGATCCATCCGCTGCCTCACGGCCTGGTGGCGCCAGTCGGGCCGGTCGTGATGGACGCGGCCGGTGACGTGAACCTGGCCGCCGGCGCGGCCAGTGGTCGGTCTACGACATCCCCGCGTCGGTGAACGAACTGCCTGCCGACGCGGGTGACGCCGGCGGTAAGAGGCTGCCTGTCGGGGCCAGGACGCTCGCCAACCACGCCGGTCGGCACGAGTTCCTCGGTGCGGCACCCCCGCCGGGGAGGCCGCTCACCGTCACATGTTCGTCGTTCATGCGCTGGACACGCCCCGTCTCGACATCACCACGGAGGCGACCCCCGCACGGCTCGGATTTCGGCTAGTGGCCCACGGCCTGGCACGAGCCAGGCTCACGCCGGTGTTCGGGATCCCGGCCTGATGCGGAGCCAGGCTGCGAGCGAGAAGGAAAGAATTCGAGTCCCCCGGCGAGCCAGGTGGGGACAAGGAGGTAGAGATCGATGGCGAAAGTGCTCTTCATCGTCAGTGGGGCTACCTACTGGGTACTCAAGGACGGCACCAGGTATGCGACCGGCTACTGGGCCGAGGAGTTCGCGATGCCGTACAAGGCGCTCACGGGCGCCGGCCATGAGGTCGTGGTCGCGACACCGGGCGGTGTGATCCCGAACGTCGACATGATGAGTCTGCGTCCCTCCATGGCCGGAGGCGAAAAGGGGGCTCTGGAACTGGAGGAGATCATCCGTTCCGCGGAGGCGATGCGTCGGCCGCTCAAGCTGTCGGATGTCCGCCTGGAGGACTACGACGCGGTGTACCTGCCCGGCGGTCATGGCCCGATGTCGGACCTGGCCTACGACGCCGACGTCGGCCGGCTGCTGACGGCCCAGCTCGCCTCCGGTAAGCCGTTGGCGATCGTGTGCCATGCCCCCGCCTCGCTCCTGGCCACCAGGATTCACGGCGAATCACCCTTCAAGGGCTACCGCGTGACTGGCTTCACCAACGAGGAGGAGGAAGCTGTGGGCCTGGCGTCCAGGGCAACGTGGCTGCTGGAAGACGAGCTGAAGGACAAGGTGGGCGTCGAGTACAGCCGCGGTCCCATATGGGAGCCGTACATGGTTGAGGACCGCAACCTCATCACCGGACAGAACCCTCACTCGGCGGCGGTTCTCGCGGATCGCCTACTGGAAATCCTCAAGTGAGGAGACCTGGAGTCCTCGTGGCATAGCCGGAAGGGTGCGGCCGAGAATGGCGTGCGGTGGATTCGGCGCTTCCACCGCGACTCTCTCACCACCGGCGTCCGGTAGGCGCACCGGACGCCGACGACGATCCGTTCGTTTGTCGGTACCGGAGGAGAGCCTCACCCTCCAACGTCCGTTTGTTTCGGCATGGTCGGTGTCGGTCAGGGGCTTGATCCCACCAGTTCCCTCCCTGACGGTCAGCGATCCTCTCTCGACCGTCACGGACACCGACGACTTCCCGGGGTCACTCGCAGCAACAACCGCGTTCCCTGACCATCGCGTGGAACGTCCAGCGCTGGTCCCGGACGTGCCAGACAGCATGCTCGGCCGCGATCCGGTGATCGGCGTGTGGGTGACGGTCAGTGTCCGCCGCGAGGACGCACCCGCGCTGCTCCTGCTCCACGGCCTCCCACCCTCGTGGCGGATGTACGAGCCGCTGCCGGCGCGCCATGCCGACCGCTGACGTCTGATGGCACCCGAGTACCCCGAATGCCCGTTCGTGGAGCCTGACACGGAGCCAGCAGATGCCGCCGAATGGTTGCGGCGGCGGAGTGCTCGCGGCGAACCGACGGACTTTGTCGAGGCACACTGCCGTGTGAGCCGCCGCTTCCATGGCCAGAGCGCACGTGGCCACCGCGACACCAGTGAGACTCGGGCCGCGCAGAAGGAGCCGCTGGCACGCTTCCGCAGTGGGAGAAGGCGTCGCAGACAGCGCAGGTACGCCACACCGGTGCCCCCGCTCAGGGGGCACGGTGCGCGCAACCCGGGTGGGAAGCGGCCGTTGAGCGGGCGTCACCATGCGCCAGAGACACGGTCGTTGATCTGGCCGAACAGGCTAATCCAGGCGGGATACCTGATAGTGGCCGATGGACCAGTCGTCCCCTGTGCGGACAACGAGGACGGAGAGTTTCACGTCCAGCGGGGGCCGGTCCGTGAACGAGAACTCGACGGCGAGGTAGCCGAGGACGAGGTCGTCGGCGTGCCGCCTGGTCTCAAGGATCCGGTATGCCGCCTTCATGCCGAGGGGCTGGGAGTCGTAGTAGTCGGCGACGCCCTGGCGTCCGACGCTGTAGGGGTGCAGCCCCTGGAAGAGGGCGTCCTCGGTGAAGAGGGCGGCGACGCGGTCGGGCTGGTGCGCGTCGACCGCGGTCTTCCACCGGTCGAGCACTCCGCTCAGGATCTCCGCGTCGTCGGTCGTGGCGGTCATGTCCACTCCTTGGTCCAAGACTCGGTGTACGGTCAGTGTCCGGCGCTCATGCCGCCGTCGACGTGCAGGATCTCGCCGGTGACGAACGGCGCCGTCTCCAGGAAGAGCACTCCGTCGACGATGTCGCTCACTTCACCCATCCGGCCGACCGGGTGCAGGGCGGCGAGGAACTCGTGGGTCTCCTCGGGGTGCATGGGGGTCTTGATGGTGCCGGGCGACACGGCGTTGACGCGGATGCCTCGGGTGGCGTACTCGATCGCCAAGGACTTGGTCGCGGACTGCAGGCCACCCTTGGTCAGCGAGGCGAGGACGGAGGGGACCCGGGCGTCCGGACTGTCCACCAGGCTGGTGGTGACGCTCACGATGTGCCCGCCGCCCTGGGCGAGCAGGTGCGGGAGGACCTGCTGGGTGAGGTGGAAGAAGCCGGCGACGTTGATGCCGGTCACGCTGGCGTAGTCCTCGGCCGTGTAGTCGGTGAAGGACTTCGCGACGAAGATGCCCGCATTGTTGACCACGGTGTCGATACGCCCGAACCGCTCGAGTGCCGCGGTGACGACCCGCTCGGCGGTCGCCGGCTCGGCGATGTCGCCCTGAACGGTCAGGACGTCTGCGTCGTCGGCGGGGGCAATGGTGCGCGAGGTGGCGACGATGCCGTAGCCGAGCTTGCGGTAGCCCTGGACGAGAGCGGCGCCGATGCCCTGCGAGGCGCCGGTGATGATCGCGACCTTCTGGTGCTGTGTGCTCATGCTGACCTTCTCCAAAGAGGATGACCGATCAATAGCCGACCGGTCGACTATTTGACCGTAGGCCGGGCGATTCGGCAGTGGAAGGACCGGCTTCCTACCGCCTGGGAGGCACAGCCTCCCAGCGCACGTCAGGCTGGGATCGCGTACGGATCGTCGGCGGGCAGCCACGCGTCCGGGGCATGGATCCCGAGGTCGCCGACGCCGTCGCACAGGGCGTCGACGGCGGCGAGGACTCCGGGACGGTCCTCGCTCTCGCGCCAGACCAGGGACCAGGTCCAGTAGACCTTCGGCGCAACGATCTCGCGGCGGACAAGGTCGGGCGGGAGCGGAGCGGTCTGCCCCTTGGGCGAGTTGACGACTGGGCGGGTGCAGCGGCGGACGTGGTCGAAGAAGGCGGGGCCGGTGATGGCACCATCGGAGATGCGCACCGGGCGGGCCCCGGTGACCTGCGTCAGTTCCTCGGCGTACACGTTCCAGGACGCCCAGGAGGTGATGTCATCGTCAATCAGTACATCGGTGTCCCGGGCCGCCACATCCGGTGGGTCGCTGGTGTCGCCGCCCTTCGCGACGGCGTAGAGGCGGTCGGCGCCGATCAGTCGTGCCCGCAACCCGAGCCGCTCGAGGTCCTCGGCGCGCACCCAGCAGACGGCGAGGTCGAGGCTGCCGTCGGCAACCCGCGCGGCCTGGGTGTGCGAGGGGGCGACCCAGGCGTCCAGGTGCACCTGGGCCGCTGCGGCTGTCCGCGAAGTCAGGTCCGGCGGCAGCCAGTTGACGTAACCGAGCCGCACCGACTCCGAGCCCGACAGTCGGCCGGCCTGGCGCTTGAGGTCGTCGGCCCGCTCCAGCAGGGCACGGGTGTGCGGGAGCAGCGCGGCGCCGGCCGGGGTGAGGGAGACCGAGCGGCGGTTACGGTCGAACAGCCGGACGCCCAGGTCCCGTTCGAGCGCCTTGACCTGCTGGGAGAGCGAGGGGCCCGCGATGAGCAACCGCTCAGCGGCCCGGCCGAAGTTCAGTTCCTCGGCGACGGCGACGAAATACCGCAGCTGGCGCAGTTCCACGCGCGCCATGCTACGCGCGCTGGGAGGCCGCGCCTCTCAGCAGCGAGGCGGCCGGTCATGCCATCAGTGCCGGCCTCGGGCGCACGAATGCCTCGCCGACGACCGCGAGGGTACATCGTGCGAGAGCTCCTGGCCGAGATCACCGTGAGCGTCCCCGACGGCATGCCGACGACCGGGCCGGGTCGACGGCGTCCGATGACCGCCCAGGTTCCCTGAGCCCATGCCGCCAGTGCGGCCGCCACGCCCGGTCGCGGCATGGGCGACGGCCCCTTTCGCCCAGGCCCCGATCCAGCCTGCTGATGCACGCTTGGACAGAGCTGTCCGCGAGTGCCGGGGCCAACCCGGCCACCGCCAACCACTCCGGCTGTCTCCTCGGCGCACTTGCGGGCGACCGGCCCGACACAAGCCGCGCCGCCCTCTCCCCCTGATGCGGCATCGCCGTCCCCGCCAGCCGCATGATCAGAACGCCGTACGGTCTCCGGCCCCCGGCGCGCCCAGCAGGGCCCGGCAGTTCTCCCAAAGGGGACTCAACCGCTGGGTGCTGTTGTAGAGCTTGGCGAACATCACCTGGCCTTCCAGCTGGGCCACGACGGCGCGCGCCGCCTCACGGGTGTCGGCCACGCCGACCTCGCCGCGCTCACGGGCCTCGGCGATGACAGACTCCACCATGTCGACCTGCGCGTCGAAGATCTCCTGCAGCCGCTCGCGGACCGCCTCGGTCTGGTTGCTCAGCTCCAGAGTGAGGTTCCCGAACAGACAGCCCGCCACGGTGCCGCAGCCCAGCTGGACGGCACGCTGGCCGGCCTCCGTCTCCTCGAACAGCCGCCGCAACCGCCACAGCGGCTCCGCGTCACCGGTCAGGGCTTGTGTCCAGTCGCGCTTCTGGGCCGCCCAGTGTTCGTCGACGACCGCGAGTGCGAGGGCCTCCTTGGACTCGAAGAAGTAGTAGAAGCTCCCCTTAGGAACCCCAGCGGCCTTGCAGATCTCGGCCACGCCGAGCGCCGAGTACCCGCGCTCCTCGATCAGCGAGCGGGCGGCGTCCAGGATCTTCCGCCTGGCGTCACTCGTACGTCCCATGACATCAGCGTACGAAATAACCGACCGGTCGGCTACAAATGCAGCGAGCGAACCTCGAGCGGGCGTAGGACGCCGATGCGGGGAGAGGCTCTCGGCCCGGTCGGCGCGCGAACAGAAGCACGACGGTCTCGGTTCGTCCCCACAATCACCCTCCTCCCGTCTGCCGACCTGGGTACTGGCTCGGTTCCGCACGAGGAACCGTTACGCGGATACGCCGTCTCGCGCGCGGAGGTCGATCGCATCCGTCGGCGCCCACGGTCCTGGGGCGAGTGCCGCACCGCAGACCTCTCAGCCGACGTGGCGCGGTCGACTCAGCGGCTTTCTGCCGGTTTGTCGTGCAGCAGCGCGGCCGCCTCGGCGGCCTCGGCCGTGACACGGGTGGCGGCGCGTGCGGCTCGCCCGGTCGTGCGCCAGGCGATCATGCGGAGTGCCGTGGGCGGGGCCGGCGGAACCCACTTGCCGTCACGGAGGCCGAGTACGTGGATCTGCTCGAAATCGTGACGTCACACGATCGGCCGGGCGGCTCCTGGGTGTCCAGTCCCGGACCGAGGTGCTGGCGCATCAGCGCCTGCGCGGTCGTCTCGGCGGCGGCGAACCTGGAGCGTCCTGCGTCGGTCAGGGTGGCCTCGACCGTCCTGCGGTCTCCGGCACGACGATGGCGATCAATCAGTCCGGCCGCCTGCAGACCCCTGAGGAGGTAGGACATCCGGTCCCCGGATTCCTGGAGGAACGCCGCCAGCTCGGCAACGGGCACGGATCCGCTCGCGGCCTCGGCGAGCGCGCCGAGAATGAGGTAGTCATGGAGCGACAGACCGTGCCGCACCCGCAACTCACCGTGCACGAGACCCAAGGTCCGCAGGACCCCTGGAAACTGCCACCGCGTAGTGTCCGACAAATCGGAGTGGATCATATTCCTTCCCCGGGGGTCGGTTCTCCGGCCGCAAGCCCGCGGCCGCAGCATCACAACCAGATTCCCTACGACGCCGATCCCGGGCCGGACGGACACGAAGCCCTCTGATCAGGACGGCGTCACCCGCCCGCACTCCGACTATGCGACGACGGCAGGCAGCAGGCCGTCACCCGTCCGATGTCCTGATGTGAGGCCGTCGTGGCGCGCCCGGCCATCCGTCTCCGGACTCCCGGCGTCCTAGCGTCGTCAGTGCGACGCGGTCGAACGGGTCGGTCTCCGCAACGGTTGCGAAGTCCTCGAACACCTGACGCGCAGGCGGACGACCGCCCTAGCCGCGTCCGCCATCCCAAGGCTTCGCAGAGGAAAGAAGGCGTTCGCGCCATGGCGTCGCAATCAGACACCGCTCGAGCAGCGTCTCACCGGCTGGACTTCGGGCTCAACGAATGGGTCGTGGACGAGCAGCGACGGCGTTACCTCCACGACCCCGGCTCGGTCGACCAGACGTGGAGGAACTTCTTCGCCACTCTGGTGTCCCCGGCCGGCGCGGCCTCGCTGACCGCCTCAGCCCAACACCACAAGGACACCGACGAGGCGGCGCTCAAGGCGGTACGGGTCGCGGCGCTCATCCACGCGTATCGCGTGCGCGGGCATCTGATGGCCGGAACGGACCCGCTCATGGCGCGGCCCGCCGCAGCACATCCGGAGCTCGACATCGCCGCGTTCGGACTTGACGACGCGGACCGGGCGGAGGACTTCGCCGTGGACGGGTTCGCCGGGCGCGCCACGATGTCACTCGACGAAGTGCTCGGCGCATTGCGGGAGTTCTACTGCCGCACCGCCGGGTTCGAGTACATGCACATCCAGGACGCCCGGGAACGCCACTGGATCCAGCAGCGCGTCGAGGGGCCGCAGCGCCGCCCGGACCGTGCCGGACAGCTGCGGATCCTCTACCGGTTGGGGGCCGCGGAGGCCTTCGAGACGTTCCTGCAGACCAAGTACGTGGGCCAGAAGCGCTACTCGCTCGAAGGCGGCGAGTCGGCCATCGTGCTGCTCGACGCCTTGTTGCTCCGCGCCATCGAAGACGGTGTCCAAGAAGCCGTCATCGGGATGGCGCACCGCGGCCGGCTCAACGTCCTGGCCAACATCATCGGCAAGTCCTACGGCCAGATATTCGACGAGTTCGAGGACGCGGTGGACATCCGGTCGGTCCAGGGCTCGGGGGACGTGAAGTACCACCTCGGCGCGGAGGGCACCTACCGTGCGCTGGACGGCGGCACCATCGCTGTCTCGGTCGTGGCGAACCCCTCGCACCTGGAGATCGTGGGGCCGGTGGCCCAGGGCGTGGTGCGCGCCAAGCAGGACCAGGCCGGGGACCAGGGCGAGCCCTTCCCCGTACTGCCGGTCGTCCTCCACGGCGACGCGGCCTTCGCCGGCCAGGGCGTGGTCGCCGAGACCCTGAACATGTCGCAACTGCCGGGTTACCGCACGGGCGGGACGGTCCACGTGGTCGTCAACAACCAGGTCGGCTTCACCACCCTGCCCGCCAACGGCCGTTCTAGCACGTACGCCACCCATGTGGCACGGATGGTGGAGGCCCCGATCTTCCACGTCAACGGCGACGACCCGGAAGCCGTCGACCGCGTCGCACGGATGGCCTTCGACTACCGCCAGACGTTCCACAAGGACGTCGTGGTCGATCTGGTCTGCTACCGGCGCCACGGGCACAGCGAGGTCGACGACCCGTCCATCACACAGCCGATGATGTACGACCGCATCGACGCCAAGGCATCCGTGCGCACGCTGTACGCCGAGGCCCTCATACGCCGAGGAGACATCGGCGAGCACCAGGCGGAGGGCGCGCGCCGCAACTACCAGGATCACCTCGAACGGGCCTTCGCCGAGACCCGGGCGCTGCCCGCTCCCGCACCGTCCGAAGACCTTCCATGCGCCGACGCCGGACAGGCGGCCACCCAGCGCACGGCGACCGCGATCGACGAGGCGACAGCCCGTCAGGTCATCGCATCGCAGACCGACCTGCCGCAGGGCTTCACCGTGCACCCGCGTGTCCTGCCGCAGCTCCACCGGCGTACGGCGACGCTCGACGCCGGCACCGTCGACTGGGCCACCGCGGAGACACTGGCGATCGGTTCGCTGCTGCTGGAGGGCGTCCCGGTACGGCTGGCCGGACAGGACTCCCGGCGCGGCACCTTCGGCCAGCGCCACGCCGTACTGACCGACCGGCGCACCGGCGCGGAGCACACGCCGCTGAACTCCCTCAGCCCGCAGGCCGCGAGCTTCGCACCGTACGACTCGATGCTGTCCGAACTGGCGGCGCTGGCCTTCGAGTACGGCTATGCGCAGACCCGCCCCGAAGCCCTGGTGCTGTGGGAGGCCCAGTTCGGTGACTTCGCCAACGGCGCGCAGACGGTCGTCGACGAGTACATCGCCTCGTCCGAGCAGAAGTGGGGTCAGCGCTCCGCAGTGACCATGCTGCTGCCCCACGGCCTGGAGGGCCAGGGTCCGGACCACTCCTCCGCCCGGATCGAACGCTTCCTGCAACTGTGCGCGCAGGACAACATGACCGTGGCCATGCCCTCCCTGCCGGGCAACTACTTCCATCTGCTCAGGCAGCAGGCGCTGGACGGCCGCAGGCCACTGGTGGTCTTCACCCCGAAGTCGATGCTGCGGTCGAAGGCGGCCGTCTCCACCCTGGACGAGTTCACCCAGGGCGGCTTCCGCCCGGTCCTGCCGGACGACACCACGGACCCGGCCCGGGTCACGCGCGTGCTGCTGTGCTCGGGCAAGGTCTTCTACGACCTCGACGCCCACCGGCACGCGGCGGGCACGACCGACACGGCGATCGTCCGCGTGGAGCGCCTCTACCCGTTCCCCGACGAGGAACTCGCGGCGGAACTCGCCCGCTTCCCCGCGGCCGCGGACGTGCGATGGGTGCAGGAGGAGCCGGAGAACCAGGGTGCGTGGTCATTCGTCGCGCCGCGTCTGCACCGGCTGACCCGGCGCGCCGTGGAGTGCGTGAGCCGGCCCGAGGCGCCCGCGCCCGCGGTCGGCTCGGCCCGCCGGCACGGCGTGGAGCAGAAGGCTCTCGTGACATCGGCCTTCCAGTGATCAGCGGCTCGCGCGGTGCGCATCGGCTGCCCACCGCGCGTATCCGTCGACACTACGGCACCATCGATGAGGAGCAGCGGCATGAGCCTGCTGGCGCGCATCAACCAGCCCGCGGACTTGAGGGGTCTGAGCCATCCAGAGCTGGTCCGGCTGGCCGGGAGATCCGCGACTTCCTGGTCCGCCATGTCGCGGCCACGGGAGGCCATCTGGGGCCCGACCTCGGCGTCGTGGAACTGACCCTGGCGCTGCACCGGGTCTTCGCCTCCCCGCGCGACCGGCTGCTGTGGGACGTCGGGCACCAGGCATTACGTCCACAAGATCGTGACGGGGCGGGCGGGTGAGTTCTCCGGCCTGCGGCAGCGTGGCGGGCTTTCCGGATATCCGAGCCGGGAGTTCCGCCCGGACACCGCGCGGCCGTCTCCGCCGCGGTGGCCAATCTCAACGCGGGCGCACTCGCGTTCGTGATGGGCACCGGCATCGTCTTCACGGCCCTGTACGTCGACGGCGCCTACACCGCCCGCCGTACTTCTGTGGGTGGCCCTGGCCGGTTATGTCGTACTGGTACCCGCCTCCGGCCGGCGGCTGCTGCGCCGGCGCGAGCGGTTCGTCGCGGATCTCCTCGGGCCGCGCGCCTTCGCGTTCCTCACCCTCGCGATCTCCTCGAACGTGCTGGTGACCCCGGGACGCGCACTGGCCGTCCTGGCAGTGGTGTGCCGGGCCGTCGGCCCGATGCAGTACCTGCTGACCGCCACACTGGTCCTGGCCCGGCTGCTGGCCCGGCCGGTGCAGCCGGAAGGCCTCATGACGTCCGTATGGATCTTCATGGGGGCGGCGGCGATCGCCGTGCTCGCCGGAGTCCGGCTGATCGCACTCCCGCCCGGCAGCACGATGTTGTCGCGCCCGATCGTCATCGGGACGTCCGTCGTCCTGTGGTCGTTCTCAAGCTGGCTGATCCCGCGGGGCTCGCGCGACGCGTCCGTGTCATGCGGAGCGTTACACGGGCCCTGTCAGCGGCGGGCGCGCTCACGCTGCCGGACAGCATGGCGCAGGGAGTGCCAGGCGACCACCGCCCAGGCGGCGACGAGCAGGGCGTACAGGACGACGGAGATCCAGACGAACAGCTGCGAGCCGGTACGAGCAGCGAGCGCGCTGGTGCCGGTGACGCACGCACCGAGGGGGAAGATGAAGGACCACCAGGTGGCTGCGAAGGGCAGCCCTCTGCGGATTTCCCGTACGGTCAGCGCCGTGGCCAGTACCAGCCACAGCAGGGCGAAGCCCCAGATCCCGAGCCCACCCAGGAGCGCTACGACACCACTCCCGCGCGCGTACGGGGCGGGCAGCGCGCTCTGCGCCGCCGTGGCCAGCGTCCCCAGCGCCGTCACCGCCTGATCCAGCGCCCCCACGCCGATCCACATCGTGGGCACCACCGCACCGCCGGGCGCGTCATGATGCACCAGGCGGCTGTAGACCATGGCCAGCACCAGCAGGACCGCGACCAACCCGAGCCCGAGCATCGAGTAGCAGCACAGCAGCAGGGCCAGCCGCACCTGCCCGGCCGGCGCCCGCGGGATGAGCAGCGCGCCCGTCGCGGCGGAGACCAGCGGCGGCACCACCGGTAGCAGCCAGCCGCCGAACGCCGCGTCCGGCGTGAAACGGTGCCGCGTGACCATCAGATACGGCACCGTGCAGGCGGTGGCAAGACCCAGCACCGTACCGGCCGACCACAGCACCCAGTCCGCATCCACCGCCGCACGCTCCCCCATCAGCCGCCGGCCGAGCAGCAGCGTCCCGGCCCCGACGGTGAGCAGAGCCATCGGCGGCGCCCCGAAGAACTGGGCCAGTACCGGATCACCGGCATGCGCCCGCAGCGTCCGCTGCCCGGTATAGCTCACGGCGAGCACGATCAGCAGCAGCGCAGTCCCCGCCCAGACCACCGTGGCGGCCTCGCGGAGCCCGGGGAAACCACGCGGCAGCGTAGCCGCAGCGACAGAGACGATCCCGCTGCCCATGACGGCCGCGAACCAGCCGGGACCGAGCTGGCCCCGCTCCCTGCCGTTCCCCTCGTCCGGCTCCTCACGTACATGCACGGATGATCTCGGGGCCGAGCCGACCGCGGACGCTCTCGGGGCCGGGCCGACGTGGGACGGGACCGCTCGGCTGGTACTGGGGCGGGGTGTCACGGCGCGGAGTGCCTTCTCTTGGGGTGTCGGATTCGTCACCGTCCACGATCAGCCACGGTGACGGGCCGGCCGACTGGCCGGGCCACACCCAGCAGCTCAGGGACGCGGCCGAGACCGTCGGCCCGTTGGCGCCCTCGACGCTATGGCGAAGCGCGGCTCCCGCCACAGAACAGCACGCGCCATGACGCCCTCACACCAGGACATCGAGCACCGTGCAGGCCCGTTGCCGGGTGCCGGCCGGATGCCCCGATGTCCTTGTCCGAGCGTGTTGTGGCCACACCTGTGGCCATGACGAGACGGCAGGCGACCGCTGAACACGGGCGAGGCGCCGAAACCCGATGCCTCGTTCCACACCACGGAAGGCAGCAGCATGCCACAGGGACGCGGACGACAATCGGCTCGGGAGCGGCAGAGCGTCGCCGGGCGGATGATGGTGTCCTGCGATGTGGGCCCCAGTCCGTCCGGGAGGCGCACGATGAAGGACAGGCCGTCAGGCAGGAAGCCGCTCCTGGTGACCGTGCTGGTCTTCCCCGGCGTACGGCTGCTCGACGTCACCGGGCCGATCGAGGTGTTCACGACAGCCAACGAATTCGGCGGCCGCTACCGCGTACGCACGGTCTCCCCTGACGGCGCCGACGTGGTCACCGCAGCCGGCACCGGACTGCGCGTCGACCTCGCTGCCGCGCAGGTGCAGGCGGCCAGCGATGTGGTCGTCATCCCCGGCGGCCCGGAGTGGCCCTCCCTCATCAAGGACGACGCGCTTCTGGACGCCATGAGAGGGCTCGACGCACGCGGCTGCCGCACGGCGTCCATCTGCACCGGCGCCTTCCTCCTCGCCGCGGCCGGGCTGCTCGACGGACGCAAGGCGACAACGCACTGGCGCTTCGCCGACCAGCTCGCCCTGCGCTACCCGAAGGTGACCGTGGAAGCGGACGCCCTGTTCGTACGCGACGGTCACATCATGACCTCCGCAGGCGTCACCTCGGGCATCGATCTCTCGCTCGCCCTGGTCGAGGAGCACCTCGGCGCCGACGTCGCCCGCGCCGTGGCCAAGGACATGGTCGTGTTCATGCAGCGGCCGGGCGGCCAGTCCCAGTTCAGTGTCCGCACCCACACCCCGCGCGCGAGACAGGAGATGCTGCGCCGGGTCCTGGACGCGGTCGCCGAGGACCCGTCCGCCCCGCACACCCTTGCCGCCATGGCGCGCCGGGCAGGTGTGAGCACCCGCCACATGACACGCCTGTTCCACGACGAGATGCACACGACCCCGGCCCGCTACGTCGAGCAGGTCCGCATGGAGGCCGCCCAGGCGATGCTGGAAGACACCGACGACCCCATGGCCACGGTGGCCCGGCGCACCGGCTTCGGGTCACCGGAGTCCCTGCGTCGGGCCTTCACGCGCAACCTCGGCATCACGCCGGGGGCCTACCGGGCACGCTTCCGCACCACGCACACCGCAGTCGACGGCAAGGGCGCCTGAGCCCTGGAGGTATCCGGCGAGCACAGACAATCGCCGAAAACCGACAGGCCGGCCGTGCCTGACGAGGCCAGTCAGGTCTCCTCGACAGTCCCTCCCAAGCACCGGCTCTGCGAGCGCGGCCCGCCACGCGGGCGCGCCGAAAGGACCGGCGAAGTACTGCGTCTCGTGCACGACCTGCTGGTCGGCGAATTCCATGTGCCTCACGGCAGTTTCTCGGGCCATGGGACGACGCAAGGAGAGCGCTGGGACGGTGGGGGCGTCGGATCCGGCGCCCCGGAATGACGCGGCCTCGCACGCGTTCCGGGGCCCGACCCGGGCCAATCGAGCGGAGTTCGGGGCTCCGGGGACCTTCTATGTGTACCGGACGCACGCGGTGCATCGGTGCCTGAACGCCGTCTGCGGAGCGGGGCGGCGTCCCGCTTCGGTGCTGCTCCGCGCCGGCACCGTCGTGGAGGGAGCAGACGTCGCGCAAGAACGCCGGGGGCCTGGGGTGCTGGCGCGCGATCTGGCGCGCGGCCCGGCCGACCTCGCGCGAGCGTTGGGCATCGCCGATCTGCACCATGACGGACAGTCAGCATGCGACGGGGCGGCGGAGTTGTTCCTCGCGGAACCCGCCGGGGGCGTCTCGTCCGCGCGGGTCGGTCGAGGGCCCCGGACGGGGGTGGGCGGTCCTGCTGCTTTGTACCCCCGGCGCTTCTGGATGCTGGGCGAGTCGAGCGTCTGCGCCTATCGGGCGCACCCGGGGTCCCGCCAACGGAGGCGAGCGAAGGGCTGACCCTCCCGCCGGCCCGGGCCACCACGAGTGCCGGCGCCGCTCCCCGGAGGCGGCGGCACCCGGAGGTGCTTCAGCCTCGCTCCAGTACCGGCGCCGGGGTCTGCGACGAACCCGCAGCGAAGACCGAATGTGCGCCTTCGCTGTCCTTATCCGCGGCCACGCACACCTGGCGCCTGCGAGTTGAACACCTCAGGAAATGTCCGTTGGGCCGGGCCCGCTTGCTGCCTCTCCTCCTGAGACGGCGTCCGCGGGGACGGCGGCGGCCCGACCGTATAGAAGGCGATCAGTGATGACTGCGATCAGTCCCACTCCCGAACCGGATCCGCGCAGGTGGCGCGCGCTCGGGATCATCTGCCTGGTGCAGGTGATGCTGCTCCTCGATGTGACCGTGGTCAATGTCGCGCTGCCCCCCATCCAGCACGATCTCGGCTTCACGACCACGGGCCTGGCATGGGTCGTCAACGGCTACACCGTCACCTACGGTGGGCTGCTGATGCTCGGCGGGCGCCTGGGCGATCTGCTCGGCCGCAGACGCCTCTTCCTGACCGGCTTGGCGATCTTCGCGCTGTCGTCGGCGAGCGCCGGAGCGGCCCAGCAGGCCGGTGTACTGATCGCCGGCCGCTTCGTACAGGGCGTCGGTGCGGCACTCGTCAGCCCGGCGGCCCTGTCCCTGGTGACGCTGCTGTTCACACAGCGGCAGGAAAGGGCACGGGCCATGGCCATCTGGAGCGGCCTGGCCGGAGTCGGTGTGGCCCTGGGAGTCGTGCTCTCGGGCGTCCTGACCACCATCGCCTCCTGGCGCTGGATATTCTTCATCAATCTGCCCATCGCCGCGGTGGCGTTTTTCGCCACCTTCAAGCTCGTCTCCGAAAGCCGGGCCACCAAGCGCGGTCGGCCTGACGTCCTCGGCGCCGTGACGGTCACCCTCGGTCTGCTCCTGGTCGTGTTCGGTCTCCTGGAGAAGGACGGCCACGCATGGTTCTCGTTCCCCGTCCTGGGCTGCGTCGGGATCGGTGTGCTCTGCTTGATCGCTTTCGTGCTGGTGGAGGCTCACGTGGCCCAGCCCCTGGTGCCTCTGGCATTCCTGCGCTCACGTAACCGGAGCATCGCCAACGTCGTTCGCATCTGCTACTACGTCGGCTTCGCCACCCTCTTCTTCTCGCTGAGCCTGTATGTCCAGCGCATACTGCACTTTTCCGCGCTGGCGACCGGATTCGCCTTCGTACCGTTCGGGTTGGTCATTCTCTTCAGCGCCACCGTGATGGCACCACGCCTCCTTCCCCGGTTCGGTCTGCGGGCCCTGAACGGAGGAGGGCTTGCGGTCACCACCGTCGGCTACCTCCTCCTTGCCGGGCTGAGCAGCCACGGCACCTATGCGGCCGACGTACTGCCCGGACTGATCCTCGTGCCGCTGGGGGGCGGCCTCGTCCTCGTCGGATCCACTGTCGCCGGAGTGGACGGCGCCACCGGTGAGGACGCGGGCATCGCCACCAGCATGAACAATGCGTCCATGCAGATCGGCAGCGCCATCGGCCTGGCCGCCCTGGTCTCACTGGGCACCGGCCACGCCGCCGTGCTGCGGCGTGCGGGCGCCGACCAGGTGACCGCCGCCGCGCACGGTTACGCCTTCAGCTTCACCATCGCCGCCGGCATGACGGCCTTCGGTGCGTTCCTCGGCTTCGCCGGAATCCACCCGACACCGGCCGAGACACCGACGGTGAGGACCAACGCCGAGGAGCGCGTGGTCTGACGTGCCGCCGGCGACGAAAGCGAGAGTCTGCGGCCGCGGCGGGCCTGGCCTAATGGTGCTGCCGCTGCGTGTTGGGGGACATAGTGGGCCCCGCTCGAAGAGGCCGAGTGTGCGTCAGCTGTTCGTGCGACGGCGGCATTGCCGGGTCTGAGCTTCCATCGGCTGCCTCCCCTGCTCCCTCCCGTGGACGCCTCAAGCCCGTCATCCGGCATGACCTTGTTCTTCTCGAAATTCCACTCCGACATCACCATCCCCCCGGCTTGGCCGCCCCGCAGGCGGGTCTCCACCAGAACACGCCGGGCGCGCACACGACCAGTAGTGCTCACATCACACGCACAGGCAGGACGACAGACATGACCACAAACGACCATCTCGACTACTTCAAGCCACGGCTCGTCGTCATCCCGTGCGGCAGCCGCAAACTGGGCTCGCCCGCGCGCTCCGCAGACATGTACGTAGGCTCCTACCACCGGGCATGCCGCAAGGCGGCCGACGCACTGCAACCTGACCTGCTGCTCATTCTCTCCGCACGCCACGGGCTCCTCGACCTCGACGACGTCATCGAGCCGTACGACACACCTCATGGCGCAGCCGACGCGGTAACGAGCCAGGTCCTTCTGGAACAGGCAACCGCGCGTGACATCGTGGGCCTTGACCCGGTGGTGGCCCTCGGCGGTGCACGACACATCAGCCTCGTGCAGTCCGTCTGGCCGCACGTCCACACGCCGTTGGCCGGAGCACGCGGCATGGGTGAGCAAATGGCCCGGCTTGCAGCATTGCGCGAGGAACGGGGTAACGAGGGGGGAGTTGACCACTGACGATACGGTCGTGATCGCCCAAGGACGGCTCCCACCACAAGATCCTCCGGGGTGATCCCACCATCTCCTCGAGAAAACCGGTCACCTCCGCCCTGCACGATGGCCGCGACTCCCACATCACCGGTTCACCCTGTGCGGGCTACTGCACCTGTCGCATCGCAACCTTTCTGCGAGGCGGTGTGCAAGGTGGAGCAGGTCTGCCAAGGTGCAGCACCCGTCCATGGAATCCTGGGAGGGGGACCTGGAGCGGCTGGGTCCAATGGGCGAGGATTGCGTCCAGCCGTAGTACGCCCCCACGAGGCCTGACAGCCGCGGGCACGAAGGTTGTCCCCAGTGCTGGTGGCCCTTTCCACACTCGCACGCCTGGGACGGGCGCTCCGAAGCGAACTCGAGGACAACGGTTCGATTTCTGTACGCGCCAGGGGCTGACACCAGGGTCCTGGTGCGCGATAACGTGCGCGTTCGGCCCGATCATCGCACTGTCCGGGGACTGTTATGCCTGATCCTTCCATGTCGCCGGACGACCGGCCGACGTCGCCCGTGATCTCCCGTGTGACGGCCGAGTCGCGAGCCGGGGCCTTGAGGCGGCGTCTGGTGCTGTCGTCCGTGCTGCCGCCGGGTGTGGTCGCCGTGGCCGGTGCGGTGGCCACCGCCCTGGCCCGCGATGGCCACCTGGACGGGGCGGACCAGGGCGTGGTGTTCGGCGGCGTGGTGCTCATCGGCATCATGGCGGCCGGGATCGCCGGCATACGGGCTTCGGCGGAGGCACGAGCAGTCACCAAACACTGGGCGGAGCTGTCCCGCGAGGCCGACCGGAACCGTGCCGAGCTGGCCGAGCTGACCCGTACCACGGCCGAGGGCAGGGCCGAACTGGAGTTGTTGTGCCGCCGGTTGCGGGACGGGGAGCGGCCCGCGCGGCGCCGGCCAGAACTGCCGCCGCAGACCGGCCCGGACGAACTCTCCCGCCTCGGGTTCGAGATCGCCGCGGCCCGGCAGGAGGCGGAGGCAGCCGTGTTGGAGACCGCCGCCGGTGCGGTCGGTGCGGAACACAACTCCCGGCTGGAGCAGTTCGAGGTGTTCGCCAACCTGGCACGCCGCCTGGAGTCCCTGGTGCACCGAGAGATCGGCCTGCTGGACGACCTGGAGAACGAGGTCGAGGACCCCGACCTTCTCAAAGGGCTGTTCCGGGTGGACCACCTGTCCACCCGGATCCGCCGCTACGCCGAGAACCTGGCCGTGCTCGGCGGCGCGAACACCCACCGCCAGTGGACCCGCCCCGTCGGCCTGACCGACGTGCTGCGTTCCGCCGTCGCCGAGATCGACCAGTACGCCCGGGTCAAGCTGGTCCCGCCCATCGATGGAACCGTCAGCGGCCACGCCGTGGTCGACGTCGTCCATCTGCTGGCCGAGCTGCTGGAGAACGCGACGGTCTTCTCACCGCCCCAGACCACCGTGCACGTGCGGGTGGAGCCCGTCGCCGCGGGGGTGGCGATCGAGGTCGAGGACCGGGGTCTGGGCATGTCCCCGGCCGAGCGCAATCAGCTGAACACCGTTTTGAGTGCACCCGACAAGGTCGCCCTCGGCGAGCTGCTGCAAGACGGCCGGATCGGCCTGTACGTGGTCTCCGTCCTGGCTCAGCGGCACGACATCGCCGTGCAATTGCTGAGCAACGTCTACGGCGGCACTCAGGCCGTCATGGTGCTGCCCAGCGCACTGCTCGGCTCGCAGCCGCCAGTTCCCGCGCCCGCGCACCACACCGTCCCGACCCCTGACGCGGGGCCGCACGACCCGGTGGAACCCGAGGCGGCGGACCTCCGGGCGACAGTGGAGGTCGTTGCGGATCCGCGCGTGTCCGATTCCGAACCCCAGCCCGCCCCGGCGCCCTCCGACGGCGCGGACGACCGTCCGCAGCTGCCTCAGCGCCGCCGCCAGAGCCACGCCGCCGAACGGCCGCACGCGGCCCCCAGCACCGGTGTCTCCGAGGACATCGCACACGACCCGGGCCTGATGGCCGCGTTCCAGACCGGAATGCGCAGGGCCGAGGAAGCGGAGACGCCCTGACAGCCGAGCCGACCTGAAGGCCCTGGGCCCCGTCCAGCAAGCTGTTTCCTTCCGTAGAAGAGGAGTTACACGATCGTGGCGAGCGAAGACCTTTCCTGGCTGTTGACGGGTCTGGTGAACCGGGTGCCGCACACCCGAAGCGCCCTGTTGCTGTCCTCGGACGGGCTGGTGAAGGCAGCGGAGGGGCTTGACGAGGACGCCGCGGACCAGTTGGCCGCCCTCGCCAGTGGGCTGTACTCGTTGGCGCGCAGCGCGGGCCGGCACTTCGACGACGGCGGGGACGTACGACAGATCGTGACGGAGCTCAGCACCTCGCTGCTGTTCGTCTCGTCCGCCGGGCACGGCGCGGTGCTGGCAGTGCTGGCCGGACGCGAGGCCGACGCGGCGGTGCTGGGCTACGAGATGGGGATGATGGTCAAGAGCGTGCGCCCTCACCTGGCCACACCGCCCCGGCGCCCGGTGGGATGAGCGATGACGCCGGTCCTCCCGGACGGACCGCTGGTCGACGAAGCGGCCGGGCGGCTGGTCCGTCCCTACACGGTGAGCGACGGCCGGACCAGGGCCACGTCCCACTTCACGCTGGTGACCATGGTGCGGGCCACTGGCGCCCAGACACAGGGCGCCTTCGGCCTGGAGCATGCGCAGGTGCTGGCGCTGTGCGAGCGGCCGGTGAGCGTCGCCGAGGTCGCGGCCCGGATGCAGGTGCCCGCCGCCGTGGTCAAGGTGTTGCTTTCCGATCTGGCCGAGGGAGGCGCGGTGGTCGCAGGCGATGCGCACCCGGCGTCCCCGGGCCACGACGCACGACCTGATCGAGACCTCCTGGAAGCGGTACGCGATGGCCTCCTCAAACGACTGTGACCCGCTGCCGGCCGAAGTCCTGCCGGTGGGCATCAAGGTGCTGATCGCCGGCGGGTTCGGCGTGGGAAAGACCACCTTCGTCAACGCGCTCAGCGAGATCGAGCCGCTGAGCACCGAGGAGATGCTGACCGCCGTCAGCGCGGCCACGGACCGGCTGGACGGAGTGGAGAACAAGGCCACCACCACGGTGGCCCTGGACTTCGGTCGTATCACGCTCAGTCCGTCCCATGTCCTGTACTTGTTCGGCACGCCCGGACAGGAGCGCTTCTTGTTCATGTGGGACGAACTCTCCGAGGGAGCGCTCGGGGCGGTGGTTCTCGCCGACACCCGCAGGCTGGAGCACTCCTTCGCGGCGGTGGACTTCTTCGAGCGGCGCGGCATGCCCTTCGTCGTTGCCGTCAACGAGTTCGACAGGGCCCACCGCTACCGCGGGGAGGAAGTGCGGACCGCGCTCGACCTCAGTCAGGAGGTGCCGGTGGTGCTGTGCGACGCCCGCGTCCAGAGCTCGGGCATCCGCGTGCTGCTCGAACTGATTCAGCATCTGCTCACGACAAGGAGTTCCCATGGCACCGACACCGACCAACCCCTCCTCCGGGCCTGAGTCCGGGATCGCCCTGCGCCACCTGCTCCTCCCCCCGGAGGACCCACAGGTGCGTGCCCGATCCGAGCGGCTGCGCGAGCTGGGCATCGATGCCCGTCCGGATGCGGAACTCGACGCCTTCGCACGGGAACTGGCACACCGTACCGGCGGCTGCTACGCCGGGGTCAACTTCTTCCTCGACGCCGACCGCCAGTACTTCGCAGGCTTGTACAGCGCCGCGCAGGACACCACGGTCCACGTGGGACCGCCGTTGCTGGAGGATCCGGTGCCCGGCCGCGTCATGCCCCGCGACATCGACATGGGCATCTGCCCGCACGTGGTCAAGCGCCGCCGGGCGCTGGTACTGGAGGACATCCGGGACTTCCCGCGGTTCGCCGGCAACCCGGTGGTCGACGCGATCGGCGTCCAGTCCTACCTGGGCGCACCGCTGATAGACAGCACCGGCGTGGTGCTCGGCACGATCTGCGTGGTCGACCAGGACCCACAACCGTGGGGGCGCAAGGGGCTGGAAACCATCAAGGCCATGGCTGCCGAACTCGTCGAGCGGCTGGAGGAGTCGGCGCACCGTCGCAGCTGACCGGCGCTGTCGGACTCGCACGCGGCCGCCCCGGAGTTTCCCCGGCGCGGCCGTCCAGCACCCGACCGCGGCTCCCGCACCCCGACTCTGCCCATGAGCCAGTCGCAGCAGCACGATCAATCATGCTCCCGCGGTTCTCGGCATTCACGGCAGAGCACCGCTCCCAGCGACAACACCAAGACCCGCTGCACGCTCACACTTCCTCGACGCCCACTTGCCGGCCCGCCGCCCCTAGTGCTCCCGCCACTTCTCGCGGTGTGTGACCTCGGGCGGGACTCGGGTGACGGTCCTGCGGTCACTGTCCGTTTCCCATTCCCGAGGCAGGAACAGCCGCCACTGCAGCGGGCACGAGGCGGTGTCGGTCGCGGCGTGGACGCTGACCGCGACCTGGCAGTTCGCCCGCTTTCCCAGGCCCCCGCACTACTGCGGGGCCACGGCGACCGAGACATAGAGGCCCCCCGGCTCGCCACGGCGACGGCCGAGAGGCCTGTCTTCACCGCCCGGCTGGACGTGGTGCGCACCTTCCGGCACAGGGCGTACTCCACCGTGTGGCTCGACCCGACGGCGGGCGGCACGGCGCCGTGGGCGGACCTGCACAGCGCACTGCAGCAGCGGCTCTCGCCCCGATCAGGGCCGCGACGCGCCGCGGTCGGCCTGCCGCCCTGCGGTCGGGCCGACCGCCGGGGGTGAGGCGTTGGTCGTGAAGTCGTCAGTCGCCTGAGGAGAAAGCCGAGTCGAAGGACTGGGCCGACGGCTCGATCGCCACGAGCTCGCGGATGAACCGCAGGGCATCCGGGGCTCCGACCAGGCGGTCCATGCCGGCGTCCTCCCACTCCACCGAGATGGGTCCGTCGTACCCGATCGAGTTGAGCATTCGGAAGCACGCCTCCCAGGGGACGTCCCCGTGCCCGGTGGAGACGAAGTCCCAGCCACGGCGCGGGTCCGCCCACGGCAGGTGGGAGCCGAGGCGGCCGTTGCGGCCGTTGAACCGCTTGACCGACTCCTTGCAGTCCACGTGATAGATGCGGTCCTTGAAGTCCCACAGGAAGCCGACCGGGTCCAGGTCCTGCCAGACGAAGTGTGACGGGTCGAAGTTGAGTCCGAAGGCCTCCCGGTGCCCGATCGCCTCCAGGGTGCGCACCGTCGTCCAGTAGTCGTAGGCGATCTCCGAGGGGTGGACTTCGTGGGCGAAGCGCACGCCGACCTCGTCGAAGACGTCGAGGATGGGGTTCCACCGCTCGGCGAAGTCCGCGTAGCCGCGCTCGATCATCTCCGGCGGAACCGGCGGGAACATCGCCACGGTGTGCCAGATGGAGGATCCCGTGAAGCCGACGACGGTCTTCACCCCGAACGCGGCAGCGGCGCGCGCGGTGTCCGTGACCTCCTGTGCGGCGCGCTGCCGGACGCCCTCCGGCTCGCCGTCGCCCCAGATACGGGCGGGCAGAATGCCCTTGTGGCGCTCGTCGATGGGGTGGTCGCCGACGGCCTGGCCGGTCAGATGGCAGGAGAGGGTCCAGCAGCGCAGGTTGTACTTCTCCAGCAGGGCGCGGCGGCGGGGGATGTAGTCGTCGTCGGCCAGCGCCCTGTCGACCTCGAAGTGGTCGCCCCAGCAGGCGATCTCCAAACCGTCGTACCCCCACTTGGCGGCCAGGCGGCACACCTCCTCGAACGGCATGTCGGCCCACTGACCGGTGAACAGGGTGATCGGGCGTGGCATCTGGTTCCTCCGGTGGTTCGTCGCTCTGTAGTGACTCGGTTGGGCGGTCAGGAGATCGGGGCGGTGCTCGGCGGGAGCCCGGCCAGGCGTAGCAGCAGGTCCTTGACCTCGGTGGCGTCGTAGTGGTCGCGCGCCTCGCCCGGTTGGGAGCACAGGAGGACCGGGCCGTCGTCGGGGGTGTCGGGCGGACGGCCGTGGCTGCCGCGCACCGGGGACGGGTCGAGGGGGACGACGCTCATGCGGTAGCGCATGCCGAGCTTCTTACGGGCGAGCGCCGCGGCGGCGCGCAGTTTTACCTTGGGGTCCTTCGGGTCCATGAACAGTTCGGCCGGGTCGTAGCCGGGCTTGCGGTGGATCTCGACCAGGCGGGCGAAGTCCGGGGCGCGGTCGTCGTCGAGCCAGTAGTAGTAGGTGAACCATGCGTCGGGCTCGGCGACGACGACGAGGTCCCCGGCACGCGGGTGGTCGATGCCGTACGCCTTCTTGCCCTCCTCGGTGAGCACTTCGGCCACGCCGTCGATGCCGGCCAGCAGCTCCCGGACGCGCTCGGTGTCGGCCGGGTCGGCGACGTAGACGTGGGCGACCTGGTGGTCGGCGACGGCGAAGGCGGCCGACGTCCACGGGTCGAGGTATTCCATGCCGCCCTGGGTGTGGACGTGCAGCAACCCGGCCCGGCGCAGGACGCGGTTGACGTCCACCGCCCTGGAGACGTTGGTGATGCCGTACTCGGAGAGGGCGACCACGGTGATCGAGCGCGCGGCGGCGTCGTCGAGCAGCGGGGTGAGGACCCGGTCGACGTCGGCGGCCGCCGCGGCCGCACGGGGATCGTCGGGGCCGTAGCGCTGCAGGTCGTAGTCGAGGTGGGGGACGTAGACGAGGGTGAGGTCGGGGGCGTGGGTGGCGACGATGTGCCGGGCGGCGTCGACGATCCATCGGGAGGAGGTGAGGGAGGCGGTCGGCCCCCAGTAGGTGAACAGCGGGAACGTGCCGAACTTCGCGGTCAGTTCGTGGTGCAGCTGCGGGGGGAAGGTGTAGCAGTCGGGCTCTTTGCGGCCGTCGGAGTAGTAGATCGGCCGCGGGGTGACGGTGAGGTCGACGTCGGCGCCCATGGCGTACCACCAGCAGACGTTGGCGACGCGGTAGCCGGGGTGGGAGCGCCGCGCCGCGTCCCACAGCTTCTCCCCGCCGACGAGCGCGTTGTGCTGCCGCCACAGCAGCACCTCGCCGAGTTCGCGGAAGTACCAGCCGTTGCCGACGATGCCGTGGCCGGTGGCGGGCTGCCCGGTGAGCAGGGTGGACTGCACGGTGCAGGTGACGGCGGGGAACGCGGTGTCGAGGCGCGCGGTGAAGCCCGACTCGCCCAGGGCCCGCAGGCGGGGCATGTGTGCGAGCAGCCGGGGGGTGAGGCCCACCACGTCGAGGACGAGCAGGGGGGTGGGGTTCACGGGGCGACCTCCTTCAGGCCTAGCGAGATCAGGTGGTCGCGGGTGAAAGCCAGTTCGGCGGCGATGCCGTCGGCGAGGGCCCCGGGGCCCTGCGGGCGAGCGGCCTCGGGGAGCACCCCCCAGGTGTAGGTCTCGGCCTCCACGTGTGCGGTGCGGGCGGTGTCCCCGCCGAGCAGGGTGGCGAGGGTCGCCTCCAGCTCGGGGCGCGTCGTGGTCAGCGGGGGCTCCGGGTCGGCGTGCAGCGGCACGTGGAAGTGGACGCGCCAGGGATCGCGGCCCGGCAGCCCCCCGGCCAGGGCGGCGTCCAGGTCGTCCACGGCCCGGGGCGGGGTGCCTCTCTCGCGGACCTGGTGCAGGAAGCGCGGTTCGGTGAAGGCGGCCAGTGCGGCTCGCGTGGCCGGATCGAAGGGCGCGTCGGCCTGCAGGGCGCAGGACGCCTGGGTCTTGACCACCTGGAGTCCGGCCCTGTCCAGGCGAGCGAGGACGGCGGTCGGCTCCTCGAAGCCGACGGCCAGATGGCAGGCGTCCAGGCAGATGCCGATGCGGTCGGTGTCCACGCGGGCGAGGTGCCGAGCGGCCTCGGCGGAGGTCTCGACGACGCAGCCCGGCTCGGGTTCCAGGCCGACCTTGATCGTCCGGCCCGTGTCGGCGGCGAGGGCGGCCAGGCCGCGTGCCAGTGCGTCGAGCGAACGGGTGGCGTCCTCCGCCTGCTGCGCCGTCCACGGGGTCCGCCAGCCCAGCGGCACCGTGGAGACGCTGCCGTACGCGGCGTCGTCGGGCAGCAGTGCCGCGAGTACCCGGGCGAGGTCGAGGGTGTAGTGCAGCCGGTCGGGCGTGGTCCAGTCCGGCCGGTAGACGGCGTGCTTGACGACGGGGTCGTGGAAGCCGCGGTAGGGGAAGCCGTTGAGGGTGACGACCTCCAGACCGCGAGCGGTCAGCTCCCGGCGGAGCCTTCCGACCGCGCCGTCGTCCGCGGCGAGGGCCGCCACGGCGTCGCGGGCCAGCCAAAGGCCAAGGCCGAGAACGGGCACGCCCAGCCGCTCGCGTACCGGCTCACTGTGCCGGGTCAGTTGGGCGAGTACTCCTTCGAGGTCTTCGGCGGGGTGCACATTGGTGCAGTACGCGAGGTGGACGACGGTGCCGTCGGGGTGGAGCAGACGCACGGCTACACCTCCGCCCGGGCGCCGCGCAGCACGGAGTTGCCCTCGTAGGTGGCGTCGGCACCGGGGGCGCCGGAGTCGTCCAGTTCCAGTTTGCCGCTCTGGCCGTAGAAGGCGACGGGGTTGCGCCACAGGACCTTGTCCACGTCGTCCGGGGTGAAGCCGGCGGCGAGCATGGCGTCCCCGGTCCTCCGGGTCTTCAGGGGGTCGCTCCTCCCCCAGTCGGCGGCCGAGTTGACGAGGATCCGCTCGGTGCCGAACTCGCGCAGCACGGCGACCATACGACGCTCGTCCATCTTGGTGTCGGGGTAGATGGAGAATCCCATCCAGCAGCCCGAGTCGATGACCTGACGTACCGTCACTTCGTTGAGGTGGTCGACGAGGACCCGCTCGGAGGCGATGCCCGATTCCTTCACCACGGCGAGGGTGCGGTCGACGCCTTCGGCCTTGTCGCGGTGCGGCGTGTGGACCAGCGCCGGCAGATCGTGGGTTACGGCAAGCTGCAGCTGGGCGGCGAACGCCTCGTCCTCCTCGGGCGTCATCGAGTCGTAGCCGATCTCGCCGACGGCGACCACACCGTCCTTGAGCAGATAGCGCGGGAGGTGCTGGAGCACCTCCGTACAGCGCGGGTCGTTGGCCTCCTTGGGGTTGAGGGCGACGGTGCAGTGGTGGCGGATGCCGAACTGGGCGGCGCGGAACGGCTCCCAGCCGATGAGGGAGTCGAAGTAGTCCAGGAAACTGCCGACCGAGGTGCGCGGCTGGCCGAGCCAGAACGCGGGCTCCACCAGGGCGCGTACGCCGGCCGCGTGCATCGCCTCGTAGTCGTCGGTGGTGCGCGAGGTCATGTGGATGTGCGGGTCGAAGATGCGCATCACGCCTCCCGGGGGCTTCGGCGGTCGGTGGTCGCGGTCGGGATGTGTGCCAGGTCCCCGTCACCGGGCACCGGTACGTCCGGGAAGAGCGCGAGGATCGGCCCGATGTCCGCGGGCACCTCGCGTCCCGCGGCAGTCCGCTCATGGGCGTACGCGGCCATCATGCGGGCCATTTCCGCGTCCGCCCGGTCGGGCAGGCCCGGCAGGGCGGTCAGCGGGATGCCGGTGAAGACGCACTTGAGGACGCCCTGGCGGTAGGTTTCCGCGTCCAGGTGGTCGGTCGCGTAGTCGCCGAGGGCCGCCGCGATCAGCCGTGTGTCGTTGGTGCGCAGGGCGTCGCGCACCAGGGGCAGCGCACCGTCGCCGACGGGCAGCAGCGGCAGGGCGCGCAGCACGGCGCGCCGTTCGGCCGCGTCACCGGTCCGGTAGAGCGCCTCGATCTGCTCCAGCAACGGTGTGCCGGTCAAGGGCAGCGCGGCCAGCAGGAGGCAGCGGGCCGCGTCGTCCACCGTCCAGCCGTACGGGTCGCCGGGGTCCAGCCGAACCCGTCCGCATCGGCGTCCGGCCAGCGGGAACAGGCCGCCGACGACCGCGGGGTCGGCGGCCACCGAGGCACACGCACCGGCGAGCCACTTCCAGCCCTTCTGGGTCATCCGGTCGGTCAGGGCGGTTCTGAGGTGGTCGGGTGTCATGCCATCTCCTCCTCGCGACGGACCGCGGGATCGCACGACCGCAGGAAGTCCAGGGAGCGGCGGGCCACTCCCGGGGCGTCGTGGCTGTGCCGGGGCAGCTCGACGGCGACCAGCCCGCGGTAGCCGACCTCGTCGAGGGCACTGAGCACGGGCGGGAAGTCGATCTCGCCACTGCCGAACTCCAGGTGCTCGTGGGTGCCCCGGCGCATGTCGTCGATCTGCACGTTCACCAGCCGGCTCCCGGCCCGGCGCACGCACTCGGGCACCGGGTACGGCTCCAGGCAGCGGCAGTGCCCGATGTCCAGGGTCAGGCCGAACGGCGCCGGGTCGCCGAGCGCCGCGGCCAGCCTCGTGTACTCGTCGAGGGTCTCCACGAGCATCCCCGGTTCCGGTTCGAAGCCCAGCCGGACGCCCGCCTTCTGCGCCGCCTCGACGACGTCCGCGCATCCGGCGACCAGCCGGTCCCACGCCGTCCGCGGGTCGAGCCGCGCGGGCCGGACGCCCGCCCAGAACGAGACGGCCTGCGCGCCGAGCTCGGCGCCGACGGCCACCGCCCGGCGCAGGAAGTCCACCCTGCGTTCGCGTCCTTCGGTCGCGAGCAGGGTGGGCTCGTGCTTGTGCCAGGGGTCGAGCAGGTAGCGGGCCCCGGTCTCGATCACCACGCCGAGCCCGAGACGGTCCAGCCGCCGGGCGAGGGCCGTCGTCCGCGCGGCAAGGCCGGGCGCGAAGGGATCGAGGTGGTGGTGGTCGAGGGTGAGGGCCACTCCGTCGTAGCCGAGTTCGGCGATGACGGTGAGCGCGTCCTCCAGTCGGTGGTTGGCGAAGCCGTTGGTGCCGAACCCGTAGCGCAGGACGGGCTCGGCGGACGTGTTGTCGCCGTGGCGGGATGCGGTCATGTCGGGGACACCCTCCTCGAGAGGGCTCGGGCGAGCGGAAGGGCCGCGGCGAGGGGCAGGGCGGAGCGCACCGCGCCCGTGCCCGCGGTGAGCGCGGCCTGCAGCGGGATCAGGCCGAGGATCCCCGCGCCGACGGCCCTGCGGATCTTTGCCGGCGAAGGATCGGCGACGGCGTGCGCCTGGGCGCGGCCGGCCGTCGCGCTGTAGACGGCGAGCCCGCCCGCGACGGCCAGGCGGTGCCGGTGGCCCGTGCCCTGCCGGGCCGGGCGGGCGCGGAACGCCGTCGCGGCGGCGACGGCGCCGGTGGCGGCGAGGGTCACCCCGGGCAGGCGCGGTTCCGCGCCCGTGACCTCGGCGCGGCTGAGCGCGGTGACGGCGAGGGTGTGCCCGGCGATGGTCGCGGCCGCCGGGAGGGCGGGCCGCAGCCGGCCCGCGCGGGCACCGAGCAGGACGTCGAGTCCCCGGGCGGCCGCCATCACCGCGGGGCCCACCGGGCGGGACTTGGCCCACAGGTCGTAGGCCCAGACGGTCGCCGCGAGCGGCACGGCGACCGTCAGCGCGCGACGGCCTTCGGCGAGGGCGGCCAGGCCGAGGGCGACCGCGGTCAGGGTCGCGGCGGTGCCCAGGGCGACGGGTGCGGCCACGCGGCCGGAGGGAATCGGCCGCTCGGGGCGTTCGACCGCGTCGAGATCGCGGTCGGCCCAGTCGTTGAGCGCCATCCCGGCCCAGTACAGGCAGACCGAGGAGGCGGCCAGGCCGGCCACGGCGCTGTCGGGGCGACGGCCCGCGGCGGCCGCTCCGGCCAGGACGTCCCCCGGCACGGTGAACGCGGCCGGGGCTCGTACCAGTTCGACCAGGTCCCGCAGGCGCAGGCCCGGCGACCGCGGTGCGGCCGGAGCGGACGCGGAGGAGACGGATCCGGGGCGCGGTGCCCCATCCGGGCCGGAGCGCGGCGCCGCGTCTGCGCCGGCTCGCCGGCCGGGGCCGGGCCGAAGCGCGGACCGGCGGATCACCGCCGGTCCCCGAGCCCAGCGGCGAAGGTCCGCAGCGTCTCGTACTGGGTCATCACGGCGTGTTCATTGGTGCCGACGGGGTCCTTGAAGAAGAAGGCCAGCTCGCCGAGGGGACCGGAGATCCCCCGCTCGTGAGCCCGGGCCGCCAGCCGGGCGAGATCGAGCACCAGGGGCGCGGCCAGTGCCGAGTCGCAACCGGCCCAGGTGAACTGCAGGTTCATCCGCACGCCCAGGAACCCCTCGAACGTCACGTGGTCCCAGGCCGTCTTCCAGTCCCCGAGGGAGGGCACGTAGTCGATGTGGACCTCGCCCTCGACCGGGTGTCCCAGCGTTTCCGCGAGCACCCGCTGCTTGGAGGTCGTCTTGCTGGCCATCGCGGCCGGATCGGCGAGCGTCTCGCCGTCGCCTCCGCCGAGCAGGTTGGTGCCGGACCAGGCGCGTACCCGCAGGCCCCGGGCGGCGAACATCGGCCCGAGGGTCGCTTTGAGCAGGGTCTCCCCGGTCTTGCCGTCGTTTCCGGCGTACGGCAGGCCGGCTTCCTGGGCCAGTTCCCGCAGTGCCGGGATTCGCATGCCGGTGGAGGGCGTGAAGTCGACATGGGCGCACCCGGCCGTGATCGCGGCCAGGGCGTACTGGGAGCTGGGCGGAAGCACGTTCTCGCCGGCGGCGAGCGCGGCACGCAGGGCCCCGGCCGAGGTGTGCGCCGGGTGCGGCGGGAGGACCGGTTCGGTCGAGGACACGTTGACGACGACTACCCGTGTGAGGCCGTGCCGCTCGCGGAAGGCGTCGATGTCGGCCCGTATCGCCTCGACGGCGTCCAGCTGGCTCAAGGCCGCGTCCGGGAGAGGGGCCGGGCGTACCTCGGCGTCCGCGGCGGCCATGTCGTCGTGGACGAGAGCGGGCAGCCCGTGGGGCAGCACGCCGGCCGCGACCAACTGTTCGGCCCGCTTCGGCAGAGGCGTGCAGGTCACGTCGTGCCCCCCGAAAACCAGGTCGGACACGGCGGGCAGGCCGGCGTCGGGGAACCCCGGCTGCTCGGTGACGCACCCGGTCGGCCCGGCCAGGCCCGCCCGTAGAGCGGCCGTGCCGGCGATGACCGTGGTGGCCACCGATCCACGCGCCCCCGCCAGCCATATGCCCGTGCGGATGCGTTGTTCTGACATGTCGTCACCTCCGTCGGCCGGGCGCGGTCGCGCCCGGCCGCCTCGTTCCTCGCTGTCGATGTTGCCGTTCCCGTCACCTGCTTCCGCTGCCCTCCGGCTGGTCGTCCGGGGCCAGGGCCTGACCATCGGGGGTCACCTGCAGGAAGACGTGCTGGTGCCCCAGCCCGGCGTCGATGTCGATCGCGTCGAGTTCGGTGGCCCCGATCGACCAGACGTCGACGCCCTGGTCCCGCTGCGAGGCCGCCGCGGCGGTGAGCCGCTTCGCCAGGGAGTCAGGCGCCCCGAGGGCCAGCCGGTAGGAGTCCACGGCGCTGTCGAGCGCGCGAACGGCTGCGGTGAAGTCGGAACGGGCCACGTTGTAGCCGGTGTCGCCGGACGGGGGGTGGGCGAGGGCCGCGACGGCTGTGGACGTCACCGCCTTCCACCGGCCGGCCTCCGCGGCCCCCGCGGGCCGGGAAGCGCGGCCCTCGTGCGGCATGGCCGCCTCCATCTGCCGGAGCACCGGAGCCAGCCGCGCGGCGATGCCCCTCGCCTGTGCGGTGAGCGCCTTGACCTGCTGGGTGTTGCGGGCGGCGTCCTGTGCACGGATACGGTCGGCGAGCTGCCTGGTCGGGTCGGTGGATGCCGTACGCCCCTCCGTCACCAGGACTGCCACCAGGCCTGCCAGGAGGACGAGTCCGAGGACGGCGCCGGCGCCGGCGAGGAGCCCGCGGCGGAAGGAACCGCGAGCGGTGGCGTTCGGGTGCACCGGTGCCGTGAGACGGCGCGCGGTCGTTGACGACGGCAAGGTGGGTCCTTTCGCTGTGCTCTGCCGACGGGCGGGCGGGCGGGAACCGCGTGTGCCCGGCGCGCCCGCTCGGACGGCAGGCGCGCCGGGGTCCGTCACCGCCGGTCAGTCGGTGCTGTCCGGGTCGCAGTTGAACTTCGCCGTACCGGCCGTCATCTCGATACCGCCGAGGATGTGCGACAGGAACTGCGGCTCGGTGTAGCTCTCCGAGGTGTGGCCCATGCCTGTGTAGAAGGAGCGGCCGCCGTCGTAGGGGTGGCACCAGGAGATGGGGTGGTCCGCGCCCATCGAGCCGCCGGAGTAGCCGACCGGGTTGTACGTGCTCTCGTCCAGGGTGGCCAGGACGCGCACGTCGGCGCGGGGGTTGGAGCGGTAGTTGTACCACTCGTCGGTGCGGGTCCAGCGGTTCGGCAGGTGCCTGGTGGCCGCGGTGCCCTGGCCCGCGACGTCCACCGTCGCCTGCTGGATCGCCGGGTGGTCCCTGAAGTACGCGCCGACCAGGCCGCCGTACCAGGACCAGGTGTAACCGGAGTCGGCGGCGGCGTGGATGCCGACGAAGCCGCCGCCGTGCTCGATGTAGCGCTGGAAGGCGTCTTTCTCGGACTGCTGGTCCAACGGGTCGCCCGTGGTGGAGAGGAAGACGACCGACTGGTACTTGGCCAGGTTGGCGTCGTTGAACTGGGTCGCGTCCTCGGTCGCCTCGACCGCGAAGCCGTTGTCCTGGCCGAGCTTTTCGATCGCCGCGATCCCGTCGGGGATGGAGGCGTGCCGGTAGCCGGTGGTCTTGGAGAACACCAGTACCCTGAACGCCGGTTCCGCGGCGTGTGCGGTGGTGGCGCTCGTGGCGGCGAGCGGCAGGGCCAGAGCGGCTGCCGAGAGCAGCGCGGCGATACCTCTTCGGGACATTATCAACCTTTCATGACCTGGTTTCGGGAGGACGGTGGGTGCCCGGTCAGCTGAAGGCGCCGGGAAGGTACTGGTCGACGTTCTCCTTGGTCACGGTGGCGGAGAACAGGGTCAGCGAGGACGGCAGGTCCTGCCCGACGAGGTCGCTCATGCCCTTGTGCTGGGCGATGAGCCGGGCGAGTTTGATGGCCGAGGCGGACATGTTCGACGGGTAGACGACCGTGGCCTTGAGTACGGAGTTGTCGGTCTTGATCTCCTGCATGGCATGCTTGGAGCCGGCACCGCCAACCATGAAGAACTCGCTTCGGCCCGCCTGCTTGATGGCCGCCTCGACGCCGATGCCCTGGTCGTCGTCGTGGTTCCACACCGCGTCGAGGTGCGAGCGTGCCTGCAGTACGTTGCTCATCACCTGCTGACCCGAGTCCGCGGTGAAGTTGGCAGCCTGCCGGATTCCCACGTGGAAGCCGTACTTGGCCAAGCCCTGCCTGAACCCGGCGCTGCGTTGCTTGGTGAGGTCGAGGTTGTCGATCCCGGCGATCTCGCCGATCACGGGCGAGGAGACACCCTTGGCCTTGAGGGTCTTGCCGATGTAGAGGCCGGCGTTGAGACCCATGCCGAAGTTGTCGCCGCCGACCCAAGTCCGATAGGCCAGGGGCGAGTCGAAGACACGGTCGAGGTTGATCACGGGGATGCCTGCGTCCATCGCCTGTTGGGCCACGGAGGTCAGCGCCTTGCCGTCGAAGGGCAGAATCACCAGCACGTCGACCTTCTTGCCGATCAGCGTCTGGACCTGGCTGATCTGCGCGTTGACGTCGTTGGTGCCCTCGACGGCATCGACGTGCACGTCCGAGTACTGCTTCGCCTGCGCCATGGCGTTCTTGGTGATGGCCGCCATCCAGCCGTGGTCGGCGGCGGGGGCCGAGAACCCGATCGTCACGTGCCTGCCCGGCTTGTCGTTGTCGGTACCGGCCTTGGACACCGCATTGACGTCGTCCGTGGAGGCGTTGCTCTGGTTGCTGGTGCAGCCGGCGATCAGGGCTCCGCCGCTGAGTACCGCCCCGCCGAGGAGGAGCCTTCTGCGGTCCAATCCGCCGAGTCCGCGCTTGTACATCTCGCTAGTCCTTCCAGTCACGGGGGTCCTGCATGGGGTCCTGCCTGCCGTGGTCGATGCGGACGTGCCGCGCGGCTTGGCCTGGGGGCGGCGCGGGCGGCGACAGCGGGGTCAAGGTCGCCGCCCGCGCCGCTGCTAGGGGGTGGCGGTTCTCCGGCCGCGTCGCTGGATCAGCACGGCCGCGACGATGATCAGACCCTTGGCGATCTGCTGGATGTCGGTCGTGAGGTTGTTCAGCACGAAGATGTTGGTGATCGTGGTGAAGACGAGGACGCCCAGGATCGAGCCGACGAGCGAGCCGCGGCCGCCGGTCAGCAGGGTTCCGCCGATGATCACTGCGGCGATCGAGTCCAGTTCGTACAGGTCGCCGAGGTTGCTGGCCCCGGAGGTGGTCCGCGCGGTCAGCATGATCGCGGCGATGCCGCAGCACAGGCCTGACAGGACGTACAGCACCACAGTGTGACGGCGCACGTCGAGGCCCGCCAGGCGCGCGGCCTCCTGGTTGCCGCCGATGGCGAACGTGCGACGGCCGAAGGTGGTGCGGTTGAGCAGAACCCAGCCCGCGAGCACGGCGACCACCAGGATGTAGACCAGCAGCGGAATGCCGAGGAACCGGGTGGAGGCGATCGAGTTGAACGACTCGACCGTCACCACCTGGGACTGCCGGTCGGAGATCCGCTCGGCCAGTCCGCGGGCACTCGCCATCATGGCGATCGTGGTGATGAACGCCACGATGTTGCCGTAGGCGATGATCAGGCCGTTGACGAGGCCGACGACCGCGCCCACGGCGAGCGCGCAGAAGACCATGCCGCCGAGTCCGAAGGACTGGGTGGCCACGGTGGTGCACCACACGGATGCGAGCGCCACGATCGCGCCGACGGACAGGTCGATGCCACCGCCGATGATGATGAAGGTCTGCCCGATCGTGATGACCCCGATGACCGCCGCACTGGTGAGTATGACCAGGGCGTTCTGGCTGGTCGCGAAGTTGCTAGAGGTCAGCGCACCGATGACGCAGAGCAGGACGAGGACGACGAACAGGCCGAGGTTGCGCACCCTGCCCACGTGCCCGAGCAAGGAGGATCTGCCGCCCTTCCCCTGGGATATGCCGGTCTGCCGGACGGATCCGGCCGGTGATTCCTGGCCGGTGACGGGCAGCGGACCGCTCCCGCCGGGGGGACTGGTCTGCTGGCTCACGCGGAGCTCCCTTCCATGACAAGGTCGAGCACTTTCGATTCGTCGAGGTCCAGGGCACCGGCCTCACGGACCACCCGCCCTTCGCGCATGACGAGGACGCGGTCGGCGAGACCGAGGACCTCGGGCACCTCGCTGGAGACGAGGAGCACACCGACTCCCGAATCCGCGAGCCGCCGGATGAGCGTGTACAGCTCCGCCCGCGCTCCGACGTCCACGCCGCGGGTGGGCTCGTCCAGCAGCAGCAGTCGGCAGTCGGTGAGCAACCAACGGGCGACGACGGCCTTCTGCTGGTTGCCGCCGGAGAGCGTGCGCACCGGCCGGGTCGCGTCGGGGGGCCGCAGGTCGAGCCTGCGGACCGCTTCCGTCGTGGCGGCCAGCTCGGTGCGGGCGTCGAGGAAGCCGGCGCGGGCGAACCGTCGCAGCGAGGACATGGACACGTTGTGGGCTATGGAGGACTGCATGAACAGCGCTTGGCTCTTGCGTTCCTCCGGGGCGAGCCCGAGGCCCGCCCGGACGGCGGCGGTGACGCTGCCGGGCCGTAGGGCGGATCCTGCCACGCTGATGCGCCCGGAGGCTGGACGCCGGGCTCCGTAGACCGTTTCCAGGATCTCCGAGCGGCCGGAGCCGACCAGGCCTGCCAGCCCGACGATCTCGCCGGCCCGGACGGTGAAGGAGATGTCGTGGAACTCCCCCGGGCGGCTGATGTGTTCGACCTCCAGGAGCAGCGGCCGCTCCTCGGGGTCGGGGCTTTGGGGCCTCGGCGGGAAGACGTACTCGACGGTGCGGCCGGTCATCAGCGAGACCAGCTCGGAGGTGGGGGTGGTGCGCGCGGGCAGCCCCCGGGCGACCGTGCGGCCGTCCTTGAGGACGGTGACGCGGTCCCCGATCCGGCGGATCTCCTCCATGCGATGGGAGATGTAGACGACCGCCACGCCGGCGGCGGTGAGGTCTCCGATGACGCGGAAGAGATTGTCCACCTCGTCATGGGCGAGGACGGCCGAAGGCTCGTCCATGATGATGAGCCGTGCGTCGTGCGAGAGGGCGCGGGCCATGGACACGAGCTGTTTGCCGGCCGCCGACAGCTCGCCCACCTCACGCGTGACGGGGATCTCGGGGTGCCCCAGCCTGCGCAGGAGTTGCCGGGCGGCGTCGTGCATCCGCGAGCGCTGGGCGAACCCCAGCCAGGACTGCTCGTGTCCCAGGTAGATGTTCTCCGCCACGGACAGGCCGTCAGCCAGGTCGAGTTCCTGGTAGATGGTGGCTATCCCGTGGCGCATGGCTGCCGTGGGGTTCGGGAGGGTCACCGGTTCGCCCTCCCAGGCGATGTGTCCCTCGTCGGGCTGGTGGGCGCCGGCGAGGACCTTGATGAGTGTCGATTTGCCGGCGCCGTTCTGGCCCAGCAGGCAGTGCACTTCTCCGGCGACTACGTCGAGGTCGACACCGTCGAGGGCCCGGACGCCGGGGAACTCCTTGACGACGCCTTGCATCTCGAGCAGCGGGGCACTCATGGGTCTCCCTCTGATGCGGTGTCCGCCGGCCCTCACAGGGCCTGTGGCGGCTCGTCAACTTGGTCGCGGTCATTGATCGGTTGAGCCCTCGTCGATGGCCTCGGTGAGAAGGCCCGTGAGGGGCTCGTATGTCGTGGACGGCAGCGATCCGGGATCCGGTTCAGGGCCCGTCGTGGATCCTTGACGGTTTCCTTTTGGATGGACTTCGGTGGTCCAAGTCGGGAGGTTTGAATTTGGCTACGGGCGTGCGTCCCGGTTTTCCGGAACAGGCCGCCCCCTGCCGCCTGGCGAGCTGACAGGAAGGTAGTTCTCACAGCGTGGTTTGAAAAGGGTCCGCGAACCGTTCGGGCCCGTCGTGGCCAGATGCGGCAACTGGTGTAACACTTTTGGGCAGTCGGCATCGACCACGGTTGGTATGCCGAGGACTTCTAACCTGTTCGCGGGCAGGCGGGGAGCCGGGCACCTCTCTCCGCCTGCCCGTTGCCCTTGAGAGCTCGGGGTATGAGAAGGTCACGCGATGGGTGCGCAGCCCTCGCATCGAGGCAGGACGGTATTACCGGAAGACACGGCCGAATGTGCCCCGGCTTTTGCCGGCACCTGTCCTACCGGCACCTGTCGTACAGCGATTGACCCCGAGGCGTCACATCGCGTCTTGTCGACCGGCGTGATGAAAGTTGTTCCAGTGAGCGATTCCCGTCAGGAGTTTCCCTGAAATAGTCCTTTTCATCGACGGTGCGGGAACATCGGTCGGTTCAGGGAGCGACCGCGACGGGGTCGCCGGTGCCGGACGGCAGCGGTGGGCTCGCCTGCGCAACCGGCGTCCAGACGCTGCCGTTCGCGGCGCTGTGCTCCACCGCTGCGAGCACCCGCTGCACTTGCAGTCCGTCGGCGAAGGACGGCTCGGGATCCCGGCCATCGATGATGGCGTGCATCAGGTCATGCACCTGGTGCACGAAGGTGTGGTCGTAGCCGAGTCCGTGCCCCGGCGGCCACCACCCCTCGAGATAGGGGTGGTCGGGTTCGGTGACCAGGATCCGCCGGAAGCCTGCCGTCGCAGCCGGCTCGGTGTGGTCGTGGAAGTCCAGTTCGTTGAGACGCTCCAGATCGAAGGCGATGCTGCCGCGGTCGCCGTTGATCTCGATGCGCAGGGCGTTCTTCCGGCCGGCGGCGACCCGCGTGGCCTCGAAAGACGCGACGGCGCCTCCGGGAAACCGGCCGGTGAACAGCGCGGTGTCGTCCACCGTCACGGGTCCGCGTGGCGTGGCCCCGTCGATGACGGCCGCGAGCCCTGAGGATGCCGTAGGAAGAGGCCGTTCGCGGACGAACGTCTCGGTCAGGGCGGAGACTCCCGACAGCGACTCACCGACGAGGAACTGGGCGATGTCGATGATGTGGGCGCCGATGTCGCCCAGCGCGCCGGAGCCGGCGTGCTCGCGCTGCAGCCGCCATACCAGCGGGAACTCCGGATCCACGATCCAGTCCTGGAGATACTGTGCGCGTACGTGCCGCAGGGCGCCGAGGCGGCCCTCGGCGATCAGCCGACGGGCGAGGGCGAGCGCGGGTGTGCGTCGATAGCTGAACCCCACCATGGAGCGCACACCGCGACGCGAGGCCGCGGCCGCGGCGGCGGCCATCGCCTCCGCCTCCTCGACGGTGTTGGCGAGCGGTTTCTCGCACAGCACGTGCTTACCGGCCTCCAGCGCCGCGATCGCGATCTCGGCGTGAGTGGAGCCGGGAGTGCAGATGTCCACCAGCTGAACGTCGGGGCGGGCGATCAGGGCCCGCCAGTCGGTCTCGGTCGCAGCCCAGGCTTGACGCCGGGCAGCCCGTTCCAAGGCCGCTTGCTCACGTCCCGCGAGGGCGGCCATGACCGGGCGCATGGGCAGATCGAAGGCGCAGGCGACGCTACGCCAGGCATGCGAGTGCGCGCGGCCCATGAAGGCGTATCCGATCATGCCCACCCCGATCGTGGGCGAGCTGTGCTGACTGTCCATGGGCGCTCCTGAGGAATGCTTGTGGGCGCGGGCACCGGACGCGGGAACGCGTCCGGTCGCGGGGAATGGATTCCGGCCGCGCGGGGGCGCGTCAGGCCGGTGAGAAGATGTGGTCGCTGATCAGCCGGGTGGCGCCGACGACGCCGGCGACCTGGCCGAGCTCGCCGAGAACGATCGGCAGGTTGCCGGTCGCCAACGGCAGGGACTGCCGGTAGACCTGGGTGCGGATGCTGGCCAGGAGGGTGTGCCCCAGCCCGGTGAGCCCTCCCCCGATGACCACCAGGCCGGGGTTGAAGAAGCTGACCAAGCCCGCGATGACCTGACCGATGCGGCTTCCGCCCGTGCGGATCAGCTCGAGGGCCGCGGCGTCCCCGGCGCCGGCGGCTGCCGACACGTCCTCAGGGGTCAGCCGTCCTGCCGTCTCGAGCCGCCCGGCCAACTCCACCGACCGGCCCGCCTGGGCGAGCGCGGTCGCGTCGCGCGTCAGGGCGTTGCCGCTGAAGTACGCCTCCAAGCAACCGATGTTGCCGCAGGCGCACGGCGGCCCTTCCGGGTCGACCTGGATGTGCCCGATGTCGCCGGCGCTGCCGGTGACACCCCGGTGGACCTCGCCGCGAACCACGATGCCGCAGCCGATGCCGGTCCCGACCTTGACCCACAGGAAGTCACGTACGGATCGGGCGACACCGGCCTGCTGCTCGCCCAGGGCCATCAGGTTCACGTCGTTGTCGACAAGGACGGGGCAGCCGAGCTCCTGGCTCAGCGCCTCACGGACGGGGAAACCGTCCCAGCCGGGCATGATCGGCGGTGCGACCGGAACTCCCTCGGGGAACCGGACGGGTCCCGGCACGCCGATCCCGGCGCCGTCGAAGTGCTCCGCCAGCCCGGCCTCGCGCAGCTTGGCGGCCAGGGCGAGAACCCGCTCGAAGACGGCCACCGGACCATCACGCACGTCCAGCGGTTCGGCCAGATGACCGAGGACCTCCAGCTCCGCGTTGGTGACCGCGACATCCACAGAGGTGGCGCCGATGTCCACGCCGAGGAACCGCAGGGAGGGGGCGATCCGGACGTTGTGCGAGCGGCGACCGCCGCGGGAAGCGGCGAGACCGTCCTGGACGACGAGGCCCGTCTCCAGCAGCCGGTCGATCTCCACCGCGAACTTGGAGCGCGACAGCTCGACCCGATCACCCAGGGCTACCCGGGACTGCGGACCGAGGTCGCGCAGCAGGCGGAGCAGCCGTGCCTGATGGACATTGGCCGGTCGAGCCGTCATACGCCTCACGCCGTCCCTCCCGTCGTCGCCGAAGTTCGTGCACACGCCCGGCACTTCGGGGCGCGACTTTCAAAAAACCGTAGCATCGTCCTGCCCAACACGAAAGAACTTGTGCAGCATTCGGATGCACTTTCATCTTGCAGTGGACAAAGCTGGTTCGAAGTCCCTCCTGCGTGACCCAACGAGGGCCGAACGGTCCGCGTCAGGCACCGCCGGCCGTTACGGCGGGCAGGCCTGATGAGGGTATGAGACCGGCCGGCGCCACCCCATCAGGCCTGTTGCGGCAGTTATCTCACCGCTCCGCGCGCATGGTGTGCGGGTCGCCGACGTCGGAACGGCCGGCAGCCTTCTTGATGTCGCCCGCCTCCCGCTGGTCGACGACGCCCTCGTGCCGGAGGTCCGCGACGAGCTTCTCGACGTACGAGACGAACGCGCCATGGCTGGCCCAGGCCCGATGGTCCTCGATCAGCTCGTTGATCGTGCAGCCATTCGTCGTGACGCGGTTCGGGATGCCCGTGTTGACCGTGCCGACGAACACGGTCGAACGGCCGTCCGTCTCGGGGCAGTCGGTGGGCGGCTTGCTGTCGACGATGGTCAGGGTCAGCGACTTGGCCGTGGAGGTGTTGCCGGCCTTGTCGGTGGCCCGGTACAGGAAGGTGTGGCTCCCCGCTCTGTTCACCGCCACCGGCGCGGAGTACGGCAGGTAGGGGCCGCCGTCCAGGGAGTACTCCGTCGCGGCCACGCCCGACTCCGCATCCGAAGCCGACACCGTCACCGTCGCGCTGCCGACGTAGTTGCCGGAGGAGTCCTTCGTACCCGAGACGGAGGCCGACACCTCC